>CAZSBU010000394.1:0-1501 GCA_964605055.1 uncultured Caulobacterales bacterium | reverse complement strand
AAAGCCATGCTCGGCCGCCGCGCGCTGCGCCCCCGCCTTGGCGATGAAATTATCCTCTGTGCACGTTAGGCCTGACAGCCAGAAAAGCGCTGGAAAAGGTCCCTCCCCCGGCGGCAGGAAGACGCCGAATCGGGTCGAGCTTTGCAATGTTCCGCTTTGCGCGCGCAACACCGACTGTACGCCGCCGAAGCTTTTTGCTCGGCTGATTTCTTCCATTTGCTGCTCCGATACGACTACCGGTCGCGATTAGTAAATGACGACCGAACGAATGCTTTCGCCTCGATGCATAAGATCGAAAGCGTCGTTGATGCGCTCAAGCGGCAAGCGATGGGTGATAAGCTCATCGATGCGGATGCGCCGGTCCATATACATGTCGACGATTTTCGGTACGTCCGTGCGCCCGCGCGCGCCGCCGAACGCTGACCCGCGCCACACGCGCCCCGTCACAAGTTGAAACGGTCGGGTCGATATTTCTTGCCCCGCCCCCGCTACGCCGATAACGACGCTTTCGCCCCAGCCCTTGTGGCAGCATTCCAGCGCCTGACGCATGGTCGTCACGTTGCCGATGCACTCGAAAGAGTAGTCAGCGCCCCCGCCGGTCAGCTCAACGAGGTGACCAACGAGGTCGCCCTTGACCTCTTTGGGGTTGACAAAATGCGTCATGCCGAATGATTCCGCCATGGCGCGGCGCGACGGATTGATGTCGACGCCGACAATCTGCCGGGCGCCAACCATTTTCAGACCCTGAATGACGTTCAGCCCGATGCCGCCAAGACCAAAGACGACGCAGACCGTATCCGGCTCGACTTTCGCCGTAAACATAACCGCGCCGATACCGGTCGTCACGCCGCAGCCAATGTAACATACGATATCGAACGGCGCGTCCTTGCGGATTTTCGCCAAGGCTATCTCGGGCAGCACTGTATAGTTCGCGAAGGTCGACGTGCCCATGTAATGGAGGATCGGCTGGCCCTTGTAGGAAAATCGGGATGTCCCGTCAGGCATCACGCCCTTGCCTTGCGTTGCGCGGATGCTCTGGCAGAGATTGGTTTTCGGATGCAGGCAATAGTCGCATTCGCGGCATTCTGGCGTATAAAGAGGAATGACATGATCGCCGGGCGCAAGGCCCTTCACCCCCGGTCCAACTTCCACGACGACGCCGGCCCCTTCATGTCCGAGTATCGCCGGAAAGGCGCCCTCCGGATCGGCGCCGGAGCGGGTGAACTCGTCGGTGTGACAGACGCCGGTTGCCTTGATTTCTACGAGCACCTCGCCAGCGCGCGGGCCTTCGAGCTGCACCGTCTCGATGACGAGCGGCTTGCCCGCTTCGAACGCCACTGCCGCCCTGACATCCATATCCGTCGCTCCACTTGCTCACCCACGCTATAAAGGCGAGCCCGTGACGCCGCGCAAGCGCTACCCGATTAGACGGGCGTCAGGAACAAGGCGCGCTCCTTGCGACGCCGCTCGGTCAGGTGCGGGAGAGGTTGAAGCACGCCGT
>CAZSBU010000393.1:756-1515 GCA_964605055.1 uncultured Caulobacterales bacterium | reverse complement strand
GATGACTATTTTCCCTGTCTTTTTCGCCCTCATCGAAAACAACCTGCGGAAGGTGCTTGCGTACAGCCTTAACAACCAGGTGGGCTTTATGGTGTGCGCTGTCGGCGTCGGAACCGAGCTCGCGCTGAACGGCGCTGCGGCGCACGCCTTCGTCCACATCATTTACAAGGCGCTGCTCTTTATGAGCATGGGCGCGGTTCTCTACCGCGTCGGCAGCGCCAAGGCGACCGATCTCGGCGGATTGTACCGGACGATGCCGGCGACGGCTGTATTCTGCATTATTGGCGCGATGTCGATTTCCGCCTTCCCGCTCTTCTCGGGCTTCGTGGCGAAGTCACTCACCATGTCGGCCGTGGGCTATGAAGGAATGCTCTGGGTATGGCTCGCGCTGCTCTTCGCCTCGGCTGGCGTGCTTGAACATTCAGGTATCAAGATCCCGTATTTCGCGTTTTTCGGCCATGACAGCGGCAAACGGCCCAAGGAGGCTCCGCCCCAAATGCTGCTGGCGATGGGGCTTGCGGCAGCCATGTGCATTGGCTTTGGCGTCTTTCCTCAAGCGCTCTATTCGCTGCTTCCCTATGAGGTTGATTACGAGCCCTATACAGCCGGCCATGTGGTTACGCAGATGCAGCTTCTCCTTTTTGCGACGCTCGCTTTCGCGCTGCTCGTTAAGTTCAAGCTGTATCCGGCGGAAGTTCGCTCGACCAATCTTGATTTCGACTGGTTGATTCGGTTCGATTTTGTTTTTGAGTAGATCGA
>CAZSBU010000393.1:0-746 GCA_964605055.1 uncultured Caulobacterales bacterium | reverse complement strand
CGTTCCTCGGCTGGGCGACTGGTGCGTCACGCGCAACATGGATCGCCCTATGGGGGATTTTTTGCGGTCGCGTACAAGCATTGATGGAGCAGATTTACTCCGTGCACGGTCCGGAAGGACAACTCGCGCGATCATGGCCCATTGGATTTATGGCGCTGTGGACCGCGATTTTGCTGGCGCTCGTGTTGGTGCTTTCCTTCCTTGCCTGATCACTGGCGCACCAGCCTCTCTAGTTCATCGTTAATGCGTTGTGTGGCGCTTTAAACCTCGCCGTCCTTACACATCCCCGCTGCTCTTAAGGTTTGCGAAGGAGCGGGGCCCATTTCTTGCGCGGAACCCGCCCCCTATGGGAGGTGGTATGCCGAAGAAATCGGGGCGTTTCTCGCAGGGTTCGGGCCGACTGATTGCGCGCATGTCCAAGGAAATTGTCTGCGAGGCTTATGGCATTGCGCATGCGGAGTTGATGGCGTCAGATCGCGGCGGCGCGCCGCTCGCCCGGGCGCGTCAGACGGCAATGTATCTGGCGCATGTGGTGGGGCAGTTGACCCTTAACGAAGTCGCGGAGGCTTTCCACCGCGAACGCTCGACGGTCAGCCACGCTTGCATCAATATGGAGAACAGCCGCGACAGTCCTATCGTCGACCTGCAGCTCGATTATATGGAATCTCGGCTGCGCGAGCGCATCAGAAATGCGCAAGCGGCCGGCCTCTTCAAGACCAACGGGGCGCACGAGCGAAAGCAAATCT
>CAZSBU010000392.1:642-1519 GCA_964605055.1 uncultured Caulobacterales bacterium | reverse complement strand
CGGCGAAGGAGGGGATTTTCACTGGCATTTCCGGCGGGGCGACATTCGCCACCGCGCTCGACGTCGCGCGCGAGGCCGAAGATGGCGCCGTCATCCTCTGCATGCTGCCGGATACGGGCGAGCGCTATCTGTCGACGCCGCTATTCGCCTCGATCGAGGCCGACATGAACGATGAGGAACGGGCCATCGCCGCCTCTACGCCCGGCTATCAGCTGGCGTGAATGCGCCTGGTAACACAATCGTGAACCGATGCGCCGGCTTTCGGGTCGCCTGCGTCCACTACCGCAGCCATTCTGCGGTCGGGAATGTCATCAGGGCAGAGGGATCGGTCCGGTCATTCATCGTTGAAGGGGAAAATATGAGGGGTTCGGCATGAAATCCATACTGCTGCTGTTGCTGCGCGCGTCGACCGGCGCGCTCCTGATCATCTGGGGCCTGATCAAGGCGCAGGCGCCGGAAGCCGCGATTGGCGTTTCGAACAAATATTACGGCGGCGTGCTGAGCGCAGAAACGCTGCAAGCCCCGCTCGGATTGGCGCAGGTTGCGCTCGGCGCGCTTGTCATTCTGGGGCTCGCGCGCCGTATCGTTTATCCTCTGCAAGCGCTTGTCCTCGTCGCAGGCGCCGCCGCGATATGGAAGTACCTCGTCGATCCGCTCGGGCTCTATCTGCTTGATGAGAAGAGCCGCCAAGTCTTGTTCTTCCCGTCAACGACTGTCGCCGTCGCTTCGCTGATCATCATCGCATTCATGAGCGACGATCGCTTTGCGCTCGATCGGCTGCTTGCCGGCCGGTCGCGGCAGGGTCGCCTCGGCTGATCCCGAAGGCGCCGACAGGGGCGTCACGGGGCGATGGGACGCGCCTCAAGAGAGAGGCGGC
>CAZSBU010000392.1:0-632 GCA_964605055.1 uncultured Caulobacterales bacterium | reverse complement strand
GCCGCCATGCGGGAGGGATGCATGGCGGCGCAAGGCGCGTCTCTTTGTGGACTCCCCCGTCGGCGCGTCCCTTGTTACATCAAGGGGCGCTCGCTGCGCACCACCCAAAAGGGTGGGCATGAGAATTATTGTATTAAAGTGCGTGTTAACGCTCTCATTGCTGGCGAAGCTGTCTCTATTCCTTGTCTTTCGCCCGCTTTTTGCGCAGATGAGGCTCGAGCGCTCTCTTCCGTAGGCGGATCGATTTTGGCGTCACTTCAACGAGTTCGTCGTCGTCGATGTAGCTGATCGCCTGTTCGAGCGAGAGCCGGCGCGGCGGCGTCAGGCGCACCGCCTCGTCCTTGCCGGCGGCGCGGATATTGGTCAGTTGCTTGGCCTTCAGCGGATTGACGTCGAGATCGTCATCCTTGGCGTTCTCGCCGATGATCATGCCCTGGTAGACCTTCTCACCCGGTGAGATGAACATGACGCCGCGATCTTCCAAATTCCACAGTGCGAAGGGCACCGCCTCGCCGTCGCCCGTCGAGATGAGCACGCCGTTGCGGCGGCCTTCGATTGCGCCCTTATAGGGGGCGTGCGTCAGGTAAGAGCGGTTCATCACGCCCGATCCGCGCGTATCGGTCAGGAACTCG
>CAZSBU010000391.1:541-1521 GCA_964605055.1 uncultured Caulobacterales bacterium | reverse complement strand
CTTTATTTCATTGATGAAGTTTTCTTCTTCTGAGCCTGAACGGCTCCAGACCCTGGACCAGCTCATCGGCTTGCCGTACTTAAAATGTGCAGGCTGAAACAATTTAGAAGACAAGCGCTTCGCTTTGTCAGGTTCGAAAATGCCTGGCACGAGTCGATCCGTCTTCGAATAAGCAGAAGCTGCCAATTGCGTAGCTTGATCCCATTCACGAGCATCGATTGCGTGTCTTAGCACCGATGCTAGAGATTTTAGTGCATCGGCGGCTTCAATAGGGGCGAGTTCGTAGTTGGCGTCTGCAATATCTTCCTCAAGCACAGAAAGCTGGTAGACGTGCCCGGCCGCGAACGCAAATGGTCGATCTCGCCTATTTCCGAACAAATTCCAGTGCTTCCTTAACAGCGCTCCAAGGGCAAAACGATAAGCCTGCTCCCAATTATGATTGCGTCGGCGTCTGTAAGTTTCAAACAACGCAAGCTCATGTGTCATCAATGGCAATTTATGAATGATTTCTTTAATAATATCTTCAAATTGTTCAATAATCAGACGCGATACAATAATCGAAAAATTTGCTAGAACACGCTTGTAATCTTCCTGATCTGGCTGTTGCGCATGATGTTTAGCGTCACCTCGCTGTTTCTGGATTTGACGAACTGCGCCAATCAGTGGAATTTCAATGCCAATGCGTGTGCATTCACTAAGTGCATCATCAAATCCGATGGTGTTTTGGCCACTTTTATAAATGTCTTTCTCGCCGGCTAATAGAATTTCATAAAACAAGAATTCAAGCGCATCGAACATAAGGCATATCTCATGCCTCCTGCTTGTTCGCTGACGTTGCGCGCAATATTGTATTTCGGCGATATCTTCTAGCGCGGCCTTTAAAAATGGATAATCTCGCAGCGACTCAGATTGTGGTGCAGCGTTCATGTGTGCGTTGGGCTGCCGCCCATGCGGAACAGAACGAGGAAGAGGCAACTGAG
>CAZSBU010000391.1:0-531 GCA_964605055.1 uncultured Caulobacterales bacterium | reverse complement strand
GGGCGGTTCCGTGGCCGATTATCCGTCCGCCATTCTCAGAAGAGGCAACTGAGGCCGATCATGTGGCGCCACTGAGAATCCCTCCATCCAAGAGCTGCTCCATAGGCGCGACCATTACCAGAGCCGGTCGCGCAGGACCCGTCGTCACGATCGACGTAGCGAAAAACCTGAGGCCATAGCGAGACGCGGTTCTTGCTCAGGATGCGGGCTTGACGCGCGTTTACTAGTATGGGCGCTCCTGCCGCTCAACCGGTGAGGACCCAGCGACCCGCTATGTGACCTTGTGAGCGGGTATGGGGCGTTTAGGACGAAAGGGCTTTCGCCCGCTCCCCGTCCAAAAGGCGCGCGGCGCCGGATGCGCCTTTCGTGCCGGTCCACCGCCCACTTGTTGGAGACGGCGGTGCGCGCATACGCTCAACCTATCGTCGTTGCCCATGATCGGAGTTGCGGGACGACAGAGACCTTGTCGATCGTCAGGAGGGCGAAACGATTCTCGCCACGGCGGAGATGACCAAGCTCGACCCCTTCGCG
>CAZSBU010000390.1:0-1535 GCA_964605055.1 uncultured Caulobacterales bacterium | reverse complement strand
CGCGCTGGTCAGATCGCGCCAATCATCCGCGCGAACCCCTCGAACACCCAAAGGGCGCCGTCGAGCGCCGGTCGTCCCAAATGGACGAGCGCGAGCCAGATCAGCCCGACCGGAACCGCCACCGCTCCTGCTGCGCATATGGAGAAGGCGAGGGATGCGAAACGGGCGGTCTGCGTGCTCTGCGACATCAATCCCGAGGCGATGGGGCGCCCCAGGCGGCGCGAGATCAGCGTGAACACCCCGAAGCAGGCCACGACCCCGTGCAGCGCTGTCGGCAGCAATGTCGAGAAGAAGCAGAAATAGAGCCAGTAATAGTTCGCCGCCGCCGGCCCGCGCAGATCGGCGAAGATCGACGGCAGATCGGCGAGCGCCCGCCCGTCCTGCGGGCGGATGAAGTGGATCACGGCGATCATCGCGAAGCCGAGCAGGAACAGGATCGCCACCGCCGCGAGCGCGTCGGCGACGGCGTTCAGCGGCAGATTGCCCCGCAGCCCCTTGCGCAACCACCAGCGCGTGAGCCCGATCGAGCCAAAATCGGCGGCGGCGTTGAGCAGCGGAAGAAAGCCAACGAATAGGATAATCACCGCGTCAGCTTCGGCTTCGGCATCAGTTCGCAGCGAAGGAACAAAGACTACTGTCACCGCAATGCTAGTGAATAAGATTGATAAATATATTGACAAAATGAGACGATGCCGCCCGGTTTCCTGACTAAAAATATCGTTTATAAATGAAGTTATAGTAGTTAGCGCCCCGACACCTGCACCAAAAGCTAATATCAACAAAAGAGTCCCTAAAATTAGGGTAGAATTCAACGTTTGTTGCGAAAAAAATAGATTACTTTCAACAGTGTTTCCGATTGCAATGACAAAGGCGCCTGTGAAGGCGAATGCAATTGCAAATACGCCTGAACCTGTCATTACGGCGAAAGCCGCACAGAAGAATGCACCTCCAGATATCAGTGTTGATGGATGAAAAATTAACGCCGCGCCAATTATCATCGCGAATTTCAGTCGGTTGCGAGGTCCAATCATTGGCCCTAACTTGTAAAACATAAAAGACCAGAGTCCGAAAGAAAGCAACCCAATAGCCCGAACCCATCCGCCCTCGTCTTCTTTTAAGACGGTCAGCGCGCCCAACCCGGTCTCGTTTCCAGTCCACGCCCAAGACACGAACACGCTCAGGATCGGGTAGGCGACCGCCATCAGCAGGCAAAAGTCGAGCAGACCGTGGCTCCAAGCGCGCCCCGGCTCGGTTCGCGGCAGTCGCTGATTGAGCGGGGTTCCCGGCGGGTCGGCCGGCCAGTCGCGCGAGAGCCGCGCGTCGAGCCAGTCGAGCGCGCGCGCCAGCAGCGTGCGGTAGAGCCGCCCGAAGCTGTCATGCTTCAGTTGCGCAACCCACCAGCCGCGCGTCGGGCTCTCGTGCAGGTCGTGGAAGTGGTAGCGCGCCAACAGGAAGGCGACGCCGGCGAAGGCGGCCCATCCGCCGAAGCCGATGACGATCTCCGCCAGAAGGTCCAATCGCGCGCTCCAATCCCG
>CAZSBU010000389.1:0-1571 GCA_964605055.1 uncultured Caulobacterales bacterium | reverse complement strand
TTGTGCATGCGCGCGCGCGACGTCGCGGTCAGCGCCGTCTCGGACCCGGAGAAAAACGCCGACATCATCAGCAGCACGACAACGAAGATTGCGATCAAGGGCAGATTGGGGTTGTCCATTCCGTGTCTCGTTTAATGGGTCGATGAAGCGGTGGTGGGCCTGATCAGGCAAGCCCGGCCGACCGGAGGTATGCTGTCAGGTCATCTACTGAAGCGCCTTTGAACACAAAGGCGGCGCCGATATCGCGGGCGAGCACAAGGTTGAGCGCGCCCTGCGCGACCTTTTTGTCCTGCATCATCAGCGCGACGAACGCCTCGGCGCTGACGCCGGCCGCGCCGACGATGCCCGCGGGCCCGTCGGGCAGTCCGGCCCGGCGCAAGGCGGCCTTGAAGCGCCCGGCGGCGGGCGCAGGGCAAAGCCCGAGGCGCACGGCGTAGTCGAACGCCATTCCCATGCCGGCCGCGACGGCTTCGCCATGGAGAAGCCGGTCTGAAAAGCCCGTTGCGGATTCGAGCGCATGCCCGAAGGTATGCCCGAAATTGAGAAGCGCCCGATCGCCCCGCTCTCGTTCGTCGCGGGCGACAATCTCGGCCTTCATCGCGACTGACCGTTCAACCGCAATCGACCACGCCGGGCGATCGCCGCCAAGCACGGCGTCAAGGTTGGCCTCCAGCCATGAAAAGAAGCCGGCATCGCCGATAGCGCCATACTTCATGACTTCCGCCAGCCCCGCGATGAGATGGCGATGCGGCAGCGTCGCGAGGGTATCGATATCGGCGAGGACGAGGGCAGGCTGGTGAAACGCCCCGACCAGATTTTTGCCTTGTGGCATGTTGATCGCCGTCTTTCCGCCGACGGAGCTATCGACCTGGGCGAGCAGCGACGTCGGTATTTGCGTATAGCGGCAACCGCGCCGCAGAAGCGCCGAAGCCAGCCCCGTAAGATCGCCGATGACGCCGCCGCCGAGGGCGATGATCATGTCGTCGCGCTCCACGCCATTGTCGATGAGCATTGAAAGCAGCCGTTCAAGCGCGGCGAATGATTTGGATTGCTCGCCCGGAGCGAGGACGATCGTCCGGCAGTCGATGCCGCCTTGACGCAGGCCGTGACGAAGGCGCTCCCCGTGCGCGGCGTCGGTGTTCTCATCCGCGATGATCACGCAGGACGGGCGCGACAGCAGCGGGCCAAGATGGACGCCCGCCTGCGAAAGCAGCCCGCTTCCGATGACGACGTCATAGGCGCGTCCTTCGAGACCGACCCGGATCATCCGAGGGGTTGGGCTGCCGGTCATGGCGCCAGTTCCGCTTTAGGATGACGCATCAATGCCTCGGCGATCAACTTCACGGTTCGTTTGTGCGGACCCGGCTCACTGTCAATGACAATGTCGGCGGTCGCATAGATCGGTTTACGCTGCTCGAGCAGTCGCTCGATCGTCGCGCGCGGATTGTCGCCGCGCAGCAGGGGCCGGGTGTCGCGTTTGGCGGCGCGCCGCAGAATGGTATCCACATCGGCCCGCACCCAGACGGAAAGCGCACGGTCGGCAACAAGCGCGCGCGTATCGGGGTTCAATA
>CAZSBU010000388.1:1333-1579 GCA_964605055.1 uncultured Caulobacterales bacterium | reverse complement strand
TGGTGGAAAAGGCGGCGTGACGTTTTAATCGGGGCCGGACCCGTTAATTCGGGAGACCCGCCCACGCCCCTGCAAGCGGCACAAAATCGCCGAAACCAGTTGCTCTGCGCGACCTTCGAGATCACGTCTGTCGATCGAAATCGGACAGCGCCAGCAAGATCGGTGCGGCGGCCTTGAGCACTCGACCTTCCGCGTCCGACAATGCGGCGATCCGATCAGCGAGCGGTCGGGCGCGGCGATCCTGAC
>CAZSBU010000388.1:0-1323 GCA_964605055.1 uncultured Caulobacterales bacterium | reverse complement strand
GCCATAGCGAGATCCCCGTTTTCGTCGCCACGATGATGGACGAGCGTTGGTCTGCTTCATGGGGTCGCCGCTCGACGACGCCAAGCGCAAGGAGCTCGTCGATCAAGCGGCTCATCGTTGGGCGTTTCACGCCTTCGTGCTCCGCGAGGAGCGATGGGGTGATCCCCCCTGAATGCACGATCACGGCCATGGCCGACGCTTGTGCAGGCGTGAAAGCGGGCGCGGGATCAATCGCGCGCAACCATCTCAGGAGCCGGGCGGACGCAATCGTAAGATCCGTCGCAAGCGGAAGGGCGGAATCGGACTTGCTCATATAATTAGCCTACGCTAATTACATGAGTGTTCAAGGAGGGCTTCCCGTGACGACATCAGGACACCCATCGCGCGCGCCCGCAGTTGTCTGGCTTTCGGGACCGTTAGCTGGACTGCTGTTCGGTGCGAGCCTGATCGGCTTCGCTGCGTTGCGCACGGACGGGTACACTCACGCGACGAAGGCCGTAAGCGAACTCGGCGCCATCGGCGCCCCTTACGCGACCGCTTTCAACATTCTAGGCCTGATCGCGCCGGGCGCGCTTATTTTCGTTCTCGCATGCGGATTGTTCGGTTTGGCGCGGCGGACGGGACCGGTGCTTCTCATGGGCAGCGGGCTCTTCATGGCGCTTTCGGGGTTTGCGCCGGTCGATATGAGCGATCTTCGGGCGCCGGTTTCCGTCTTTCACGCTATCGGCGCCATGGGAACCGGCGTGACCTGGCTCGCCGCGCTATTCTTGCTTGGCCCGATGTTCAAATCCTTTGGACTGCCGATCTGGGCGCGGCTTACGCCTTGGTTCAGCCTTTTCATGGCCGTGAGCACGCTGTGGCAGGTCGTCTTCCAGGCGACGGGGCTCGTCATGCCCGGATGGGGCCAACGCATCGGCTTCGCCGGCCTGTTCGTTTGGGCGGCGATCACCGGAATTCTGTTGTTGCGAAGGCGGCAAGGCGACGACGAAACTGTGCGCGCGACGGAGCAGATTCGATATTGACGCTCTACCGTACGCGCACTTCCCTCAGCGCCGACCTTGGGCGGCTCGGCGCCCTCTATTCTCGTAGATGCGCACGAGATCGTTTCGTTCGCGACAGCGTGGCTGTAAGAGCGCGTTAGGTGAGCCCTTGGCCCGGCGCGCCGAACCCAACCCGGACACTCAGACGCCAGCGGCTTTATGCGAACGGGCAGCTCAGGGCCAAACCTTTCCCTGAAATATTCCGTGGGCCGACCCCAGCGCTTGCCAGCGAGGCCTCAAGAAATCGGCTCGCCCGCCTGAAACCTGTCGATGAAGGCGCCGA
>CAZSBU010000387.1:0-1588 GCA_964605055.1 uncultured Caulobacterales bacterium | reverse complement strand
ATCGAAAGCGTATCAGCGCCTCGTGATCCGTAGACAGATCGGATATCGCCGCAAGGAGCGCGGCGAGCCCGACGTAACACCACGGGCAAACCGGATCGGCGACGAAGTCAACGAGCAATCTCGGACGGCTCATGCGCCAAACGCGCCGAGCCGCGACATGGTGTCATTGATCTCGGGGAAGTCGAGGCGCAGTTCCTCGGCGAGCGCCGCCGCAAGGCCCATATCTTCCTCGTGCACGGCATAGAGTTTCTTGTAGGCTGCGACGGCGCCACGGCTTGCGGCCGCGATGACGGCGGCTCGCTCGTCGACCAATTTACGCAGCGCCGGTTGATCCGTCGCAGTCTCGTTCACGAGCCCCCACCTCGCGGCGTCAGCGCCAGAGAAGGTGCGCGCCGTGTATGACAGTTCCCGGGCGCGGCGCACGCCGACTGCGCGCGCCAGATTCTGGCTCATGCCCCAGGTGGGACGCAGCCCCCATTTGGCGTGCGTGTCGCCAAATTTTGCGTCAGCCGTTGCGTAGATGAAGTCGCAATGGAGCGCGAGTTCGAGCGCGCCGGTAAAGCAGAAGCCATGCACCTCGGCGATAACTGGGACGCCGGCGCGGCGTATTTTCCCAGCCGCCGTCGCCGCGACCCCGTCAAAGCTGCCGCCCACCCGGCCAGCCTCGATCGCGGCGCCCTTGAGAACCTTCAGATCGACCCCGGCGGAAAAGGCGCGTCCCTCGCCCCGCAGAATAATGACGCTGACAGCAGGATTGCGCTCGGCGGCGGCGATCTCGGTCACGAGTTCGGTCAGCAGTTCTGGCGTGAACGCGTTCAAGGCCTCGGGTCGGTTGAAAGCGAGGGCGCACACGCCGCCCTCAATGCGAGTGGTGATGAGCGGCATGCCGGCGGACCTTTCCATCTCTGACGCGTGTTGATGAGCGGCGCAGTAGCCTTGGCGAGCAGCGCGCGGTCACGCCTCGCCTCAATTTCTGGCCGCAATTTACGAGCGCCTGTGGCGTTAATCATATAAGCGACTGAATCATGGCGGGGAAATAAAGTTATCCCCCACCCCCTACAGCGCCCCTAGCATGGGTGAGCGGCGACAGAGGAAAGGGTCATATGGCGCGCGACGAAATTCGCCTTGGCGGCAGTGTGGGAGTGCCCTATTCCCCGCGCAGGGGTGCAGTGCATCGTTCCGAAAAGGCACGTCGCTTGCAGAGGGCCCCTGGGCCGGTAGAGCCGGGGCGAGACGGCGCAATTTGTCGTTTCGCGAACGGCGGACCGGTCGATCGGCGATATATCTCCACGGCCGAAAGGCCAACGACCACCGGGAATGAAAAGCCATGAGCACCGAGGCCGCAACGCAGCTCAAGTGGGTTTACGCTTTCGGCGCTGGTCGCGCCGAGGGCGACGCCAAGATGAAGAACCTGCTTGGCGGCAAGGGCGCAAACCTCGCCGAAATGTCAAACCTCGGCCTGCCGGTGCCGCCGGGGTTCACCATCACGACCGACGTCTGCACCGCCTATTACGCCAACAGGCGATCCTATCCGCACGGGCTGGCCGAAGCGGTCGACGCAGCGCTGGCCGAAGTTGGGCGCCTTGTC
>CAZSBU010000386.1:0-1625 GCA_964605055.1 uncultured Caulobacterales bacterium | reverse complement strand
CGCCAGTCACGGGCTTTGTGCATGCGTAGTGAAATTCTGGCGGCGGGCGCGCTGATTGCGATAGCCGTGGTGGCGGTCGACAGGCTCGACGATCGTCGGCCTATAAATCAGCCTGTTGAATATACTCACACTGAGGACGAAGCCGCCTTGCTCGGCGCAGCGCGCGCAAGCGGCGGCGAGCCGCCAGCTGCGGCGAGCTGGGGCCGCGAGGTGCGCATTCCGGCAGGGCCCAACCATCAGTTTTTCGTGACCGCCAGCGTCAACGACCGGGCTGCGTCGTTTCTCGTCGACACAGGCGCCAGCTACGTCGCCCTGCGTGATGTCGACGCCCGCGCCGCCGGCGTCTATACACAGTGGACGGATTATACCCACCGCGTGCGCACGGCTAACGGCGAAACGAAAGCGGCGCTCGTCAAGCTCGGCGTAATCGAGATCAACGGTCTTCGCATCGAGAATGTCGAAGCGTTTGTCCTGCCCGACGATCAGCTCGGCATGAATCTTCTGGGTATGAGCTTTCTGGCGCGCCTTGAAAGCGTTGAGGCTCGGCGCGGCGAACTGGTGCTGCGCGGCTGAAGCATCCGCACGGCTCCGCGCTTCATACGCCGGGCTGCATCAACCCGGGCAAATCACCGAGGTCGGCGCCTGCCTGCCGCATGAAAAACTGACGAAGCGCGGCAACGCGATTGACCGCGCCGATGCCGATATTGCGCGCCATCCTGACCGGGGCGAGATCGTTCGAGAACAGACGGTTCAGCGCATCCGTTCCAAGCGCGAGCATGGTTGAGTCGAAGCGTCGCCAGCGATCGTAACGCTCGAGAACGCCCGGCATGCCGATGTCCTCGCCCAATTCGTGAGCAGTCTTCAGGACGTCGGCCAAGGCGGCGATGTCCTTGACGCCGAGATTATAACCCTGCCCGGCGATCGGATGGATCGCCCGCGCTGCATCGCCGATGAGCGCCAGTCGAGGCGCAAAGAACCGTTCGGCCAACTGGAACGACAAGGGGTAAGACCAGCGCGGCCCGGCGAGCGTCAACGCGCCGAGATAGGGCCCGGCGCGGGCCGCGATTTCTGCGAGAAACGCATCGTCCGCAAGCGCCATATAAGCCGGCGCGGCGTCGCTGCTCTCGGTCCAGACGAGCGAAGACCGGTTGTGCGTCATCGGCAGAATTGCAAACGGCCCAGAGGGCAGGAAGAGTTCCTGTGCGACGCCTTGATGGGGCCGCTCATGACCGATCGTCGCCACAATGCCGGTTTGCGCATAGCCCCATTTTGACGTGCGCAGGCCGGCTTCCCGGCGCAGGCTTGACTGCTTGCCATCGGCGGCGATCACGAGGCGCGCCGTCAGCGTATCGCCATCCGACAGCGCAACGGTTGCGGCGCCGCCCGTATAGTTCGCGCCCGTGCGGCGCGCTGGCGCGCGCAAAAGGATCTCTGGCGTCCGCGCGAGTCGATCATAAATCGCCTGCCTCAGAACCCTGTTCTCGACAATCCAGCCGAGAGCGTGGTCGCGTCCGAGGTCGCGTTCCAATTCGCGCCCATCGAACCGGAGGAAATTCATCGGCGGCGAGCCCAGGAATTGCGCCACGAACATGGTCGCGGGCCAGTCGTAGATATCCTGCGGCACG
>CAZSBU010000385.1:0-1628 GCA_964605055.1 uncultured Caulobacterales bacterium | reverse complement strand
ATGGGCGAGCCCATCTGGCCACCCGACATGTAACGGGTCTTGGCGGCCGAATTGATGATGTGGTCGATCGCCTGCATCGCAAAGTTCCAGGTCATGAACTCGACGATGGGCTTCAGGCCGGCGAACGCCGCGCCAACGCCAAGGCCCGCGAACCCGTATTCCGTGATCGGCGTATCGATCACGCGGCGCGGGCCGAATTCTTCCAGCAGGCCGCGGCTGACCTTGTAGGCGCCTTGATACTCGGCGACTTCTTCGCCCATCAGAAACACGTCCGGGTCGCGGCGCATCTCCTCGGCGATGGCGTCGCGCAACGCATCCCGGATGGCGGTAGGAACCAGTTTTACGTCTGCCGGAAGGTCTGGGTCGGCCGCCATCGACGCTTGCGCGCGCTCTGGCGGCGGCTGCGAGGGTTTCTCAGCCTTCTCGGACGCGTCAGGCGTCACGGGCTGCGCCGCCGGTTTTTCAGGCTGAGCGTTATGCCCGTTAGGCCCCGGCGCTTCGCCATCGCCCGCCAGCAACGCGATCGTCGCGTTTACTTTTACATTCTCTGAACCTGCGGGAATAAGTATCTTTTCGATGATCCCGTTGTCGACCGCTTCGACTTCCATCGTCGCCTTGTCGGTCTCGATCTCGGCGATAACGTCGCCGGAAGAAACCTTGTCGCCTTCCTTGACGTTCCACTTGGCGAGCGTTCCCTCCTCCATGGTGGGAGAAAGGGCCGGCATCAAAATGGGCGTCGACATGAAACCTCAGCGTGTAAAACCGACCAATTTCTAGCCGCAAGCGCATAATCGGAACAAGTCAGAACCGAAGCCTGATCAGTCTTCACCCGAAGAGTTTACCAATTACCGCCGGAGCGAGCCGGATAAGGCGCGAATCCTCGACCGCCGCTCGGCGGTGGTAAAGAATCGATTGGTAGTCCGCATTTGTAACCATTCCGCCAAAGGCGGCGGCGTCCGGATATTCCGCGACGAAGGCGGTATCCCAGCGCTCCTCCTCAGGCCCGATCACGACGACCCTCGGATCGCCCGCCCAGACGATGCGGCCGCCGACGGCGAGGAAAAAAGGCGCACTGGCTACGGAATACGCGCGATAGGCCTCAGCGCCGGTCGCAACGCGCCCATCCTCATAAGCCGCCTCAGCGCGAAAACGGACGAGGTTCAGCATCCAGATAGGTCCGGGCTCGTCCAGCGCCATGAACTCTTTGAACTGCGCGGTAGTGGGGTCGACGTAGCCGGTCATGCTTTTTTCCTTTCGAGCAAATCATCGATGCCAACCATTCGCGCGAAAACACGGTCGACAAGCGCCGACGGCGCGGTATTCCGCAACATCAGCGTACCCATATATTTGGCGGGCGCGGTATAACGCGAATGCGGGCGGGACGCCGTCATTGCATGATGAACGGCGGTCGCCACAACGAACGGCGAAGCGCCGTTGGGATGGCCTTTGGCGTGCCACCTTTTCATTCGCTCCACCGCCTCCGCATACGGACGGCCGGGGACGGCGTAAGGCTCAAGCCCCGCCTGCTCCTGTTCGCCAAATTCCGTATGAATGAAGCCTGAGCGCACAAGGCTGACCTTCACGCCATATAGCGCAAACTCGCGGCGCATGGCGTCCGACAGACCTTC
>CAZSBU010000384.1:1233-1646 GCA_964605055.1 uncultured Caulobacterales bacterium | reverse complement strand
TCGCCATCATAGAAGATGGTGACGCGCTTGTTGGTGTCGGCGACGTCCAGCACGGCTGCCCCACAATGGCGCTTGTCTCGGTCCCGCGGCGCGAGGCCAGCGCGCCGGTTTGCAAAAGGGATAACCGACGGCCGTAAAAATACCGTTGTATCAGGACGGCGCGCTCCCAATTGCGGCGCTCGCAGCGCGTACAATCTTAATGAGAAATGAAGTGGGGCGGCTTCTGTTGCCAGGCGCCGCCCCGTGCCCCGCCTCAGGTTGCTAGACCAGAGGACTTAGGTTCGGACTAACTCAGCTGCTTACGCAGCAAGAGCTTGATCCTGAGCAAAGTTGTCGTTGGCAACTATTGCGTAACGGGCTTCTGTCGGGGCCCAATCGAGCGAAGTCATCGCCTTTACACGTCCGTCGATCCT
>CAZSBU010000384.1:0-1223 GCA_964605055.1 uncultured Caulobacterales bacterium | reverse complement strand
GATCCTGTTTCGGCCCCATACCGTCCCGCCAACGACGGGGGAGAATGGTGGAGCCGCCGGGCATCGCACCCGGGTCCGGTCCGCTTATTACGCGCGGGTTTATCGCCATAGTTCCTTGCGGAACGGGTTGAATATAGGCGATGGCGCGTTAACGGGGAAGAACCGCGCCGCTATTTCCTGTGCGCTGCAGCATCGCCTTGCGCAAGAATCCCGCTGGCGCGAAAGGATTTTTCCCGGCAGAATCCCTCATCCTTGTGGGAGGGACGGATGACCAAGAAACTCATCGCCGAATTCATTGGTACGTTCACGCTGGTCCTTTTCGGCTGTGGCGCCGCCGTTCTGGCGGGCGATCATGTCGGGCAACTGGGCATCGCCTTCGCCTTCGGCCTCGCCATCGTGGCCATGGCCTACGGCATCGGCCCGGTCTCGGGCTGCCATGTGAACCCGGCCGTTTCGTTCGGCGCCTTCATCGCCAAGCGCATGAGCGCCAACGACATGGTGATGTACTGGGTGGCGCAATTCCTTGGCGCGCTCGCAGGCGCAGGCGCGCTCTATCTCATCGCCAGCGGACAGGACGGCTTCGCCATGGGCGAATACGCGCTCGGCTCCAATGGCTGGGGCGAGGGCTATCTCGGCGGCTATACCATAACCGCGGCGCTGGTGTTCGAGATCGTGGCCACCTTCCTTTTCGTAGTGGTGATCCTCGGCTCGACACAGGCCAAGGCCCCGGCGCAGTTCGCAGGCCTCTCGATCGGCCTCACGCTCGTCGTGATCCACATTGTCGGCATCCAGGTCACGGGCGTGTCGGTGAACCCGGCGCGGTCTTTTGGTCCTGCCATCTTCGCGCAGGGCGCAGCCCTGGCGCAGCTGTGGATGTTCATCGTCGCGCCGTTGGTTGGCGCGGCGCTGGCCGGCGCATTGTTCCGCTCAAGGACGCTGGAAGCCGAAGGCCCGACAGCTCCGGCAGACGAGATGACGAAACCCGGGCGGCTGGCCAAGGCGTGAACCGCGATGCAGCGAAACACGGACGCCGGCTCTTTGTGGCCGGCGCGGGCGCAATGCTGTTGACGCCTGCGGCGCTCGCAAAAGGCCGCGCAGACCTGCAGGGCGGGGGATCGGTTGAGATACCCTCGCCCTGGCGGGTCCGCACGGATTATCCCAACTATTCGGCGCGCGCCGAACCCGCCCGCCTTGCCGAAAACGAGAAAGGCGCCGCCTTGCTG
>CAZSBU010000383.1:0-1660 GCA_964605055.1 uncultured Caulobacterales bacterium | reverse complement strand
ATCCTTGCGAGGCGGTTCTTGACGACTTTCATGTTTGCGCCAGCCTTGCGCAATTCATTTCGAAGGTCGGACATCTCGGCGACGCTCAGGCCGCCATTGGCGAGCACGACGACGGCGTTCTGATCGAACACCCCGCCGATCCACTCAATCATGCCGGCCTTCTGGGTTCTATCCATTGGACGGTCCCTTCCCTTGGCCGGTCGCCCGGCCGTTGAGCTGCGACGCCGGACCATCCGGCGACGCCCTTCCCGCCGCGCACGCTCGGCTGCCCGCAAGAGTGCGGACGCCGAAGTGGTGTCAGGCCTGCCCCAGAAGGAAAAAGAAACAGGACGGCGCGAAACGCGCCGCTGACCGTTACTGATCCTCTGTCTATGCAGGAATTAAGCAAAGCAAAGTCTGGAAAAACCAGACAACGTTGCGCCCGCAGTCTCGGACAGGATGCCGCCGCGAAGCGACGACGGCAGGTGTTTAGAGAGAATGCCGCCGAAAGCAAGCGCTAAAATGGAAAACGCCGCAAGCGCATGCCCACGGCGTTTTCAAGCATAAACACGTCGAGGCGACTTAAGACGCCAGCGCGCCGGCGATCTCGATCTTCACGCCCGCGCCCATGGTCGACGAAAGCGCGATCTTCTTGATGTAAGTTCCTTTGGCGCCCGCCGGTTTGGCCTTGGCCACGGCGTCGATGAACGCTTTCACGTTCTCGGCGATCGCTTTTTCGTCAAAGCTCGCCTTGCCGACGCCCGCATGGACAATGCCGGCTTTCTCGACCCGGAACTGCACGGCGCCGCCTTTGGCGTCTTTTACCGCTTGCGCGATGTTCGGCGTAACGGTGCCGACTTTCGGGTTCGGCATGAGGTTGCGCGGACCCAGCACTTTCCCAAGGCGACCAACAAGGCCCATCATGTCGGGCGTTGCGATCACGCGGTCGAATTCCATGAAGCCGTTCTGGATTTTCTCGACGAGATCAGCGTCGCCAACGATGTCGGCGCCGGCCTTGCGGGCCTCTTCCGCCTTTGCGTCCTTAGCGAACACCGCCACCCGCACGGTCTTGCCCGTTCCGTTTGGCAGCGAGACGACGCCGCGCACCATCTGGTCAGCGTGACGGGGATCGACGCCGAGGTTCAGCGCGATCTCGATTGTTTCGTCGAATTTCGCCGTGGCGTTCGCCTTAACGATCTTCACAGCGTCGACAACCGAATATTGCTTTTCGACGTCGATGGTCTCGCGCAGCGCGCGGGTTCTTTTTCCTGCTCCAGCCATGATCAGCTCCGCACCTCAATGCCCATGGCGCGCGCCGAACCCATGATAATCCGGGTAGCGGCGTCGAGGTCGTTGGCGTTCAAATCCTTCATTTTCAATTCAGCGATCTCGCGGCATTGGGCCGTGGTCACCGTGCCGACAACCGTTCGGCCGGCCGCAGCGCCGCCCTTATCGATCTTGGCGGCTTTCTTCAGCAGGTAGGACGCAGGCGGCGTCTTCATCGCGAAGGTGAAGGACTTGTCGGAAAATACCGTGATAACCACGGGCACCGGCATGCCTTTTTCCATGCCTTGCGAGGCCGCGTTAAACGACTTGCAGAATTCCATGATGTTGAGGCCGCGTTGGCCTAGGGCGGGACCAATCGGCGGCGACGGGGTCGCCGATCCCGCGGCTTCCTGAA
>CAZSBU010000382.1:0-1712 GCA_964605055.1 uncultured Caulobacterales bacterium | reverse complement strand
CCGTTCCTCGAGAACGATGACGCCAACCGCGCGCTGATGGGCTCGAACATGCAGCGGCAGGCCGTGCCGCTCCTTCAGGCCGAAGCGCCCTTCGTCGGCACCGGCATGGAATCCATTGTTGCCCGCGATTCCGGCGCGGCGCTCGCTGCGCGCCGTCCCGGCGTGGTCGAGCAGGTTGACGCCCAGCGCATCGTTATCCGCGCGACGGAAGAAACCGATCCGACCAAGCCCGGCGTTGACATTTACAATCTGCGGAAATTCCAGCGCTCGAACCAGTCGACCTGCATTAACCAGCGGCCGCTCGTGAAAATCGGCGACGTGCTGCGCGAGGGCGATGTGGTCGCTGACGGTCCGTCGACGGACCTTGGCGAACTGGCGCTCGGGAAAAACGTACTCGTCGCGTTCATGCCGTGGAACGGCTACAATTTCGAGGACTCGATCCTCATCTCCGAGCGCATTGTGCGCGACGACGTCTTCACCTCGATCCACATCGAGGAATTCGAGGTGATGGCTCGCGACACCAAGCTTGGACCGGAAGAGATTACGCGCGATATTCCGAACGTCTCGGAAGAGGCCCTGCGTAATCTCGACGAGGCGGGCATCGTCGCCATTGGCGCTGAAGTTCACCCCGGCGACATTCTTGTCGGCAAGATCACGCCGAAGGGCGAGAGCCGGAGGAGAAACTCCTGCGCGCCATTTTTGGCGAGAAAGCCTCCGACGTGCGCGATACGTCGCTGAAACTGCCGCCGGGCGTTTCTGGTACAGTTGTTGAAGTTCGCATTTTCAACCGTCACGGCGTCGATAAAGATGAGCGCGCGGTCGCCATCGAGCGTGAGGAAATCGAGCGTCTCGCGAAAGACCGCGACGACGAACTTGCGATCCTTGAGCGGAACGTTTTCGGCCGCCTCAAAGTGCTGCTGATGGGCAAGGAAGCCGTTTCAGGTCCGAAGGGCTTTGAAAAAGGCGAAGTGACGGAGACGTCGCTAAACGAACTGACGCGCGGCCAATGGTGGAAAGTCGGTCTTGCCGACGAAAGCGCGATGGCCGAAATCGAAGCGCTGAAGAAGCAATATGACGAAAGCCGCTCCTCGCTTGAGGCGCGCTTCGTTGACAAGGTCGACAAGCTGAAGCGCGGCGATGAGTTACCGCCGGGCGTGATGAAAATGGTCAAGGTTTTTGTCGCCGTGAAGCGCAAGCTTCAGCCAGGCGACAAGATGGCCGGCCGTCACGGCAACAAGGGCGTTATCTCCAAGATCGCGCCGATCGAAGACATGCCGTTCCTTGAAGACGGGACTTCGGTTGATATCGTGCTCAACCCGCTCGGCGTGCCGAGCCGGATGAATGTCGGGCAGATCCTCGAAACGCACCTTGGATGGGCCTGCCGCGGACTTGGCGGCCAGATCCGCGAAGTTCTTGAGGCCTGGCAAAATAATCAGGCGACGCGCGAAGACCTGATCGCCAAGGTGCGCGACATTTACGGACCCGACCAAGTCCTGCCGCGTTCGAACGAAGAGTTGAAAGAGCTCGCCGGCAATCTCGTGCGCGGGATTCCGGTAGCGACGCCGGTATTCGACGGCGCGCGCGAGCGCGAGATCGTCGACATGTTGCGCAAGGCTGGGCTGGAGGAATCCGGTCAGGTCACGCTGTTCGACGGCCGCACGGGCGAACAGTTCGCGCGTAAGGTGACGGTGGGATATAAATATCTTCTCAAA
>CAZSBU010000381.1:0-1721 GCA_964605055.1 uncultured Caulobacterales bacterium | reverse complement strand
CCCCCGGCCCTCGGTTTTGGAGACCGATGCTCTACCAACTGAGCTACACCCCTAGGCCATATTCCGCTTAAAGCCGGGCCGGAGCGTTTTCAATACCCGGCGTGGTCCGTCGTTCGCGGCATCCGCTACGCTGAGCCGGTATGGATTTTCTCAAACTGTTAGCCGGTTCTCATGCAGCGATCTTGACCGGCGCTGAAAAACCTATAGATCGCTGCCATCTTCATACATTCAAGGCAGGCGGGGCGCAGACGGCGCACGAGAGCCCCTGCCTTCAGGAACGCGGATCTGGACCACATGGCGGGTGAAAAAAAGCCGGGACCAAAGGCGGGCGCCCCCAAGGCCCCGACCGCCGAAATGATCGACGGTAAAGCCGAAGAGCCGAAGAAAAAGAAGTCGACCTCGCCGATGGATTTCCTGCGTCAGGTGCGCAGCGAGCTTTCGAAGGTGACTTGGACATCGCGCAACGAAACTCTGATCTCCACTATTATGGTGCTGATCATGGTGACGATCATGGCTATTTTCTTCATCGGCGTGGATGCGGTTTTGCGGTTTGGCGTGTGCTCAGTCCTGCCGATTGAGTGCGCGCCGCGATAGCCATGGGGCGGATTGACCCCCCGTTGAAAGACAGAACGATGGAACAGACAAACAGCGACAAGCCTCACAAATGGTACATCGTCCACGCCTTCTCCAACTTCGAGAAGAAGGTCGCCGAAGCTATTCAACAGGCGGCTGTCGAAAAGGGTTTGTCGGCAATGATCGACGAGGTTTTCGTGCCGACCGAAGAGGTTACGGAAATTCGTCGCGGTCGCAAGATCAACACCGAGCGCCGTTACTTCCCCGGCTACGTATTGGTGAAAATGGTGCTGAACGACGAGACCTATCACCTCGTTCGCGACGTTCCGAAAGTTACCGGATTTCTCGGCGCGGGACCGCGTCCCCTGCCGGTGACCCAGCGCGAGGTCGACCGGATCCGCGGCGTCATGGAAGACAGCGTTGAGCGTCCCCGGTCGACGATCACCTTCGAGATCGGCGAGAACGTTCGCGTCACGGATGGTCCGTTTGCATCGTTCTCGGGCCTTGTCGAGGACGTCGACGAAGACGCCCAGCGCGTCAAAGTGGCCGTGTCAATCTTTGGACGGGCGACGCCGGTGGAACTTGAATTTTCGCAAGTCGAGAAGGTCGTTTAAACCCGCCTATCGATACGCCGCGTACTAGCGTCGCTGCTGTGCTGGCGGGCGGTTGCGGCGGCGCCATTTTTTCGCCATAACGGGGCGTTACGTGATAACATCGTGAACACGATGCGTTGTATTGTGTTTACAATGTACCGGGACTGAATGTGACGGCTTCGACTGTTCGCCACATTCCGCCGGCAGTTGATTTGCTCTCTCCATTTTGCGTGATCAGATGTTGCGCTGACGGGTTGCGTAGTTTCTCGTTGCGTCATCGCAGCGGACGGCGGCGACCCCATGCGTCGCCGTCCGCCGTATTTATCCTCTAATTCCGTTCCCCAAGATTGTGGTTGCGCCGGGCCCACCCGGCTGCTATCGCGCTGCGTCTCGCGGGAGGCTAGGTCAAAGACCAGGCTGAGGCTGTACCGCGACCCTTCAACCGTCGCCGCCCTGTTCGGGCGGGGCAGAACACCGGAAGGTCAGAAATGGCGAAGAAAATTACCGGCTACCTGAAACTTCAGGTAGCCGCGGGATCGGCGACCCCGTCGCCGC
>CAZSBU010000380.1:0-1725 GCA_964605055.1 uncultured Caulobacterales bacterium | reverse complement strand
TAGCTTCATGCGTCGGGATAGCCAAAGGGGTATTGCGACGTATGAAGCCGATCGGATCGTCGGGCACACGAAGTGGAGTGTACCCTGGCGGGTAATAGGGTCCAAAATGCTGAACTAGATGAATCGGCGACTGAAGACATGCGTCGGATTACCCCTGCCCGCTAATCAGACCTACGCGGGCTAGGCGACTCGCAAGGCTTTGATATCAAACGAACCATTTTGAGTCGGACTCTAAGGGGGAAAAATGTTCGGGTGGATCAA
Source organism: uncultured Caulobacterales bacterium (assembly GCA_964605055.1). Classification (GTDB taxonomy): domain Bacteria; phylum Pseudomonadota; class Alphaproteobacteria; order Caulobacterales; family Parvularculaceae; genus Amphiplicatus. The sequence goes on along the minus strand of CAZSBU010000380.1, from coordinate 1,464 downwards.
TAAAAAAGGACAGAATGCTAGAATTTTTATGTGCATAAAAGAGCTGCTTTGGGATTTGGAATCTTCAAGTCCCCTTAGAAGAGCAAAGATGGTGGCATATTCATCGGTATATAGAATGGCATGGACAGAGGAAGGAGTATTAATTTACGAAGACGTTTTGAGCCGGCCATTCGATTATTCGAGAGATGATTTGATGAAAATTTACGAAGAACATGAAGATCTACGCAATAATGGTGCGTTAGAGCTTGAGCAGATCAAAAAAAAGCATATGAGAATTCATGGATTTGACTTACCAGCGTTTGCAATCGAGCAGTCTAAGCTAACTAGGCGCGCCCTAGAAATATTAATGTGTACCATTGGTGTGGGGATTGTTCCGGAGCGTCGAGCCGAAGTTCGAAAAATTTGGAGATATTTAATTGATTCCTTTCCTCAACTCAATGAGGCGATTCTCAGCCTTCGAGAGCAGGAGGACAAAGTTTGCAAGATGACAGGTACAGATGAGAGAATTTTTCCCGCTGACACGAACCTGTGGCTCGATATGTGCCGCTTCGTTCCTTCCTCCCTTGTAAAAGAACTGGACCTGTAAAAGTACAACAGCCCGCGTAACCCGCGCAGGTCGAAATGGCCGTCAGGCGTATTCCGACGCATGGTTTTAGCCGCCGGGCTCCCCTGCCGGGACATCTGCCGTGCCGCTGCCGATCCAGTCAAGCGGATAGAGGCCCCGTTCGGCGCACGACCTCAAGGTCGAAAATGGCCAGTCGGCCGGCGACGCGACGAGGCCGTGCTTGACCGGATTGAAGTGGATGTAGTCCAGGTGCGCGGCGTAGTCCTGGTCGTCGCGAAGGGCGTGCTCCCAAAAACGTCGCTGCCAGATGCCGCGTTCGCCGTCGGCCCGGCGCACGGGCGACAACCGCTCCGTCTTCGGCAAGGCGCGCGCGAAAAAGGTCTTGATCAGGCGCCAGCGGGTTGAGAAATCGTCGTCGCCCGGCGGTAATGTCCAAATCGCGTGGAGATGATCGGGAAGCACGACCCAGGCATCAATGGTGAAGGGCCGCGAGGATCGAACACGCCGCACCGCGTCGCGAAGGAGATCGATCCGGTCGGTGAGCAAAGTGTTGCCGCGTCGCTCCAACAGGTTGACGGTGAAGAAATAGCAGCCGCCCGGCACGCGATAGCGGCGGTAATCAGGCATCGAACCGCTCCGGTTTCGTCGGGCAGTGGATCCGACCGGCTGCATTCGTCGGAATACGCCTCCGGCTATTCCGACCTACCGCATCTGGTTCTCCGCGGCGACCGATCTCGACCTCTCGCAAGTCCGCATTCTACGACAGCGGACTCCCGCGAACAACGATGAGCCTGACCGTGTAGAGTCGCCAACGGGTCAGGAGCGAACCTTCGAACGGAGGGACCCAAGGAACCGCCTGTGCGCCTCCTATGCGCCTCCTGTGGGTCAAGGCACCGGCA
>CAZSBU010000379.1:0-1753 GCA_964605055.1 uncultured Caulobacterales bacterium | reverse complement strand
CGGTGATCGCGCCCTTCCCTTCGAGACCGAGCCCGGCTCGTTCAAGGATCGACGGCAGCGTTGAGAAAACTGAGGGCGTATAGCCCTTTGCAGTCGGGGGCTCGCCTGCCGCAAGGCCGATTTCGCGCTGAGCCGCCGCAACGCGCGTCAGGGAATCCATCATACACAGGACGTGATCGCCCCGATCTCGGAAATGCTCGGCGACGGTTGCTGCAAGAAAGGCGGCTTCGCGCCGCATCATCGCCGGCTCGTCGGAGGTCGCGACAATAATGACGGCGCGGGCTAACCCTTCTTCGCCGAGATGGTCTTCGATGAACTCGCGCACTTCCCGGCCGCGCTCGCCGATCAGCGCAATCACCGCGACGTCGCATGCCGTGTTGCGCGCGATCATCGACAACAAAACCGATTTTCCGACGCCTGAAGCGGCAAAGAGGCCAAGGCGCTGCCCGGATAAACTCGGCGCGAAAGCGGCGAGCGCTCGAACGCCGAAATCGACGGGTTGTCCGAGCCTTGCCCGCTGCGTTGCAGGCGGCGGCGCGGCGCGCAGCGCGCGGGCGATTGGCCCGTTGGTGAGCGGTCCTTTTCCGTCGAGGGGTCGACCAAACCCATCGATAACGCGGCCAAGCCAGGCGTCCGCCGGGCGCGCAAAGGCGCCAGCGAGATCAAAGCGGCACATCGCCCCGCGCCGGACGCCTGCAAGTGACCCAAAAGGCAGACAGAGCGCTGACCCTTCCGAAAGGCCGACCGCTTCGGCGACAAGCGGTCCCGTCTCCGATGCGATCGACAGTCGCGCGCCGACATGCAGCGCAGATAGCCTGTCGGAGACCATGACGCCCTGCGCCGAAACGCTCTCGACCGCGCCCTCGATCGCAAATAGGGAAACCGACTGAGCATTCATGAAGGTGAGGCCTTACCCGAATCCCTGCTGGCGAATACCCGGAGGGCCTATGGAGATTAAGGGGTCGGGATTTAAGCTCGCGTAAATTTATGAATCATCATAATTGCTTCAACCGACACGGGCATTAACGGGCGGCGTCCGCATGGCGGATTATCGAGCGCCCGGCGTAACCTTCATTGTGCCCCCCTTAACGACGTCGTGAAAAAACCTCGGGTCTTTCTGTCTGCGTTAACCTTTATGAAAGCAAATCAACCTAACCATCGTTAAGGGAAAACGAAAAATACGCGCACCCCGAGGGACAAGCGCGTCGAACAGGAGAGATCGGCCATGCGGGTTCTGCTGATAGAGGACGACGGCGCGACCGCCCAAAGCATTGAATTGATGCTGAAGTCGGACGGGTTCAACGTCTACACGACCGACCTCGGCGAAGAGGGCGTCGATCTCGGCAAGGTCTACGATTATGACATCATTCTTCTCGACTTGAACCTGCCTGACATGACCGGCTTCGACGTTCTGAAGTCTCTGCGGGTGGCGAAAGTGAATACCCCCATCCTGATCTTGACCGGACAAGGCGATATTGAGACCAAGGTTCGCGGACTTGGCTTTGGCGCCGACGACTACATGACGAAGCCCTTTCACAAGGATGAGCTGGTCGCACGCATTCACGCCATCGTTCGCCGCTCCAAAGGTCATTCCCAATCGGTCATCACGACAGGGAATTTAATCGTTAATCTCGACGCCAAGACTGTCGAGGTCGGCGGCCAGCGCGTGCATCTGACTGGTAAGGAATATCAGATGCTTGAGCTACTCTCCCTTCGTAAAGGCACGACCCTGACGAAGGAAATGTTCCTGAAC
>CAZSBU010000378.1:0-1755 GCA_964605055.1 uncultured Caulobacterales bacterium | reverse complement strand
CGGTTCCAGGCGTCGTAGGTGTAGAGCCAGTTGTCGACGCCGCCCGACGCGGCCTCGGCGTCGCGGCGGACACGGTTGCCGGCGGCGTCGTAGTCGTGCAGCAGCGAGACGATCGGCGTCGCGGCGTCCGGGATGCTGCGCGCGAGGAGCTCGTTGGCCTTGTTGAAGGATCGTTCCTCGGTGGCGACGCCGCGCGCGTGGCCGAGCCAGTTGCCGAGGGCGTCGAGGGACCAGGACTCGGCGACAGAGCCGAGCCGACCGGTGAGACGGTCGAGGCCGTCGTAGGCGAATGAGTCGCCGGGTGTCAGTGGGTTGACGGATCGGCCGGCGCGGACGTCGTGGCGGCCGGTGACGTTGTGGTCGTAGCCAGGCTATGACAGTTACGCCATCATCTATTCATGACGTGCCAGGATTCGCATCGAAGCGCTCATCAATATCAACTAATTGATATGGTTCACTCTTGAACGCGCGAAAGTTTGGGATCGAACGCCTCATCCAGGCGATTTCTTCGCTGGTCAGATTGCCGTATAGGTCATGGCCCATCCATCGCGCGTGCCAAGCGCCTGCCAGGAGAGAAATGGCTTCTTCTAAGTGAAACTCCATATCTTCTTCCGATAATTTGCCTTTTGATAATACTTCAAGCAGTCTTTGCAGATGAGCGGATGCTTCTCGGATATGCTGCGCAGAATATCCCGCTTGACCGAGAATTGGTGCGTGGCGTCTGTTCATTGCACAATTTCTCCTTTCAATACTTTTAGTCTTCAGAACCATGTCCAGGGCTTCCAAGCCCGTTTGCAGGCCTTCCGTGCAGCTTCTCGTAGATCCTCCAGAGCTTTTTCAGCAGCTTTGGTTTCTTTTTTGAAATTCTCAATTACTCTCTCCCATTTTCTTATCGTACCGTCTTTTTGTCGTGGGTCTGCGTCGCAAGGGATCCCTCCATGGCCGTTAGGGTCGGCAATCTTGCGTTGATGGTCCTCGATTTGCCTATGAGTATTTTTAATGCTGCGCTCGGCTCGTTTGACAGTGTTGCGCGCCTGCTCACATTTATTTTTGCCTTTAGGGTTCCTTGAAAAATCGCGTACTAACTGATTTGCGCGCTCTGCAAGTGCATGGTTGTCAATGAGTGCCTGAGCTGCAATGACGGAAATGCCGTAAATGGCAGCAATATCCTTTACAGTTAAACCTTCTGCTATAAGTCCGGGCAAGCTAAGCGTCACTGAATCAGGTGACAAGCCGAATGGATCTGTGACGACAAGTGGAGACGACAGCGCGTACAGATAAACGCTCGAGCCGTCAATGTATTCCAGAGGATCCCTCGTCGCCCATCTGCCTGTTTCGGCGTCAAACCAGCGGAATCTGGCGAGGCTCAGGCCGATCGCTTCGTCGTGGATGTAGCCGCTGTAGCCGACGGTGTTGCCGTGCTGGCTGATGGCGCCGGGCGGGGCCGGCGTGGCGCCGAATGCGTTGCTCAGGATGAGGAAGTCGGAGCCGTTGACGGCGCCGTCGAAGTTAATATCCGCGTCGGGGTTGTAGGCGGCGGAGCCTAAGGCCGCGCCCCAGGCGTTGAACAATATAAGTTGGTCCACGCCGTCGATTTTGCCGTCGCCGTTGAGGTCGGCGGGCGGCCGCTGCCGGGCCACGCCGTAGGGCGAGTAGCCCGTGCGCTCCTTGAGGATGCCCGCTGAGTCCGTCATCGCGATCACATCATACTTGCGGTCGCACACGGCGTAAAGTGTGTTTTCGAAGATCGCGTCG
>CAZSBU010000377.1:0-1758 GCA_964605055.1 uncultured Caulobacterales bacterium | reverse complement strand
CGCCTGAATGGCGTCAAGCCAGTGACGTTATCGCCGCGACGTCTGGCGATAACGCTCCTCGCGTCAGAGGGGGAAAAAGGCCGACGCCTGACAATTTGCCTCCATCCCCCGATGATGAAAGCGAGCCCGCGCCTCCGCGGAGAGAGGCTCCAGTTCCTGCGCCAACGGAACCCGAGCCGCCCCGCCCGCAACAGGTGCCCGATCCGTCGTGAACCATTGGCGGAAAACGAACTATAACGCATCAAACCGCTCGAGCGGTTCTTCATGAGGGAACGACATGGCCAAGACTGTAACGCGCATTGCGATCGGCGCCGCGCTTCTCGGAGCGGCGGTCTTCGGCGCTCTCATCACCAATTTCGGGGTTGCTCAGTCGCAAAAAACACTCAGCGCCGCTGACGAAGATGCAGTGCGGGCCATTGTCCGCGAATACATTCGCGAAAACCCGCGGGAGATCATCGAAGCTCTTGACGCGTTTGCCGCACAGGAACGCGGGCGTGCAGTCGCAAACACGAAAACTGCGGCGCGCGACGCTCTTCCGTTGCTTCTGTCGGATGCTGGCGGGTACAGCGTTGGCGCAAACAAGGAGACCGCGTCCGTCGCGGTGATTGAATTTTTCGATTACCATTGCGGGTACTGTAAGCGCGGTTCGGGTTTTGTGCAGGAACTGACCAAAGCTGACCCAGCGGTAAAAGTCGTGTTCATCGAATTGCCGATTCTTCGCGAGGAGTCCGACCTCGCGGCACGCTACGCGTTAGCCGCGCGCGATCAGGGGAAATATGCTGACCTGCATTTTGCGTTCATGAACGCCAGCGGCGTCCTCACGAAAGACCGTATTCGAACGATCGCGCGCGAGGCCGGCCTTGACGTCGCAGCAATCGAAAAACGTCAGGACGAAGCTTCCATAGCGGCGATCATCGATGCAAATCGCCAGATGGCGGAAACGCTGGGCGTTGATGGCACGCCTTCCTTTATCGTCGCTTCGCTGGACGGAGATTTTCTCGAAGTCATTCCGGGTCTCAGCGAGGAAGGTGTGACTACGGCCATCGCCGCGGCGAAGAAGTCGGCCGGCAAATCTGGCGCGTCGCTCAACACCCAACCGTAAACCTCGCTTAGCCTGACCCGCCGCGGGCAAGATATTTGCGCACTGCGCTGTCCGCGGTGAGAGAAATTGCATGCGATCGCGCTGCGGCTGCGTCTGCGCTTTGTCCGAGCAATTCCAGCAAATGCGCTCGGGTCGCCCAGTAGGGCTGGTAAGTCGCGGCGCGCTCGTCAGCTATTGCGTCGAGCTGCGCCAATCCTCCAACGGGATCGCCGGAGTGACCATAGGCAGCGGCCCTGCCTACAAGTACGCCAAGCGACGGCGCCCGCGTCGCAAGGAGATCGTATAGCTGGATAATTGCCGGCCAATTTGTCCGCCCGGCAAGCGGGCGTTGGATGTGTACGGACTGGATTGCTGCTTCGCACTGAAAACGCCCGAAAGTAGCAGTCCGCGCCGCTTGAATGAGCAGCTTTTCAGCTTCCACGATCAAGTCGCTTGACCACAATCGCGGATCTTGTTCCGACAGCGGAATGAAACCGCCCTCAGTCGTCCGGCGTGCTGGGCGGCGCGCCTCGCAATAAAGCATGAGCGCGAGCAATCCTTTCGCTTCATCAGCGTCAGGCAACAATGAAACAACGAGCCGACCTAGAAAAATTGCTTCCGCTGTGAATCGGCGTGGAATATTGACCCCGTTTGAGGGGTGATCGGCTTCCAAAATT
>CAZSBU010000376.1:0-1759 GCA_964605055.1 uncultured Caulobacterales bacterium | reverse complement strand
GCGGCGACCGCAATCATCGCAATCATCACATGGGCGCCGGGCGTGCGCGCTGCTTTATCCGCCCACGAAGCAGCCTCCACAGTTTCACCGCCGATGAAATGCGTCAACGCACGCACCGCGAGCATCGCGTACTGGAACGGATCAAGGGGGCTCAGGCTTAACGCAAGATCGACATTCGCGCGGCCGCTCTCGCTGCGTCCGGCGATGGTGTCGGCCCATGCGCGCGCATAGACGCCCTGTGCATAATTCGGACTTTGGGCGATAGCCCGGTCGAGCCAGCCAACGCCTGCATCGATGTCGTTCTCCACCCAGTAGGCGCGGCCCATGGCGAAGTTGGCGAAAGGATCGAGAGAATCGATTTCAAGCGCTTTCTCGGCGTGGCGGCGCGCGGCGATGCGCGCGGCGGCGATATCGTCCTTGTACCGCAGGAATGCATTCTGGAACTGCGTTGAGGAAAGCCCCGCATGGGCGCGGGCGAATTGCGGCGCCAGCGCGATGGCGCGCTCGAACATCGCCGTCGCCGCGTCGTTGTCATTCTTGTTGAAACGATAAAAATGCTGAAGACCGAGATGGTAAGCCGACCAGGCGTCGAGATTGTCCGGCCCAGCAAGCCGCGCGCGCTGAGCCTCATGGGCGGTAATCTGGATTTCAAGCGACGCGACGATGCTGGAAACGATGCGCGCGCGGATATCGTAAATATCGCCGATGCGCGCATCATATCGCTCGCCCCACACCACGCCGCCATCGCGTGTATCGGCGAGGTCGACCGTCACGACGATGCGCTCGCCCGCGACCTCGACCCTGCCCGACAAAAGGTAGCGCACGTTGAGCGCGCGCCCGATCTCGCCGATATCCGGGTCGGACCCGCGGAAACGGAACGAAGAGCCGCGCGCGATGACGAAAATCCAGCGCAACCGCGACAGCGCCGAGATCAGCTCCTGCGGCAGCGCGTCGGCGATGGCCGCGTCTGGCCCGGCGCCGCCCACATATCGAAAAGGCAAAACCGCGATGGAGGGTTTCGCCTCCGCCTTTTCAGGCGGCGGCGCGGGCGCATCGATGGCTGGCGCTGAAATGGAATATCCGCCCTTCCGCAGGCTGACGTTTTTGGCCTCGGCGACAAACCGAAAGCCTTTGCCATGTAGGGTGCGAATATACTTCTGGGTTTTACCGTCATCTCCGAGCGCGTGGCGCGCGGACTTGATGCGACTCGTCAGCGCCGATTCAGAAACGATCCGGCCGTCCCAGATTTTCTCGATCAATTCATCTTTCGAAACCATACGGTCGCGGTTTTCAATAAGCAGCAACAAGAGCGCAAACACTTGCGGCTCTGTCGCGACAGGCGCGCCCGCCCGGCGCAGCTCCACCGCGCCGGCGTCGATTTCAAACTCGTCAAAGCCGTAAATCATCGCCGCCCTTATAGCGGAATTCCCCGAAATCTCCCGGATTTCTCCAGTTCCTCTTCAGGATTCGCGCCCGCCCCCTCGCCTATACCGGTCCCATCGGCCGGAGCCTGCGAAAACCCCCGGCTGCTCATGAAAACGAAAAAGGAGAGACCCATGCCGCTCGTCACCATCGACCTTATCGAAGACGTTTTCACCCCCAGCCAGAAAGCCGAAATGATCGACCGGATCACCGAAGCGATGATCGCCGTCGAAGGCGAAAACATGCGCCAGGTCACCTGGGTCAAGATCAACGAAGTGAAGGGCGGCGACTGGGCCATTGGCGGTGTGGTAGATTTCGGCGCCTTCGACCGCGCCAA
>CAZSBU010000375.1:0-1765 GCA_964605055.1 uncultured Caulobacterales bacterium | reverse complement strand
TGTTTGCCGTATTAATTCTGATATATTCTTAATATCCTGAATTGTGCCGATTTCATTGTTTACGGCCATGATAGACACAAGAAGCACGTCATCTCCCAACGCTTCTGCGAAAGCGTAGCGGTCAACACGACCCCAGGTGTCGACGGGCACGGTTTCGACTCGGTAGCCGAGCTGCTCACGCAGAATACGGCCGACGGCAAACACGCATTTATGTTCTATGGCGCTAACGAGGATGCGTCGGCGCTTGCCTCCAACCGCACGCTTACCGAGGCCAAGAAGCCCGAGATTATTTGCCTCAGTAGCGCCTGAAGTGAAAACGATCTCGTCGGCGTCCGCACCTATCAGGTGCGCCACGCGTGCACCGGCTTTTTCGACTGCTTTTGCCGTCCGCCAGCCAACGCAGTGATCGACGGAGTGCGGGTTTCCGAACGACCCTGCGAAAAAAGGTGCCATCTCTGAGAAAACTCTCGGGTCGACGGGGGTCGTCGCCTGATGGTCCAGATAGATCGTGTCGCCAATTCTCATGGAATCACAACGCCATATTTTCAACGTTCGTTGACGAACTACGCTTGGGCTCCCGGGTTCCGAGCTGGACGATGCCACCAGGTCGCCGCTTGACCCTACCATATGTTGTACGTTAAGTTCGATTTGGTAAAGGCATTTGGGTCAGGAAAAATGGCACGCGGACCGCTTTTCCAAGACGATTATCGCCCTCAGCTGTCGGGGCACGAGACGTTCCCGCTGCGCTACGGATGGCTCAAGAAAGCCTACAACGCTGTGGCGGCCACCGAGGGCGATTCCGAAAACAAGTCCGTCTTCCTCGGCGACGATGCCATCGCCCGTTTCGGCGTCGGCAAAAACATGGTCGCCTCGATGCGCCATTGGGGCTCCGCCGCCGGCATCTTGAGCGAACCGCAGGGATCGCCTGTCATCCGCACCACTGAGCTCGGCCGTTTGCTATTCGGCGCTGGCGGGCTCGATCCGTATATGGAGCAACCGGCGACCCTTTGGCTTGTGCATTGGCATTTGTCGGCGCGCCCCGACAAGACGACGTGGTTTTGGGCGTTCAATCATTATCCAGCGCTCACTTTCGACCGCGAGCATTTGGTCAAGGGCGTCAGCCGTTTGGCAAAAGACCGTGGGTGGTCGCGCGTAGCCGCTGCAACGGTCAAGAACGATGTCGCCTGTTTCATCCGCACATATGTGCCGCAACAGCCGTCCGGTCAGGCCGGCAATGATGACGCGCTGGAATCGCCGCTGACCGAGTTGGGACTCATCAAGGCGATCGGCAAGCGCGATGGATTCCGGTTCGTTCGTGGGCCGAAAGCGACCTTGGGCGACGGCGTGTTCGTCTGGGCCTTGCTCGACTTTTGGTCCCGCTATTCCAAGAAGGCGGCGACGCTGTCGTTCGAGGCGATCGCGCACGAGCCCGGCGGCCCGGGCCGCGTCTTCCTTTTCGACGAGAATGACGTGGCTGACCGGCTTGCAGATTTGGACGATGCAACGGGTGGCATGCTCCGGTGGTCGGAGACGGCCGGCCTCAAGCAGGTCGTGCGCGACCCCGGCCTGAATTTTGATGCAACGCTTTCCTACGTCGAAGCGGATTATGCTTGCGCCCGCCGGCAGGAGGCGGCCTGATGACAATGAAAGAGCGCGTGCATATCGCGCGGCGGTTTCTGCGCTCCATCCGCATAGACACGGATCTAGGCGATGCAAATGCCCTCGAAGGATTCGTGTGCCCCCAATCGTCGGGTGATGTGCTGCT
>CAZSBU010000374.1:0-1771 GCA_964605055.1 uncultured Caulobacterales bacterium | reverse complement strand
GGGAGCAAGCACTGCGTCTTTGGCGGCTCCGGAAACGAAAAAAACCTGCGCCGTCATTTCCGGCTTCAGCAATTCTTCTTCGTTGTCCACATCGAGGAGGACCTTGTAGAGAACCACATCATTGAGGACTTCCGGCTGCGGCAACACCTGGCGAACGACCGTCTCCCATTTTCCACCGCCGCCGAGCGTCGTGAAATAAGCGTCCTGATCTTTGCGGACGCGCAACACGTCGGCTTCCGAAACGTCGGCTTCAACCGTCATCACCGAAAGATCTGCGATGCGAAGGATGGTCGGCGTCGTTTGATTGGCGTTCAGCGTCTGACCGACGACTGCAGATTGCGAGACGATCGTGCCCGACATCGGGGCGTAGATTTTTGTGAATTCAAGTGTCGCAAGATCCGCTTCGAGCGTAGAGTTCTGCCTGTCTATCTGTGCGTCGAGTTGGGCGAGGCGAGCGGTCGCGATTTTGCTGTCGGCGACAGCCGCTTGATACTCAGCCTGTGAAATCGCGTCGGCCTTGTAGAGCATGTCGGCGCGGGCTGCGTTCGCTTTCGACAATTCCAGAGACGCCTCCTGCTGTGCATAGGAGGCTTGAAGTTCCTTCAATTGCGCGCGGTCGGCCTCGACCTTTGTGGCGGCGAGGGTTTCATCGATCTGCGCGAGCAGATCGCCCTTCTCGACTTTGTCGCCGACCTCAAACAAAAACTCCCGAAGCTGTCCTGAAACCTGCGCGCCAACATCGACGTAATTCTTGGGCTGAATCTTTCCGGACGCAGAAATCGCGACTTCAATATCGCCTTTCGTGACCTCGGCAGTCTGATAATCCGGCGTCTTTTCGCCCATGAAGAATGCGAAATAGACAAGGGCTGAGGCGGCTACAGCAATGGCGCCCAGCGATAGCGGACCGAACTTCCAGAGTTTAAGCGTCTTCATTTTTCACCATTTTTCGCCGGCAAGAGCGCAAGTCCGCCCGCTCAGGACATTATACGACCGATCGCCTGCAATCCGTTGGCGCGGGCGGAGGCCATTGTTGGGTGTTTTCGTGGCGCAAAGAGGGCGAATAGCCCGCGCCGAGGCTAGCTCGTCCGGCGAAACAGGAGTTCGACGATCTCACGGGCGATCCTGACGACCGCCTCCTTATCGAGATTGGGATTGACGATGTTTCTGATGCCAAGGCCCTGTAGCAGCGCGACAAAAACCTCAAGACGCGTCTCAAGGTCGTCCTCTTTCACGCTGTCGCGCAAATAGCTGATCACTTGGGTCCGCATGTTGGCGTTCATATTCCTGATCGCCGTGGCGATCTCGTCGTTGCGCGTCGCCTCCGCAGCGATCTCCAGCATCAGGGTTGACCAGAACGGATCGGTGCTCGATGCGACGCTGTCCGTAAGATTTTCGATCATGACATCGACGACCCGCTCGCCCGCTGTCCGGTACATTTCGAGGGTCGCCAGCTTCTCGTCGAAGTGCGTCCGGATCATCTCGGCGATGATCTGCTCCTTGCTCTCGAAATAGTGATAAATGTGTCCGGGGCTCATTTGCGCCTCTTTGGCGATTTGAGCCATGCGCGCGCCGTGGAATCCGCTGGCGATAAAGCTGCGTTCCGCCGCGCGCAGAATGCGTTCGCGGCGGTCGTCGGCCGGTTTTGTTAACGCTTCCGACACTCTTTTTCACTCCCTTTTGCAGCGCACAAAATACTTGCTTTCCTTTTTCCTAGGGTGTAGTCATTTGTTTAGAACGAACGTTCATTCTAATCAAGCCCCCAGACGCCGAC
>CAZSBU010000373.1:0-1784 GCA_964605055.1 uncultured Caulobacterales bacterium | reverse complement strand
TTGATCCGCTCCCGGTGTCCGCCGTGCGCCGCTTCGAGGAGGAACTGCTGCGCCACATGAAGGACGATCACGCCGACATCCTCGACACGATCCGCAAGGAAGGCAAGCTCAGCGACGAACTCGAAGGCAAGCTGAAGGACGCTGTCGGCAAGTTCGCCGAGCATTTCGCGGCCTGAGCCGAAGGCAAGCCGAAGCGCCGCCCACCGGAAATCGGGAGAGTTCATGGCCAGTCTGAAGGAGATGCGCAATCGGATCTCGAGCGTCAAGGCGACGCAGAAGATCACGAAGGCGATGCAGATGGTCGCCGCGGCCAAGCTGCGCAAGGCGCAGGAGGCCGCCGACGCCGCGCGTCCGTATGCCGAGAAGATGGACGAGGTGCTGGCCAATCTGAGCGCGCGCGTGGTCAAGGAGACGGCTTCGCCGCTGCTGGTCGGCACCGGCAAGGACGACACACACCTGATTATCGTGGCGACTGCCGACCGCGGCCTGTGCGGCGCGTTCAACGCGAACATCGTCAAGAAAGCGCGCCAGACGGCGCGGTCGCTGCTGGCCGAGGGCAAGGAAGTCAAGTTCCTGTGCGTGGGCTCCAAGGGCTATGACATGCTCAAGCGCGACCACGCCAGCCGGATCGTCGAGGTGATCGGGCTGAAGGAGGTCAAGCGGGTCGGCTTCGACGACGCGAACGCCATTGCCCGGCGCGTGCTCGGCATGTTCGACAATGGCGAGTTTGATGTCTGCACGCTCGTGTTCTCCGAATTCGTCAACGTGCTGACGCAAAAGCCAAGGGCGATGCAGCTCATTCCCGCGAGCGTGCCCGAAACCGAAGAAACCGCCGCGACCGCCGGTCCGCAGGCCGAATATGTGTTCGAGCCGGAGGAAGAGGAAATCCTGCGCGACCTGCTGCCCCGCAACGTCGCCACGCAGATCTTCCGCGCGCTTCTGGAAAACGCAGCCGGAGAGCAGGGCGCGCGCATGAGCGCGATGGACAACGCGACCCGCAACGCCGGCGACCTGATCGACAAGCTGACGCTGAGCTACAACCGCCTGCGGCAGGAAAAGATCACCAAGGAACTGATCGAAATCGTCTCCGGCGCAGAAGCGATCTCTTAGCCGAGCCCGGAAAAAGTCAACGAGGAAGTGGACGCTATGGCAACCGAAAAGAATACCGGACGGATTCGCCAGGTGACGGGGGCCGTCGTCGATGTGCAATTCGATGAAAAGCTGCCGGAAATCCTGAGCGCGCTGGAAGCCGACAACCACGGCAACCGGCTGGTTCTGGAAGTCTCGCAGCACCTGGGCGAAAACACCGTGCGCTGCATCGCCATGGATGCCACCGAAGGGTTGGTGCGCGGACAGGAGGTCGTCGATACCGGGCAGCCGATCGCGGTGCCGGTCGGCGACGGCACGCTCGGGCGCATCATGAATGTGATCGGCGAGGCGATCGACGAGGCGGGCGACATCACGCATGAGGAAAGAAAGCCGATCCATGCCTCTGCGCCGGAATTTGTCGAACAGTCCACCGAAACCGAGATCCTCGTGACCGGCATCAAGGTCGTTGACCTGATCGCGCCCTACGCAAAGGGCGGCAAGATCGGCCTGTTCGGCGGCGCGGGCGTCGGCAAGACCGTGCTCATCCAGGAACTCATCAACAACGTCGCCAAGGCCCATGGCGGGTATTCGGTGTTTGCGGGCGTCGGCGAACGCACCCGCGAAGGCAACGACCTCTACTGGGAAATGATCGAGTCCAAGGTGAACGTCAATCCGAAGGAGAATGGCGGATCGTC
>CAZSBU010000372.1:0-1787 GCA_964605055.1 uncultured Caulobacterales bacterium | reverse complement strand
CCGCCGCAAGATTCGCCGCGATCGAGTCGCGGAAACGACCGACACGGTAATAAGTGTGGGAGGGCATGTGGATGAGATGCCCAAGGCCCGGCGACAGCGATGCTAATCTGTCGGCCCCCTCCGCCGCCCGCCACGGATCGCGCGTCGCCTCGGTGATGTGAATGAAGAGATGGATTGCGGCGATATGGTCCGGATTGCGCGCGAGCACCCCCTCGATCAGCTCCACCGTGCGGGCGGTGCGGCCGATCGGCGTTCTTCCGTCAGCCTCCCAATAATTCCACGGCTGGGCGTCCATATTGGCTTCCGCCGCAAGACTGGCGATGAAATCATCCTCCGCATACGTTCGGGTCAGCGCCTCCATGGCGTCGGCGAAGGCGTTGTCGAGGGCGACACGGTCAGCGGCAGGATCGGCTGCATAACGCCTGGCGAGCGCCTCGATCAGCCCGCGTTCTTTCGCGCTTGCCCCATCGACCAGCGCAAGCGCTTTTTGCGCGGCGGCGTGAGCAGGCGCTACTGCTTCGGCTGACATCGGCGCGTTGATGTTGGGGCCGAGCGCGAACGCCTCGGCCCAATAACACATCGCGCATTGCGGGTCCTTTGCCTGCGCCGCCTGGAAGGCGCGGATCGCCTCCGCGTGATTGAAGTTCCACATATGCGCAAGGCCGGCGTTGAAGAGAGCCTGCGCCTCGGCCGAAGCCGTCGCGATCGGATAGCCGATCCCCTTTACGGGTAGCATTCGCGCCGCCTTCGCTTGCGCTGCGTCTGCCGGCGCGTCGGCTGCCGCCTGCGCCAGTCCGATGCGTGCGAAATACGCGCGGCGCGCCGGGCTGCCGCCTTCACTCCGCCCACAGATGGAACTCAATATGAGCGCCGGATTGAACGGTTCGGCGCGCGCCCCGGCAGCGTCGCCCGACCGTGGAGGCGCCGCGTCGATTGCGATGTTCAATCCCAACCCTACTGCAATGGCCGCGACCGCGACCCCCGTTGCGATGTGACGTTTCATGAGCTCTCTCCCGGTTGCTCGCGCTTGAAAAATACTTGATGGAATCGCCTGCGGCTAATGAAGGTATTTTGAATGGCCCAATCTGATGTAGATCGGCCCAATGGGGCTTCAGCCGCGTTCGTGACGCCTAAAGCGCGCCTGCCGGTCCATTTCCAGTCATAATCGGCAGAACGAGCGATCAACGCGATACGCCGACAACACGTTGCTTCCGGCGCTGTTCGCTCCCGAGGCGCCCGACAAGGAGACAAGCGCCGCGACGCGCTTAACCGACCCAGCGAAACATGCTCTAACTTCCGGATGGTAGAGCCCGCCTTCGGCAATGTCCACGAATACTCAGTCTCCGAACTCGCCGGCGCGGTTAAACGCTCGATCGAGGACGGTTTCGGTTTCGTCCGTGTAAGAGGCGAGCTAGGTCGGATCTCGCGGCCGGGATCAGGGCATGTCTATCTCGATCTGAAGGATGACCGGGCGTCGCTGTCGGGCGTCATCTGGAAGGCCAACGCAGAACGCATGACGGTCAAGCCCGAAGAGGGCATGGAAGTCGTTGTCACGGGGCGGCTGACCACGTTTCCGGGCCAGTCGAAATACCAGATCATCATCGACAGCCTGGAGCCCGCCGGAGCGGGCGCGCTGATGGCGTTGCTCGAAGCGCGCAAGCAGAAGCTCGCCGCCGAAGGCCTGTTCGACCCGTCGCGGAAAAAGCCCCTGCCCTTCCTGCCCGACGTCATCGGCGTCGTGACCTCGCCGACCGGCGCGGTCATCCGCGACATTCTCCACCGCCTGC
>CAZSBU010000371.1:0-1792 GCA_964605055.1 uncultured Caulobacterales bacterium | reverse complement strand
TCCAAGGCCGCCCCCTCAGGGGACCAGGAACTCGGCCCTCAGCGCCTCGCGGCGAAGATTTCAACAACGAGGAAACCCCATGCAGTTCTCGCCTTCGTCGGTCGCCCACGCCGCTGTCCACCAAATGTACGCTGCGCTCGCGGGCATACTTGAAAAAGCTGAAGCCCATGCAAAGGCGAGCGGCGTCGAGGAGTCGGTTTATCTGGGCTGGCGGCTTGCCCCCGACATGTTCACGATGGCGCGTCAGGTCCAGATTGCCTGCGATATCTCAAGCCGTGGGCTCGCGCGCCTTGCCGGCGCCGAGCCGGTCTCCATGCCGGATACGGAACAGACCTTCGCGGAACTGCGCGCGCGGGTAACGAAGGCGCATGAGTTTATCAAGAGCCTCGACGCAAAGGCGATCGACGCCAATCCGGACGCCGACATTACGATCCCGATGCGGACGGAACAGATGACGATGAAACGCCATGAATTCCTTATGGGCTTCGTGCTGCCCAACCTCTATTTCCACACAACGACGGCCTACGCCATCCTGCGCGGTTGTGGCGTTCCGGTCGGCAAGGCCGACTTTCTTGCGCGTAAATAGATAGCCACAGAAAGGCTGCGGGCTGAAGTCGTTCAGCTCGCAGCAACGCGTTGACGGGCCGTCTGAAGGCGAATGATCTCCTTGGGCGCGATTGCGACGAAGCGCGATCGCCAGCGCGACCAGGCGGCGAGAATGTACGCCGCCCGTGCGGAACCGGTCTCCGCCAGATGCCGCTCGATTAGGCTTCGGCAATCCTGTTCATTGGCGACCTGCCAGAATGCGTCGTCGGTCGTGTCGTCGAAATTCCGCCAGGCGACGCTATCAGCGTTGACCAGCCGATCGAACAGGCCCGCCTCGTCAAGCGCATAAGCGCGCCCGCCGGTCATGCCAGCGGCGAAATTGTCGCCAATCTCGCCAAGAATGACGACGGCGCCGC
Source organism: uncultured Caulobacterales bacterium (assembly GCA_964605055.1). Lineage (GTDB taxonomy): Bacteria > Pseudomonadota > Alphaproteobacteria > Caulobacterales > Parvularculaceae > Amphiplicatus. The sequence goes on along the minus strand of CAZSBU010000371.1, from coordinate 830 downwards.
CGGTCATATACTCACAGCCGTTTGACGCACAGCCTTCGACAACCGCAAGCGCGCCGGAATTGCGCACGGCGAAACGCCCGCCCGCGCGGCCGGCGGCGAAAAGCGCCCCCGAGGTCGCGCCATAGAGGCAGGTGTTGCCGATGATCGCGTCGAGATGGGCGCGGGCGTGGTCTTTCATCCGTGGGCGAACAACAATAGTTGCGCCCGACAGGCCTTTGCCGACGTAATCGTTGGCGTCGCCTTCAAGCTCGATACGAAGCCCCTTGGCGCCAAACGCCCCAAGCGATTGCCCCGCCGAGCCTTCAAGGCGCAACTGCAATTGGTTTTCTGCAAGACCGTCTGGGCCGAAACGCCGGACAATGTGTGAAGAAATCCGTGCGCCAATGGACCGGTTGGTATTTGCGACCGCATAGCTGAGTTGCATGCGCGCGCCGGTCTCAAACACGGGCGCCGCATCGCGCAGCGCCTGCTCGTCGAGCGTTGGGGCGACTTCCTGGCGGCCTGTGCGGGTCGAGCGGTGCGGCGCGCCGCCAGCGTCGACGCGGGCGAGCATGGGGTTGAGGTCAAGATCGTCGAGGTCAGGCGCGCCGCGGTGGACCTGTCCGAGGAGGTCGGTTCGTCCGATGACGTCTTCAATCGACGCCGCGCCCAGCGAGGCCAATGTTTCGCGCACTTCCTCCGCAATGAACGTCATCAGCGTCACGACATGATCGGGCGCGCCCTTGAAGCGGGCGCGAAGGTCTTCATCCTGCGTGCAGACGCCAACCGGGCAGGTGTTGGAATGGCACTGGCGCACCATCAGGCAGCCGAGCGCAACGAGGGCGACCGTG
>CAZSBU010000370.1:0-1822 GCA_964605055.1 uncultured Caulobacterales bacterium | reverse complement strand
CGTCAAGCCGTCCATCGCGTCCCTGCATCCCCGCACGCGCGCCCTTCGGTCGGCCGCGCACGGAAGATCTCACTTTCGCTCCCGCCCGCCCAGCGCCAGCCGATGCGCGCCCGCGCATCGCTCCGGCGCGTATGCGCGCAAGGACGCCGCTTGATATCGCGCTTTGGGTCGCGGCGATCATCATCTCTTCGAGATCTGCCGCAGTAATTTCGCGAGGCGGCTGATCTTCAGGGGTTAGTGTATCATCGTCCGTCTTTGCCTGCGCTTGCGTATCCGGCGAAGCAGCCTCTGATTCTGGGGATTGCTGTTGCGGTTCATTTTCCTCGGGCGCCGGGGACTCGGGGATTCGGGTCGCGCGAGGGCCGAGCACAAGGCGGCAGGCGCGCGCTGCATCTTCAGCGTCAACGATCTGGCGCCCTTCAAGGCTTGCGATCGCCCTCGCCGCGCGAACGGCGCCCATTAACGCTCTGACAGATGTAACGCCAAAGCTGTCCGCCACGCCGGCTATCGCCTCGACAATCTCCTCGCCGCAGGAAGTATGCGGATAAAGGCTGCGTGCGGCGTCTGTATCAACAGCGAGCGTCGGCAGTTCGCGGGCGGACGAAAACACGACGTCGCCCAAATTTGCGACGAGAGACAGCCGATCCGTAAGCGCTGCACTCAAGCTTGCCTCATCCTCAAGGCTTTCGTCGAAAGCGAGGAGCCCAAAGCGCGCCGGCGTTGGCGTCCTCGAAACACCATCCCGCTCGATAGCTACAACGCCCTTGTCGAGCGCGGCCGCAATGATCGCCGCGACGCCGCTTTCCATCCGTTCGGACATCGGCGCAACGAGGGCGCCACCGTCCACTGCAGCCAGAAGTCCGGTCTCGATCACCGGCCGACCGGCGTCAATGGTTGCTGCGACGTCAAGCCCGCCGATCAGCCGGCCGGGATCGCTGCGCGGCGGCAGGCGGCGGAAGGGCGCACCGCCTGGCAACTGCACCTTCAGTCTTTCAAGCCAGAGATCCCGAACGGGCCCGGCGCCCGCCCGCACCCATACCCCTCCAAAACCGTGGGGGTCTACGGAGAAAACGGCGGCGGCGAGTTCAGCGTCAAGCCACGCCAGCAGCCCGTACTCCGGCGCGGCGTTCACGCCAGCTCAGCAACGGCGCGGGCAACACGCGCCCCCGCGTCGGAGTCATCAAGCGGATTTTTGCGAAGCCGGTGACGCAGCGCCATAGGCGCGACGCGGCGAATATGTGAAAGGTCGACCGACTCGTCGCCTTGTAGCGCGGCGTAAGCCCGGCTTGCGCGAAGCAAGGTCAGTTCGCCGCGCAAACCGTCCGCGCCGAGCGCGATACACAAGCGGGCAATCGATTCTAGGGCAGCGTCAGTGGTCTCCATTGCACCAAGACGTCCGCGCGCTGTCTCGATCTTGCGCCGAATGGCGCGATCTTTTGGCGCCCACTTCTTCGTGAAGGCGGCGGGATCGCGCTCGAACGCGTCGCGCCGCCGAACGATTTCAATCCGTTCACTGATTTCAACGGGCGTCCGCACATCGATGGACAATCCAAAGCGGTCGAGCAGTTGCGGGCGTAGTTCACCCTCTTCGGGGTTACCGCTTCCCACAAGTACAAATTGCGCCGGGTGGCGTATGCTCAATCCTTCCCTTTCGACGACGTTTTCGCCGGACGCGGCCACATCGAGCAACACATCGACAATAAAGCGGTGGACAAAAAGTATCGCATTTAGGTATCCCTTTGAGAACGAAGCAGAACGCATTGCCTTTTATCGATTGTTGCATGGATGCAATGGCATAGCAGGTGAGTTAACCTTTGTCGCT
>CAZSBU010000369.1:0-1838 GCA_964605055.1 uncultured Caulobacterales bacterium | reverse complement strand
TCAGGCGCATCGCCCGGCCGGCATTCGGGTTCGGGAACATGCAGGCTAAGCCCGGTCGCTGCCCCGGTGGGCGGCGGACGGCGCACGGCGTTCTTTGCGGTCATGGAGTTCTCCGTTCGGCGCGCCGGACGGCGGCGCGCGGGAAGGCAAGGTCTAAGCGATTTAGCCTGCGGGATTTAGGCCAGTCGGCGCAACGCGCACAACCTTTGTCCTCCCGGCGGTCGCGACCGCACGCATGCCGCGCTGCAACGTAAAGCTTGCGTCGGCGAACGTTTCTGCCTTTCAACGCAGGGATCGGTCGCTTAACAGCGCAAAACGCGCGCGACGGGGTGGTTCGTTGGTCAGTTATCGTCATTTTCGTCGCCTTCGCCGCGATAGATCATCGCCGCTGCCTGCCTGCTGACGAGACCTGCCCGCAGATCGTCGGCGAGGGCTTTAGGGCTGCGCCGTCTCGGATCACCGATGCCGCCGCCGCCCGCCGTCTCAATGATCAGGCGACGCCCTGCCGGGATAGTATCGCGCCCCATGCCGGCGAGAGCGCGGCCATTGTCAAGATAAACGGCGCCGCACCCGCCTGCGCCCCCTCCGTCGCGTCCGCGCGCGGGATGGCGGATGCGGTCGAACATTTTCGAGGCGAGCATGGGCGCGCCATCCGCATGGGCGAATTCCATCGTCTGGCCCAGGCCGCCGCGCCATTCGCCCGGTCCGCCGGAATCGACCCGGTATTCCTTTTTCCACATGACGATCGGCGCAGTCGCCTCATTGATCTCGACCGGCGTGTTGCGCACCCCTGACGGAAACGCCGTACACGACAAACCGTCCTTGCCCGGGCGCGCGCCCATGCCGCCGGTATAAAACGGGTTGATCACGAAATCGGGGCCTTCAAGGCTGCGCAACACCGGCAGGTAAAGCGCCGAGGCCCCTTCCGCCGGCGTCCGGCCCGGCATCGCCTCGCCGAGGGCGCCGAGCACCACATCGGGCAACATCTGGCCGACCACATGTCGCGCCGAAACGGCAGCCGGGCGCCGCGCATTAAGGATCGATCCCGGCGGCGCGCCGACCTTCACGACGCCGAGCGAGGCCGCGTTGTTCGGAATGTCGGGACCGACGACGACGCGCACGCCAAAGGACGCATAGGCCTGCGTGTAAGAGAGCGGCACGTTCACGCCATGCGCGGCGGCGGGAGAACTGCCTGTGAAATCAACGCGGATCTCGTCCGCAGCGATGCTCACGCAGACCGCGAGATCAATAGGCTCGTCATAGCCGTCAATGCGCATCTGGTAGCGATAGTCGCCGGGGCGCAGTTTTCCGATCTCGGCGAGCATGCCAGCGCGCGAGCGCGACAGGATAAATTCGCCGACTTCCGCCAGATCGTCCGCCCCCTGCTCGTCAAGCGTCTCGGCAAGCCGCCGCGCGCCCGCCTCGTTGCAAGCCGCCAAGGAATAGAGGTCCCCCTCGGCGGCGGCCGGGTCGCGCACATTGGCGCGCAAGATATCGAACAGCGTTTCGTTCGGCCGGCCTTCACGGAACAGAAAGCCGATGGGCACGAGGAGCCCCTCTTCGAAGACGTCGCGCGCATCGGGGCCGAAGCCAAGACCGCCCACATCGGCGACATGGCTTGTCGCCGCAAAGAGCGCGATCGCCCGCCCGCTGCGGAACACCGGCGTGACGACGGTAAAGTCGTTCAAATGTCCAGTGCCGTCCCAAGGATCGTTCGTAACCAGAACGTCGCCGGGGCGCAAGCCGGCCAGCGGATGCTTGCGCAAAAACGCGCCGACGCTCGCCGCCATGGCGTTGACGTGGCCGGGCGTGCCGGTGACGGCCTGAGCGAGCATCCT
>CAZSBU010000368.1:1364-1850 GCA_964605055.1 uncultured Caulobacterales bacterium | reverse complement strand
TTCAGGGCTGGGCGGCGCGGCGTGGCAACCTGTTGACGATGATGGCGAGGAGCGCCGTGAGCCGATCCTCGAACGCTCGCCACAGCGCCGTCGTGCGACCCAAGCGGATCCAGCCGGAGGTGAGCACGGCGCTCAGCCCAAGCACACCAAGCGCGACCAGGGTAAGCGAGGGCTCGTTCAGGTCCGTTACGCCGCCGTTGTAGAGTTCCAGGATGATGATGTTTCCCAATAGGAAGTAAGCGAACGTCGCGCCGCCAAGGAAGTTCACATGCTTTAAGAACGCTAGACGCCTGTTGTCGATTGCATGTTTTGCCGACACGTACACAAGGAGAGAAAAGAGCACACCCCACGAAAAGAACTCCGGCGCGTTATCGTGGCGATAAATGCTGTAGTCTGTCAGATTATAGAGCAAGGTCGGGAGCCCCTCGACCCACGCGGCCCGACCGAGCACGAGCAGGCCGCCGGCGACAAGGACAGCCAGCGCGA
>CAZSBU010000368.1:0-1354 GCA_964605055.1 uncultured Caulobacterales bacterium | reverse complement strand
CCCGCCGGCGAAGAGCATGCCGGCGAACACCGGCGCGAGGGAGTGAAGCAGAGACGGCCCGAAATGGCCCAGTCCTACGAAGAATGCGCTCAGGTACGTGAACGGCGCCGGCGCCGACGGCAGGAGCGGCATGAGAAGCACAGTGTAGATCTGGATAGCCACAATGATCGCAACCAGCGCCCAGGGGCCAAACCTCAGCCGCAATGGCGCGATCGCCGGCAACAGGAGCAGCAGAAAAAAGTAGAGGGAGAAAATGCTCACCAGCGGCGGGAGCGACATCAGCGCCATGCGCGCGATGGTTTCGGTGAGCGAAGCGGCCGAAAGCAGGAAGTCAAGCCATGTCAGTATCCACACGCCGAACAGGCAGTAGGCCGCACGAAGACCAGCGGAGACAAGAAATGCCTTTCGGTCTTGCTTGTATCGGCGGACGTATACGATTTGAACCATTGTACCAAAGACAAACAAAAGTGCGACAACGGAAGGATAGCTGAACACGCGTCTGAATATTGCATAATTCGTTTCATTTGCAGCCTCGCTACCCAACCATAGAAAACAATGATTCAAGAGGGCAAAGGAAACAACAAGAAATCGAAAGAAGTCAACCTCTTCGAAGCGGGCCGTTCGGGAGTTCATGACGCCATCCTTGCGTTAGGCTGATACCCACCGGAGTCTGCGCAGTTCAAGGAGGCCAATCTAGCATGGTCACATCTAGTATGGACCAGTTACTTACACGACCTAATTCTGTCGCGCGATCTTCCAGCCGTTGCGATGGCCGAGATATAGGAGCCGATGCACGATTCTCCCATCGCAAAGTCGATGGTCTCGGGATGGGTTTTCCCGGACGCCGCAGTTCCCCATCCCCCTGGATCCAGCCGGGTTTCGAGGGGCCCATGGGTAACGCCGAGACGGCGGAGATCGCTCCGACCGCGCCGGGGCGGTCGCCTGAACGCGATCCGGGACGCGCCGCCGTCGCGTCGTCTTCGACCACGACGCAGGCGCGGATTGCGGCGGCAATCTCCGGCGATCGCCAAGGCGTCGTCGCCGACGCCGCCTTGGCGCCGGCGTGGGGGCCGCCGCCCGGCTCAGCTGGCGATCTCGTCCCAGGGGCGATTCCAGATCTCATAGACGAACAGGCCGTCCGTCGTCTGGCCGCTGTAGTGGATGAACCGCCCGGCGAGGTCCGAGCCGAGCGCGATCGTGCCGCCGTTCGCGGCGAGCGCGGGGTCGTCGAGCACGAAGCGGCCCGACCCGTCGAGCTTGTGGACCCCGTTGCAGCCGAGATCGACGAACTCGGTGAACAGGAGCTTGTCGCGTCCGCGGTTGAAGTCGACGATGGCGTCATCGCCGATATCCT
>CAZSBU010000367.1:1636-1851 GCA_964605055.1 uncultured Caulobacterales bacterium | reverse complement strand
AAATCCCCGGCTTCTGTTGCCGGGCGCCGGGGAGCCCCGCCTGACCTTGGAAAGGATCAGGACTTCAGATGCGAGTCACTCAGCCGCATTACGCAGCGAGAGCGAACTCTTCCGAGTAGTTGTCATTGGCAACTATTCAGGTTTGGCCAAATAACGGAGGCCAACCGAGCGAAAACGTCGTCTTTACACGTCCGTCGATCCTATTTCGGCCCCGC
>CAZSBU010000367.1:0-1626 GCA_964605055.1 uncultured Caulobacterales bacterium | reverse complement strand
GGTCCGAACCGCTTATTACACGGGTCTTTTATCGCCATAGTCGGCAAGCCGACGCCGATAAAGTAATGCCCGATCGTTGAAATTTGAAGGCCTTAAAGGGCTTGTTTGTCAAAAGCCTGTTACAAGGATGCATTAAGTGCGGCTGGGGCGAGCGGAAAGACGGTCATGGAGCCAGGCGACTTCAAGAAGTGGCGCAAGGGGCTGAAACTGTCCCAAAAGGATGCGGCCCATGCTTTGGGGCTTAAGCGCCGCATGATCCAGTATTACGAGAAGGGCGAACGCGACGGAGAAAAGGTCTCGATACCGCTGTCTGTGCGGCTGGCCTGTTTCGCGATCTCCGAAGGCATAGAGGACTATCACGGCCCTCACCGGAAAATTCACCGGCGCGACGCCTGATCGCGGCGCGTCCTGCGTCAACGTCCTCAGTCTGGCGTCACCTCGTTTTCAGCCGCAGATCCCGTTGGCGCCACTGGCTCGGGATTGAGGCTCAGCGCGCGCAGCGCTTCGTATTGATCGTTCGCAGTCGCCACATCGCCAGCGCCGAACGGCGGTCCGCCGTCTTCCAACGAAATCTGCGCCTCGCGATAGATTTGCCCGAGGCGGTTCAGCGCTTCGCGGCCGGGCGCGCCGAGCCGCTCGTCAAGAAACGCGAAGTCGAAAGCTTGCGGCTCCACGATTCCGCTGCGCAGCCGCGCTTCCTGCGTCGCAGCGCTCATTTCCCAGGCATTGACGCCGGGCAGGGCGAGGGCGAGGAGCGCTGCAGCCCACAGCGCCGCCAGTCCCGTATTGAGCGGCGCAACAGGGCCCATCCAGACTTTTGAGCGCCAGTTAATCTCGCTGAGGAGCCCGACCAATACCACGGCGGCTTGCGCCATCAGAAGTCCTGTAAAGGCAAGGCCGATGGCGCGCAGCGGCGTCACGCCATATTCGGCGATCCGTATACTGAGCGCCCAGCCGGCGAGCGCGGCGATGGCCGGCAGCGCCGCCAGCGTGACCAGCGCCGAAAGCCGCAGCCACAGCGGGGGCGGGGCGCCTGCGCCGTTCTGATAGACGCCGGTGAAGATGGCCGCGGCGCCAATGCCTGCGGCCAGAAGCGTCGCCGCCGGGTAGGGACGCTCGAAAAAGCTCGCGCCGCTGACAAGGACCATCGCCAACAGAGTCACGAGAAAAGCGGCCGCCACCGGCATCGCTGCGCGCGCGCTGAAGAGAAGCGTATAGCGGACGGCGCTCAGAAAGGCCGCTTGCCGCCGGATTGCAACAATCGCCAACCCGCCAACCGCGCCAATGAAAGTCGCGGCGACGAGCGGGCTACCGAGGACGCGCGTCAGCGGCGCGATCTTCAGCGCCTCGAGCAGCGCCGACCATCCGAAGACGAACAACAGTCCAAGCCCGCCGCACAGGGCTGCGCCGACAAGGACGATGGGAAGGGTCACGCTCTCGACGAATATGGTGGTGTAACCGAATGCTGCGCCCGGACGCAGCGCCGCCTTGGCGAGGACCAGCGCGAAAAACGCCGCGAGCGGAAGCCCTACCCAGCCGACGAAAATCGCCCCAGCCGCCCCGGCCTCGATGAACGGCCCCATCTGCATGAACGCGGGCAGGAAAAGCGCAGCGACGAGCGCCGCG
>CAZSBU010000366.1:0-1852 GCA_964605055.1 uncultured Caulobacterales bacterium | reverse complement strand
TGTGTTAGTTCTTTTGGTCTTTTAGGAGCGTCACCCCCATGGATGACGCCGTCCGGATTGGCGTGGCGTGGCAGGGAATAAAAACCGATGCCGGGCGTCTTTGACTTCGCATCGCGGAAGTAAAATGGGCCGGCATGGGCGCTGAACGTGCCGCCATGTCCTTGCGCGTCCCAGCCTTCGGGGATTGCGCCAGTCAAGATATCGGCGGCGGGTTGGTTTTTGCTATTCATGGCAGCGCTTGTGCCGCGCCGTGCGCCCGGATGGCAAGCTGGCAGCGCCGTAAAGTTAGGGTCAGTCAAGATGCAACACGGTTTTCCACCCGCCCGGATGGTCGATGCGCGAGGGCTTCGTCTAGCGGTCTACGAGGCTGGCGAGGGGCCGCCGGTCATTCTAGTGCATGGCTGGCCCGAGATCGCTTATTCTTGGAAAAACCAGATCGGCGCGCTGGCCGGGGCCGGCTTTCGCGCGATCGCGCTCGACCTCAAAGGCTTTGGCGCCTCGGACGCGCCGCGCGAGGCGACGCTCTACGATATCCGTCATCTGACGGACGATCTTGCGGCGCTCCTCGATGCGCTCGCGATCGAACGCGCCGTCTTCTGCGGCCATGACTGGGGCGGTGCCATCGTCTGGCCGATGGCGCAGCTCCACCCTGACCGCGTCGCCGGCGTCATCGGGGTGTCGACGCCCCACCGCTCAGCCCCGCCCGTGCCGCCCTTGCAGATCATCGAGAAGCGCTTCGGCGCCGCGCATTATTTCATCGGCTTTCAGGAGGAAGGCGTCGCTGAGGCGTTGTTCGCGGCGGACGTGGAGAAATTCTTTAGGCTGATGTTCCGCCGTCCGGCGCCGCGCGCGGCCTGGCCGCGTCTCGTTCCCGGCGTCTATGACCTGATGGGCCGGTTCCGCGACGGACCGACGCCGAAGCCGGAGGAGGTCATTCTTGGGGCGGACGATCTCGCAGTCTATGTCGAGGCCTATCGCCGGTCGGGGTTTCACGGCGGCGTCAATCTCTATCGCAACATCGACCGCAATTACGCCCTGATGCGCGGCGTCGATCCGCATATCAATGTTCCGGCGCTGTTCGTGGTGGCCGAGCTCGATCTGTTTTTGCCCCCGGAAACGGCCGAGGACATGCCGGGTCTCATCCCGGATCTAGAAATGCGCGTCATTCCGGGCTGCGGCCACTGGGTGATGTGGGAAAAGCCTGAAGCGCTGAACGCGCTCATGCTCGACTGGTTAGGGCGGCGTATGTCGCCTCGATAAGGCGTTTGGCGCGCGGGTCGCCAATGAGAAAAGGCGACATTTTACCCATGACGTAGGCGGCCGTGAGGCGTCGCGCCGGATCGACGATAACGCAAGAGCCGCCAAAGCCGGCATGCCCCAGCGCGGTGGGGGAAGGGCCAAAGCAGCCATCGGCATTCGCCATCAGACCCGCCGCCCAGGAAAGATCGAACGGCAGCACGAGGTCGGGCCCGGAAATCCGTGGGCGGAGCGCTTCGGCGACGACGGCCGGATCGATGGCGACGCCGTCTTCTCCCGCCGCGCCGCCGTTCGCAAACGGGACCATGAAGCGCGCCAGCGCCGAAGCGCTCGCGTGCATATTGGAGGCAGGCAATTCCGCCGCCATCCACGCCTCGCGGCTGACCTTCGCCGGGGCCGACCAGGGGCGCAGGAAGGCTGCGCGCTTGTAGTCGTTCAGAACGCCGAGATCGGGCGCGGCGGGCGGCTTTGGCATAAATGCCGTGCGTTTGATTTCCTCCGGCTTCAGGCCGCAAAAAATGCCGGGTGCGCGATGGCGCAGCGCCTCGCCGATCGTTCGTCCCGTCGCGCGACGATGGATTTCGCCGGCGATGAA
>CAZSBU010000365.1:1502-1852 GCA_964605055.1 uncultured Caulobacterales bacterium | reverse complement strand
AAAGACGAGCAGATCGACGAGATGGAGTTCGACGAGACGAACGAACGCCTGATCGATCAGGGCAAGAACCCGGCGAAGGGCGTTCCGGTGCTGCTCGGCATCACGAAGGCGTCGCTTCAGACCCGCTCCTTCATCTCTGCGGCGTCCTTCCAGGAAACGACCCGCGTCCTCACCGACGCGGCCGTGAATGGAAAGGTCGATACGCTGGAAGGCCTGAAGGAAAACGTCATCGTCGGTCGCCTGATCCCGGCGGGAACGGGCGGAATGATGTCGCGCCGCCTGCTCGAAGCCGAGCGTCGTGACGCAGCCCTCATCGCCGAGCGGGAAAAACGTGCGGCCGCGGCACTGCC
>CAZSBU010000365.1:0-1492 GCA_964605055.1 uncultured Caulobacterales bacterium | reverse complement strand
GTCGCCAGGAAAACGAAACCGCCGCCGCGGAATAAGCTGGCGTTTTCCGGTAAATCGACAAAGCCCCGGAACGGATCGCCGTTCCGGGGCTTTGCTTATCAAAATTACGAGCGGTTTGCCAAAAACCGGGTCGCACTAGCGGGATTTAATAATGTAAAACTGGCGATGATAGAGCGCGCGCTGGTCGGTGCGATGGGGTTTGGCGTTTTGCGCGTGCGGATCTTAATGACGATCACGCGATGTTCAAAAATTCGTCAACAATTCCCTGCAATGGCCTTGACCCCCGTATGCGCCTCTCATATGGTCCGCGCCGCTGGAAGGCCGGCTGTCAGCTTCGCTGAAACGCGGTCAGTTTAGCCGATTAAGTTTTGTAGGGGCGGCGCGTCCAATTCGGACGGGGCTGCCCATTCGTTTCGCGCACGGGGGACGGGCAGTCTCGCGACGCGCGCTTTTTGACGTAATGGCGCCTCGGCGACCTTGCCGCACATGCTGGAGAATAAATGCCGACGATCCAACAGCTGATCCGCAAGCCGCGGACCCCGCGCCGGAAGATCAATAAGGTCCCGGCGATGCAAGCGAACCCGCAAAAACGGGGCGTTTGCACGCGCGTTTACACGACGACGCCAAAGAAGCCGAATTCGGCTTTGCGGAAGGTTGCGAAAGTGCGCCTTACGAACGGCTTCGAAGTGATCGGCTACATTCCTGGCGAAGGCCACAACCTTCAGGAGCACTCGGTTGTTCTTATCCGCGGCGGCCGCGTGAAGGACCTGCCGGGCGTTCGCTATCACATCATCCGGGGCGTTCTCGACACGCAAGGCGTGAAAGACCGCCGCCAGCGTCGGTCGAAATACGGCGCCAAGCGGCCGAAATAGGGTAGGGCAGCCATGTCACGTCGCCATAGCGCAGAAAAACGTCCGGTCCATACCGATCCGAAGTTCGGAGACCAGCTCGTTTCGAAATTCATGAACTACGTAATGGTGGACGGCAAAAAACCGGCCGCCGAAAAAATCGTATACGGAGCGCTGACGCGCATCGAGCAGAAGTTGCGCCGTCCGCCGATCGACGCCTTCCGCGAAGCGCTGGAAAACGTTACGCCTGCGATTGAAGTGCGTTCGCGCCGCGTCGGCGGCGCCACGTATCAGGTGCCCGTCGAAGTCCGGCCCGATCGCAAGATTGCGCTCGCGATGCGCTGGATCATCACCGCGGCCCGCTCGCGCAACGAGACGACGATGGTCGATCGTCTGTCGAATGAAATCATGGACGCCGCCCAGAACCGAGGCGCGGCTGTCAAGAAGCGCGAAGACACGCACCGGATGGCGGAAGCCAACCGCGCATTCGCACACTACCGCTGGTAAGTCAGTACAGAGCGTTCAAGGAACCACCCCATGGCCCGCACACATAAGCTCGAAGACTACCGTAACTTCGGTATCATGGCGCATATCGACGCCGGAAAAACGACGACGACGGAACGTGTGCTTTATTACACCGGCAA
>CAZSBU010000364.1:0-1859 GCA_964605055.1 uncultured Caulobacterales bacterium | reverse complement strand
CTCGAAAGAGCGTCGACGACGATGTCCGCTCCGGCGGACAGCAGTTCTTCCGGCGTCGGAGCAATCTCCGCCGGGGCGCCGGGAACGAGGCGGGCGCGCGCCAGATCGCGGGCGAGGGCCGCGACGGTCTGGAAATCGGGCGAACCTGAGAGGCGCAGCGCGGCGCCCCCGCCAACGACGCCAAGTCCGGCAAGGGCGACGCGCAGAGGCGCGCGCGCAGTTGGGGTTTTCGGGTCTTCAGTCGCGGCCCCTACAGTGCTGCCCCGATCCGCGCCCATTCGCGCGACGCGGATTTCCACCGCGCGCGCCTCCGCGAAAGCAATGGCTTTGGGTTGCACGAGTTTGCCGGCGATAAGGCGCGCATCGCCCCAACTGATGGCGCGATAAAGACGCGCAGGAGGGCCGGCGCTGTCAATTGCGGGGTCGCGGTCGTAAACGCCCTCGACGTCCTTCAAGAGCGTCACCTCGCCAAGGCCGAGCGCGCGGGCGATGAAGACCGCCGTAAGGTCTGACCCGCCGCGCCCGAGCAATACCGGCTCGCCCGTCGCGCCGAGCGCGATGAACCCAGGGACGACAACAACTTCATGAGCCGCCAACGCGCGGGTCAGCGCGCCCTTGTCTATGCCTTGCGGCTCGGCGTCTTCGATCGCGCCGCCCGCCCGCAGATCGAGCGCCCGCGCGCCCATGACGCGCGCATCAAGCCCTGCCTGATCGCAAGCGATGGCGAGGAGCGCCGCTGCGCGTTTCTCGCCCAGCGCGATGAGGCCCGGCGCATGGGCCGAGCCCGGGGTCGCGCCAAAACGGCGGGCTTCTTCGATCAGACGGTCGGTTTCTCCCAAAAACGCCGACACGACGGCGACAACGCGCTTTCCCGTCCGGACATGCCGATAGATTTCGGTGACGACGGCGCGCAGGTCCTCCGCCCCTCCGAGAACGGACGACCCGAACTTCAGGACGACGCAATTCAACCTGGATTGCGCAATCAGTGGCTCAACGCCTCGGGTGCGACCGTCAGCAACATTTCCGTCGGCCGAGACGGCGCCTGCGTCTCTCTCTATGCGCATGCGAGCAGGCTTTCCAATTTGCGCGGCTCCGCGATCGGATCGCTAATCGTTTGAGACGTTGAAGCGTCAAGCGCGGCGAAAAGGTCTGCGATTAGATCGGACTCATGCTCGAGGCCGACCGAGAAACGAACGAGCCGATCGGCGATGCCGGCGGCGTGGCGCGCTTCGGGCGGCATGGAGGCGTGCGTCATCGTCGCCGGCGTGCAGGCAAGGCTTTCAAAGCCGCCAAGCGACTCCGCAATGGTGAAAATCTGCAGGCGGCGCAGCAGTTCGACCGCATCTACATTGGCGGCGAACACCACGCTGAACATCGGCCCGAAACCGCGTTGCTGGCGGGCCGCGAGGGCGTGCCCGGCGTGGGACCTCAGTCCGGGCCAGTAGATCTTTGCGACCCGATCATCGCTCCCGAGCCGGCCGATGATCGCCGACGCGGTCGCTTGCTGGTGCTCAATCCGTGTAAAGAGCGTCCTGAGGCCGCGCAGCGTCAGGTAGCTGTCAAAGGGTGCGCCGGTAACGCCTGTGCAATTAGCCCACCAGGCGAGCTCTTCGCCAAGCCCTGCCTCGCGGGCGATCACCGCGCCGCCGACAACATCGCTATGCCCATTGATAAACTTCGTAGTCGAATGGATGACGATATCGCAACCGAAATCGAGCGGCCGTTGCAGCGCAGGCGACAGGAACGTGTTGTCGGCGACAACGATAGCGCCGACAGCCCGCGCGCGCCTTGACACGTCGGCGATGTCGATGACCCGCAAGAGCGGATTGCTTGGCGTTTCAATCAGTACAAGCCGAGGT
>CAZSBU010000363.1:0-1871 GCA_964605055.1 uncultured Caulobacterales bacterium | reverse complement strand
CGTGTAGCTGGCTCGCCAGCCGGTTCTCGATGACCCCTGCCGACGCTGATCTGCCTGCAAGCGTAGAGTCGCTGGATGGGGAGCCGGACTATGAAGCGACGTTGCAATCGCATGGCTACGGGCGGCCCCACACTGGCCACCAAAGCATGCCCAAGACCCAGGTCCTCGGCGACAGCCCCGAGGAATGGCGCAAAGGGCGGCTCGTTGAATATACGCGGCGCGCGGCCGCCGCGCTGTCGGCGCATCTCGCACGAGACCCCCTGCCCGTCGTCGTCGTGGCCGATGCCGAGATTGGCGGTCATCTCCTGAAGGATGAGGCGCTTGCGCCGCTGATTGCCGGTTTCGTTGAGATCAACCCGGCTTCGCTGAACGAAGCAGCTCTTCACGCCGCCGCCTGCGAGGTGATGCAACCGATCCGTGAAGCGGCCCGGGAAGAGGCGCTTGAACGCCTCAACGCCCTTGTAGGCCGTGGCGACGCGACAGGCTGCGTCGACCCGGCCACGCTAGGCGCCGCCGCACAGGATGGCAGGATCGATCAGCTATTCGTGTGCGAGCGCGCCATCCTTGGGGAGACGCCTGATCCGAACGTCAACGGTTCAGAGGCTGGCGAGACCAGGGCGTCCGAACTGCATGCCTTGATCGACGAGGTGGCGCAGAAAACATTGCTCAATGGGGGCGTAGTCTGGACCGTTGCGCCGGACCGCCTACCGGACGGCGCGTCGCTGGCCGCGATCCTGCGCTACTGAGCGCGCGGTTGATGCGCGTACGCTCGCGACACGCTCGACGATCCGGCTACGGCAGGTTTAACGGCGCTAGCTCTGCGAACAAAGCTGTCGCCTCATCGCTGCGCACGCCTCGCGCGCCGAACAAGGAGTTTCCATAGGGGGCCGAACAAGGAGTTTCCATAGGGGTTTGCAAACTGACCATTTAAACCGGCACGAGAGGAACAACCCATGAAGGAGGCCCCCGACGCGCAATCCGGCTCTCCGGACGAACAGGAACGCTGGCAAGTTCTGTCCCAGCTCGAAGACTGGCTTGAACGGCCGATGCTGGTTTTGTCGTTTATCTGGCTCAGCCTCGTTATCGTCGAACTGATCTGGACGACATCCGGGGTATTCAATTTGGTCGGCGTGATCATATGGGTAATTTTCGTCCTCGAGTTCATGCTGCGCTTCGCCTTGGCCCCCCGCAAGATCGAATTCCTGAAGCGCAACCCGATTACAATCATCGCCCTCGCCGCCCCGGCTTTCCGGTTCCTCCGTGTGCTGCGCCTGCTGCGACTTGGGCGCGGGCTGCGGCTCGTCCGGATCGTTGGCACCGCCAATCGCGGCTTCGCGGCGCTTCGGCAAAGCTTCGATCGCCGGGGGCTCAGCTATGTGCTCGCGACAACCGCACTTGTCATTTTACTCGGTGCAGGCGGCATGCTGGCGTTCGAGCCAGAACGAGACGTGCACGGAGGTTTCTCCGGCTATGCTGACGCAGTCTGGTGGACGGCAATGTTGGTGTCGACGACCGGGTCAGGCTTCTGGCCGCTGACGCCTGAGGGACGGGTGCTCGCGCTGCTTCTGGCGATTTATGGCCTCGCCGTCTTCGGCTACATCACCGCAAGTTTTGCGACCTTTTTTATCGGGCAAGAGGCCGAATCCCCCGACGGCGCTGTCGGCGGAGCCCGCGAGATCGCTGCGCTACGCGCGGACATTGCAGCGCTGCGCGATCAGTTGCAACGGACGTCTTCCATGTGACGACGCCGCCATATCACGTGCAGAATCGCTCGCAGCGCGGCGGCTTGACTAATCGCTCTTCACACTGTCCGTTTTAAGCAATGCATAACTTCATATTTCGCAGGATCATAAAATTTCGGCAGAATTACT
>CAZSBU010000362.1:1263-1877 GCA_964605055.1 uncultured Caulobacterales bacterium | reverse complement strand
GAAGAGCGACGGCCGCCGCGCAGCCGAGGTCGTGGTTTTTCCTCGCCATGGCTGTAGCGGTCGCCGCCATGGTGATCGCCGGGTTCGCCAACACTTATTATTTTCGCGATCCGGTTCTGGGGCCGCTGCCGACATTGTTCCAGATCCATGGCGCAGCGTTCACGGCGTGGTTCGCGCTTTTCATTGCGCAGACGAGCCTTGTCCGCGCCTATGCATTTGCCCTCCATCGCCTGCTCGGCCTTGCCTCGCTGCCGCTTGCGGTCGCTCTTGTCATTCTCGGCTGGGAAGGCGGGGTGGACGCCTATCGTCGCGGCGTTGCGATTGCGGAAGGCGGTCCGCCGGCGACATTCTTTTTCCTTTCCGCTTTCGACGCAGTTGGCTTCGCGGCGCTCTACGGCGGCGCGATCGCGTTTCGTCGGCGCGGCGACGTTCACAAGCGCCTGATGCTTCTCGCCTCGATCAGCCTCATCATGCCCGCAACGGCGCGGCTCGCCATGGCGCTTGGCGTCTCCGGCGTTGCGGGCGCGTTCCTGCAATTTGCCTTTGTCGGCGCGGTCTTCGCCTATGACGCGGTCACGCTGCGGCAGGTGCTGACCATGACCTCGGGCCTTGCC
>CAZSBU010000362.1:0-1253 GCA_964605055.1 uncultured Caulobacterales bacterium | reverse complement strand
AACGCTTGTCGGCGGCGGCGTCATCGCGTTTAAATTTGGCGCGCTCCTCATCCTGGCGCCAACGGCCCTGTGGGAAAGTTTCGCCAGATTTGCCGCCTCGTGAGCAATCGTCATTTGCGCCGCGAGACGCGATGGCCCATTGAAGCGACGTAGCGAAGCAGCATCCGAAAGGCGTCCCTCATGAAGCTCTATGGATATTGGCGATCGAGCGCGACCTACCGCGTGCGCATAGCGCTGGGCCTGAAAGACCTCGCCTATGACTACGAACCGGTTAATCTGCTTAAGGACGAACAGAAGTCGGAGCGCTATCGCGCATTGAGCCCGCAGGGGCTTGTGCCCGTGCTGATCACTGATGATGGCGCAGCGCTTACTCAATCCATGGCGATCATAGAATATCTCGAAGAGCGCTATCCCGAGACGCCGTTATTGCCCGAGGATGAACACGCGCGGGCGCGGGCGCGGGCGATTGCGGCGACTATCGCCTGCGAGGCGCAGCCCTTCATGAACTTGCGCATCCAGAAATACCTGCGCGAGAAGCTCAATCTCGACGACGCGCTGATGGCGGAATGGCTGAACCTGTGGGCGGGCGGGGCGATGGCCTCGGTCGAGCAGATGATCACGGAGACGTCCGGCCGGTTCTGCATCGGCGACGCACCAAGCATCGCTGACGCGTTTCTTATCCCGCAGGTCTACGCCGCCCGCCGGTTCGAAATTGACTTGTCGGCGATGCCCCGCATCAACGCGGTCGCCGACGCCTGCGCGCGCCTCGATGCTTTCATCGCGGCCGAACCGCACAACCAGCCGGACGCGCCGAAGCCCTGAGCCCGGCCGCCTTTCCAGACGCCGCGGCTGCGCGAGCCAATTGACGGGGGCGCCCGGCAGAGGACACTCTTCGCGGCATGGAACCGCTTATTTTCGCCATTGGCGACAAACGCCCGAACATTCACCCGAGCGCCTTCATTGCGCCGGGGGCCGTTATTTGCGGCGACGTGGAAGTGGGCGCAAACGCCTCTGTCTGGTACGGCTCAGTGCTGCGCGGCGACACCAACAAGATCGTTATCGGCGCGGGCTCCAACATACAGGACGGCACGGTCATCCATGTCGACGACCCCGCGTGGGGCGGGCTCGGCTGTTTCATCGGCGAGAACGCGCTCATCGGGCATAAATGCATGCTGCACGGCTGCACCATCGAGGATGGCGGCTTTGTCGGCATGGGCGCGACGATGCTCGACGGATCGGTCGTCAAGACGGGC
>CAZSBU010000361.1:0-1905 GCA_964605055.1 uncultured Caulobacterales bacterium | reverse complement strand
TGGTTCTTCTCAATTTTGCGGACGCCATGCGCGAGGCCTATCAAAAACGCCTGCCGCATCTCCTGTGCGATCACGCTTTTTCGCTGGCGCAGGCGTTTTCCAAGTTTTACGCCGCCTGCCGGATCGTGGACGAGGCGGATGCGGCGATCCGCGCCTCGCGGATTTCCCTTGCCGGCGCCGCCGGCCGCCAGCTCGATCTGGCGCTTTTCCTACTGGGCGTATCGGCGCCGGAGCGGATGTGAGGGCCCGGACTGTTGCGCATCGCACACAGTCGTGATTCGAAATTTTCGAAATGCGCGCCGGGGCGTTTGTGATGTCATAACATCCGCGGACTAACATCCTGTGAGTGCTGGAACATTTTTCCACATTGATGCAAATCCGCGACGGCCGACAAACCGTCGCAGAACATTCAAGAAAACCCGCGCTCGTTGTCACGTTCCTGTCATCTAAGGTACCTACAGCCAGTCGCGTAAATCGCGCCGCGCAATGGGGTCGCGGGTAATCAGTTCCAGCTTGGGGAAGATCAGATGAAACTAATGAAGACGCTTTCCGCCAGTGTGGCGGCGGTTGCGCTGACGACGGCCTTTTCGACGGTCATCGCGCCAACGCCGGCGCATGCTCAACGCACGACATCCGACATCCGCGGCGCCGTCACCACGGAAACCGGCGCTCCTATCGCCGGGGCGACGGTGACGGTCACCGATCTGCGCACGGGCACGACCCGAAACATCAGCACCGACAGCACTGGCCGTTTCACGGCGCAAAACCTGTCCACCACCGGCGAATATCGGGTCGCCGTTTCTGCTGGCGGTTATCAGAGCGAAGCGGTCGAGGGCGTTCGCCTGACGCTCGGCGACACGACGGTTATCTCTTTTGACCTCGCCGCCGCCGGCGCTGCCGGAGATCAGGTTGTCGTTGTCGGCACGAGGTCGTCAGTGGTCGAAGTCGCCATCGGCCCCTCCGCGACGTTTGATTTCGACGATCTTCAGTCGACGCCAGCCGTCAGCCGCGACATCAAGGATATCATACGCACTGACCCGCGTCTGTTCATCGACGAGTCAAATGGCAACGGCCTGCAGTGCGCCGGCGCCAGCCCGCGCTTCAACTCGCTCACCGTCGACGGCATCAAGTTGAACGACAATTTCGGCCTCAACGCCAACGGCTACCCGACGCAACGTCTTCCGTTCCCGTTCGACGCGATCAACCAGGTCGCGGTCGAACTCGCGCCATTCGACGTTGAATATGGCGGGTTCACTGGCTGCAACATCAATGCCGTCACCCGCACGGGTTCCAACGAAGTCCATGGCTCGGCCTTCTTCGACTACACCAACGACGCGCTGAACGGCGGATCAATCAACGGCTCTGAGTTCGACAAGGGCGAGTACGGCGATTTCCGCTACGGCGCCACCCTTGGCATGCCGATCATCAAGGACAAGCTATTCTTCTTCGGCGCATTCGAGCAAATCAATGAAACGGCGATTCTCGCAACTGGCCCGGCTGAGGCCGGCTCGATCGGCGTTCAAGGCGTCAGCCAGGCTCAGCTCGACCGTATCATGCAGATTGCAAGCGACGTCTATGGCTACGACGTCGGCGAAGTGCCGGATGCTTTCGGCCAGACGGACCGCAAGATGCTGGCGCGACTCGACTGGAACATCAACGACTTCCACCGCGCGGCGTTCACCTACAACCGCAACAACGGCAACACGCTGACGCCGTCGGATTCGAGCCCGACCGAGTATGAATTCTTCAACCACTACTACAACCGGTCGACGCTGCTGAATTCTTATTCCGGTCAGATCTTCTCTGACTGGTCCGACAATTTCTCGACAGAGGTGCGCGCGTCCTACACGACGAACGACACCCGTCAGGAATCTGTCGGCGGCACGGATTTCGGCGAAGTCCAGA
>CAZSBU010000360.1:0-1924 GCA_964605055.1 uncultured Caulobacterales bacterium | reverse complement strand
CGCTTTGCTGATTTCATCCGTTTTCACCGCGTCGGGCGCGACGGCGCAACAGGGGCCAGTCCAGCCGCCAGCGCTAACCGCCGCGCAACAGTCGACCGTCGATCGGCTTATCGAACGCGGTCTTTCCGACGACACGGCGATGAACGTCGTCACGTCGCTGACGACCGAGATCGGTCCGCGCCTTGCCGGCTCTGAAGCGGAAGCGCGCGCCCGCGATTGGGGCTTGGCGACGCTGCGCCGGCTCGGCTTCAAGAACGTCCGTATCGAGACCTTCGATATGCCGTACTGGTCGCGCGCGCGAGAAGCGGCCGCGATCGTGTCGCCTTTTCCCCAACCACTCGCCATCACGGCGCTCGGTGGTTCGGTTGCCACGCCTGACGGCGGCGTGACGGCGGAGGTCGTGCGCTTCACGTCGATGGCGGCGTTGCGCGAGGCGCCGATGACCGGGCTTGAGGGCAAGATCGTTTTCGTCGACGAATCCATGACGCGAACAATGGACGGCTCAGGCTATGGCGCCGCCGTCGCCAAGCGATCGGGCGCAGCAAACGAGGCAGGGCGTCGCGGCGCAGTCGCCGCGATCATCCGCTCCGTCGGCACGGACAGCCGTCGCTTCCCCCATACCGGCGCGATGCGGTACGAGGCGGACGTCGTGCGAATACCAACCGCCGCGCTCTCCAATCCGGACGCTGATCAACTCGCCCGCGCGATGGCGACCTCAAAGGACCCGGTTCGCGTGTCGCTCGACATCGGCGTCGAGACGCGCGAGACGACCCAATCGGGCAATGTCATTGGCGAAATTCCAGGGCGTACGGACGAGATCATCGCCATAGGCGGCCACCTCGACAGCTGGGATCTTGGCACTGGCGCCATAGACGACGGCGCCGGCGTTGGCATCACGATCGCCGCCGCCAAACTCATCAGCGAAATCGCCGGCAGGCCGCAGCGGACCATTCGGGTCATCCTGTGGGGGGCGGAGGAAGTCGGCCTCAATGGGGCGCAAGCTTACGCCGTGGCGCACAAGGACGAACTCTCCCGGCACGCGCTCGCCTCGGAATCCGATTTTGGCGCGGGCCGCATCTGGCAGTTCCAGTCGCGCTTTGGCGACGGCGCGCTGCCGAAGGCCGCGACCATCGCCCGCGCGCTCGCCCCTCTCGGAATTAACCGAGGCGACAACGCTGCGTCAGGCGGACCGGATGTCGGCCCGCTGCGGGCGGCGGGCGTCCCGGTGTTCGGCCTGCGACAGGACGGTCTCGATTATTTCGACCTTCATCACACCGCTGACGATACGCTCGACAAGATAGACCCGGCCGCGCTTCGCCAGAACGTGGCGGCGTGGGCGGCGACGGTTTACATCGCCTCCGAATTGCCCGGCGATTTCCGAGAGTAAGATTTCAGCTTACCGGCCGATGCGTCGCAAGGTGGCGCGGTAGTCGTCGAGCGCATCGCGCGCGCGGTCGAGATCGATGCGCAACAGCGGCAGGTCTTCGACCAGCCTGTCGATCGACCGACGGTGGTAGTCGATATCCTGCCGCGCTTTCTCCCGTCCATCGGTCGACAATTGGCCGCTGTCATAACGGCGCTGGGCGCGGCCGAGATCGCGGCGATGCTGATCAAGGTCGGCGACCGCTTGCTCATTGGCCGCCGCCGCTTCGTCATAGGCGGAAGTGTATTGGTAAAGGCGCGCGCCGAGGCCAAACTCATCTAGAAAGGCCACCTCCCGGTCTGCGGGGCACACGCCGCGATAGACCCCGCCGCTACGGCCCGCCTCCCACCCGCCCTCTGGCGTGCAGTAGAAGGCGAGCCCGCGCGCGCGGCCCGCCTCATAGGCGGCGACGTCAGGGGCAACGCCAAAACCTGCGCAGCGTTCCTGCTTGCGCAGGAACCCGTCCATCGGCGCGCCGGAGCGCCCGTCCGCCTCGCCGAG
>CAZSBU010000359.1:0-1939 GCA_964605055.1 uncultured Caulobacterales bacterium | reverse complement strand
GATCGATGAAAATGTTGCGCGTAGCCGCGGTTGCGCTGGCGGGCGTCGTCATTCTGGGCGGGTTTGCCTTCGTCAAGCGCGAACCCCTGTTGCTCACGCTCGCCGGCATGCGGACCGAAAAGCGCAGCTTCGATGAGTTGCAGACGTTCCTTGCGCCCCATATCGAGGCGTTCGCACCCCAGGGCGCAGCGGGGAAACTACCGACCATCGTCCATTTTCCCGGCTGCGTCGGGGGACGCGCCAATTTCAATGAGCAGTGGGCTCGCGTTGCGAATGACGCAGGCTGGCTCGCCATCGTCGTCGACAGCAATGGCGCGCGCGGCATCTCCCGCGATCGCGCCCGAGAGACCGTCTGCAAAGGCAAGGAACTCCTCGGCCAGGAGCGCGCCGGAGACGTCGCCGCCGCGCTTGCGCTCGTTGCGGCGCGCCCCGACGTCGATCCCGACCGCTTGGTCATCGTCGGCTGGTCGCATGGCGCGTGGACGATCATGGATTATTTCGCGCTGGCCGGCGCCGGTCGGGCGCCGAGTTCCATAAAGGATGCGCCGGAAGCAGCGCCTGCCATTGCCGGCGCAATCCTTTTCTATCCACACTGCGGACCCGGCGCGTGGTCGCGCATTGCACCGTGGAGGGAGAAACCGCCCACGCTTGTGTTCCTCGCCGGCCAGGATTCTGTCGTGGACCCGGAAGCCTGCAAAGAGCAATTGGAAGATCTGAAATCAAACGGCGTTGCCGTCGATCTGACGGTTTATCCGGCTGCTGATCATGCGTTTGACGATCGCGGGCTCGAGCCGAAATATCAGTACCTCTACAATGCCGAAGCGGAGGCCGACGCAACCGCAAAATATGCCGCTTTCCTCCGGCGACTGAAGGGTTGAGCTGCGCCCCTGCCCTAGCCCTGCGTGCGTGCGGCTTTTTCTGCAATACCCGAAACGCCTTCGCGGCGAGATAACTCAGCGGCAACCTCACTGGTCGTCACGCCCGTCGCTGCGAGCAGGGCGAAAAGGTGATAGATGACGTCAGCCGCTTCTCCGACAAGCCCTTGGCGGTCGCCTGAGGCGGCGGCGACAACTGCCTCAACCGCCTCTTCACCGAATTTCCGGGCGCATTTTTCCGGACCGGCGGCAATCAGTTGCGCGGTGTAGGATTGTCCGGCGTCCGCGCCGCGCCGCGCCTCGATCGTCGCGGCCAATCGTGAAATCATGAAGCCGAGATCGGCCTCCGGCTTGGCGACTGCGGTCATTGTTGATCTCCGTCTATGTATGGCCGCGCAAGATTCACCGGCGCGCGCACAGCCGCTCCGGCGCGCGCGAGCGCTGACCGCGCTTCAGCAATAGAAATCTCGCCAAAATGGAAAATCGACGCTGCAAGCACGGCGCTCGCATGCCCCTCAATTACGGCGGCGACGAGATGCTCGGTTGTCCCTGCCCCGCCCGAAGCGATGACAGGAATGTCGACGGCGTCTGCGACTGCGCGCGTCAGCGCGAGATCATAGCCAGACTTCGCGCCGTCGCGATCCATTGATGTCAACAATATCTCTCCCGCGCCGAGGCGCGCGGCTTTGATGGCAAAGTCGACAACATCGAGTCCGGTCGGGTTGCGGCCGCCATGGGTGAAAATCTCCCAGCCGCCCGACGACCCCGCTCCCGCCCTATCTGTCGCCGCCTGCTCGCGCCGCCGCGCGTCGATGGCGACGACGACGCATTGCGCTCCAAACCGGCGCGCCGCTTCTGAAATGAGGTCCGGGCGGCGGATCGCAGAGGTATTGATCGCCACCTTGTCGGCGCCGGCAAGCAAGAGCGCGCGGAAATCGTCGACGGATGCAACGCCGCCGCCGACAGTCAGCGGCATGAAGCACCGCTCCGCGACTTCGCGCACGCGATCAAGCAGAACGCCCCTGCCCTCGTGGCTTGCGGAAATATCGAGGAAGCAGAGCTCG
>CAZSBU010000358.1:0-1940 GCA_964605055.1 uncultured Caulobacterales bacterium | reverse complement strand
CTTCGGCCATCTTGGCGACGGCAACATCCATTATGACATCCTGCAGCCTGACGGCATGGCGCGCGATGATTTCGCCGCACGCGCGCCCGTGCTTGAACAGGCCGTGTACGATGCGATTGATCAGTTCGAGGGATCGATCTCCGCCGAACATGGTGTGGGCGTTGCGCGGCGCGACGACATCGTCCGCCGCAAGCAACCAGCAGAAATCGCCATGATGCGCGCGATCAAGGTCGCGCTCGACCCGCTCGGGATCATGAATCCCGGAAAAATGCTATAATACTTGCTTCTCACCGAAAGGCTCCCCTCCTCCATGTTGATGTTGCTTTCCCCGGCTAAAAATCTCGACGAAACGCCTGCGCCCGACGGACTTGCCGCGACAACGCCACTGCTGATCGACGACGCGCGGGCGCTCGCAGAGGTCGCTCGAACTTTAAGCGCGCGTAAGCTCGGCAAGCTGATGGATATCTCTGACAAGCTCGCGCAGATCAATCATGAGCGCTTTCAAGCCTTTCGAGGCGATGGGGCGTCCAATGCGCAAAAACAATCGGCTCTCACGTTCAACGGCGACGTTTATCTGGGGCTCGATGCGAAAACGCTGAGTGCGGATGACCTTGCTTATGCGCAGGACCGCCTGCGCATTCTCTCCGGGCTCTACGGTCTTCTGCGCCCGCTCGACGCTATCGAACCCTACCGGCTCGAAATGGGCTCCAAACTGAAGAATTCGCGAGGCAAAGACCTCTACGCCTTCTGGGGGACAAAGATCGCCGACGCGATCAACGCAGCGGCCGCGGAAGGCGCCGACCCGACGGTCGTCAATCTCGCCTCGAAGGAGTATTTCGCAGCGGTCGATCCGGCCATACTGAAAGGCCCGCTCGTCACGCCGTCCTTCCACGAGGAAAAAGGCGGAAAACTCCGTACACTGCAATTCTTCGCCAAGCGCGCGCGAGGGCTGATGGCCCGATGGGCGATCGTCAACCGCATCGATCGCGCGGAGGACCTCAAAAGTTTCAACGTTGACGGCTACGCCTTTCAGAAGAAACTTTCAGCCGACGGCAACCTTGTTTTCGCCCGCGCCCAGCCGGCTCTGAAGGCGCCGCCGAAAAAAGCCAAGGCCGCCTGACATCCGTCATGGCCGCGTTGCCCCGCATATCGATTGGCGTCGGCGCGGTCGTCTTTCGCGGCGGGGAGGCGCTCCTAGTCCGGCGCGGCAAGCCGCCCTTCAAGGACGCGTGGACGATCCCCGGCGGCGGACTTGAATATGGCGAGCGGCTTGAGGACTGCGCGTTGCGTGAATTGCGGGAGGAAACGGGCGTAGAGGCGCGACTCATCGGCCCGATAGGCGTATTTGAAGCCATGCCGGTGGAACATGACGCGGAAGGATTCCTCGCCCATACGCTGCTGATTGATTATGCCGCCGAATGGGTGTCGGGCGAACCGGTCGCGGGCGATGACGCAGCCGAAGCCCGGTTCTTCTCGCTCGCTGAAGCGCACGAGCTGCTTGAATGGGGTCTGCCGCGTCAGGCGCTGGCGGCGGCGATCGAAACGCGGGCGCGCATTTCCGCCCTGAAAGGGCTATAATCCTGGTCGACAGACGATCTGTTCACACGTCGAAGTCAAAGACAGCTTTATGCGGATGAAACTTACCTGCGTCGTTCTATTCATGGGCCTTGCCGCCCCTGTTGCGCCGGCGACTGCGCAAAGCGCGCCGGCCGAGGCGGAGGACTATCGCGCGCGTATCGAGCGCCTTGTCAGCCTTGCGCGGATTTTTGGCGAGATGCATCACATTCGCCGGATGTGCGCGCCGGCCCGCGAAAGCGATGTCTGGCGAGAGCGGATGAAAAATCTGGTCGCCTTGGAAGAGCCGTCCTTTGACGTGCGCGACCGGATGGTCGCCGCCTTCAATGACGGATACCGCGCCGCGACCAACCGTTTCGACGCCT
>CAZSBU010000357.1:0-1958 GCA_964605055.1 uncultured Caulobacterales bacterium | reverse complement strand
CCGCCGCCGGGCCGAAGTTCCAACGCAGGCCGGCAAACAGGCTGTGGTTGCGGTAAGCTTGGTTTAATTGGGTCTCTTGGCCATTCACGAGTCCGTCGAACTCCGCGCGGATCGCCGTCAGATACCTGTAGGAAAGATCAAGCTTCAGATTATCCGCAAGCGGAAATGCAACGCCTGCGATACCCTGCGCGCCAAGCCGCGTAGACGAGTCGTCAACCGCTAGCGAAAACGGGCCGTTGATTGCCGTCGGATTGACGCCGTTATATTCGGCTCTCAAACGAACGACGCCGATACCTACGCCAACATATGGCTGAACCCATCCCTCGCGTCCGATGTCGTAAAGAAGGTTGGCGAAACCGGTGAACGCCTTCGTGTCGCCGGTCAGTTGGGACGGCAAGCCTGAAAAGCCGAGGCCGTCGCCGGGAAGATGGCGAACGTCATTCTGACGGTAGGCGAACTCGAGTTCGCCACGGAAGCCGTTGGAATAGGCATATCCAAGCGCCGTATAGACGCCGATGCCGTTGTCGTAGTCCAACTCTGAATCAAATGCGAACGGGGGTGCGCTGCCTTCAAAATCCTGATCAGGATTATTGTATGAAAGCCCGGCGCCGATTGCGCCATACAAGCCTTCGTAGGCAGATGCGGCGGGCGCGACAGCGAGCGCAGCCACTGCGCCCAAAAACATGGATTTCATTTTCATGGATCGCTTCCTAAACAGCCTGACGATGAGGCAGCGCAGAGCGCCGACACCCTGAGATACATGCTCGGGCGAGATATAGTTCCGGTCGGCTTTCACCAGTCGGCGCACTTAACTGTCCGATTTGGTCCAATTTATCAAAATAGCGCCGGTATGTTGCTTCCGGGCATCGCCTTGCGAAAAGTGTTAAAACCTGCGAGCAAAGCCTTGATTGGGATTATTGCGCGAGATCAGTGGGTGCCTGAATGCTACCCTGCGTGTTTAAGGTCGTTTGGCCCCGGCATTGGGCCCCGCATGCTTTGCTCTCCCGGCTTGGCGGTCGAATTTGGGGTGTTGCGACAGCGCTGATTGCGTGCGCCCTGTCGCCGGCGCAGGGACAGGGGGTCCCAGCCGGCCCGATCGAGCAGATCCTTCAAGAAATCGCTGCGGCCCCTTCGGCGAACCGTATTCAAGCAGACATCGAGAAACTTGCCGGGTTCGGCACCCGCCATACCCTCTCCGACACCGTCTCGGACACCCGCGGCATAGGCGCCGCACGGCGTTGGATAGAGGCTGAATTCTTCACGATTTCAAAGGAGTGCGGCGGCTGCCTGGAGGTTCTCACCGTTAGCGACTTCGTTGAAGGGGAACGCCGGATCCCGAACCGGACAGAAATCGTCAACGTTATAGCGATCCAGCGCGGACTGCTCGATCCTGACCGGGTCGTGATCATGAGCGGCGACATCGATACGCGCGTCACCGACCCGTTGAATGGCGTCGACGACAGCCCCGGGGCCAATGACAACGCATCGGGGATGGCGGGAACGATCGAGGCGGCGCGTGTGCTTTCGAAGCGAAAGTTCGCCGGGACAATCGTTTACGCGGGCCTTTCAGGGGAAGAACAGGGTCTCTTCGGCGGACGTATCCTCGCGAAATATGCTCTCGACAATGGCTGGCGCGTCAAAGCGGTTTTGAACAACGACATGATCGGCAACATCGCCGGTATTGACGGGGTGATTGACAATCGCACCGCGCGGGTTTTTTCGGAGGGCGTACGCGCCGTCGAGACGCCGGAAGAGGCGCTGCAAAGGCGTTTGACCGGGGGCGAAGTCGACTCGGCCTCGCGCAATCTGGCCCGCTATATCGTCCGGATGGCGGAATACGTACCCAACCTCGACGTCATGATGGTCTATCGCCTCGACCGCTTTGGCCGCGGCGGGCACCATCGGCCGTTCAATGAAGCGGGCATCCCCGGTGTTCGCATCATGGAGACCCACGAACA
>CAZSBU010000356.1:1585-1961 GCA_964605055.1 uncultured Caulobacterales bacterium | reverse complement strand
CGCCGCATAAGACCCGGCGCGGCGGAGCCCGGCGAGGGCGCCGTACCCGCTGTTGTCCTGTGCAAGCGCATCCAGCGCGGCGCGTCCCGCCTCGCGGTCTGTCTCAAGCAGCTGAACGGCGTTGCGGAACTCAAGCGCCTGCTCCTCGGCCGCCGACGTCTTCATATGGGTCCAGATCTGCCAGCCGGCGACGCCGCCGACAATCGCGACCGCGGCCGCGATCAGCGCGATCCCGTGCTTGCGAAATATTTCGGACTGCCGTTCCTGGGCCAGCTCCTGATCGACTTCCCGAAGGAACGTTTCGTTTTCGTTCGCCACTATTGCGTTTCCTGCCGCGGATATCCCGGCCGCTTCCGGGTGTTAAGCGGGCCGGTTC
>CAZSBU010000356.1:557-1575 GCA_964605055.1 uncultured Caulobacterales bacterium | reverse complement strand
CTAACGGCCTTTGGCGCCTGAAGCAACGCGGGCCTCGCGAACGAGGCTGGCGCGCGATTGCGGCGATTTATGGTCAGGCTGCGGCGCGCAGGCCCTTGCGGACGGCGTCGATGGTCATGTCGATTTCCCCCCGGCCCATGGTCAGGATCGGCGCGAGCGCCAGATGCTCGCCATTGGCTCTGACGGCGACGCCCTGTTCATAGGTTTTCAGGAACACATCCGTCCCCCGCGCGCCCGGCGCCCCGTCGCGCCCGGCGACAGTGATTCCGGCGGCAAGGCCCACATTGCGGATATCGACCACATGAGGCTCGCCCTTGAGGCTGTGGACGGCGTCCTCGAAATAGGCGGCGAGCGCGCGAGCCTTTTCATAGACGCCTTCGTCGCGGAACACTTCCTGCGCGGCGACGCCGGCGGCGGCGGCGAGCGGATGGCCCGAGTAAGTGTAGCCGTGGAAGAATTCGACGCCCGCCGTCGTCGCATCCATGAAGGTGTCATAGATTTGCTTGCTGGCGATGGCGGCGCCCATGGGCACGGCGCCGTTGTTGATCGCCTTGGCGACCGTGACGATATCGGGCTCGACGCCGTAATGGGTCGCGGCGTTGGTTGCGCCCATGCGGCCGAATCCCGAGATAACCTCGTCGACGATCAACAGGATGCCGTGCTTCTTTGTCACCTCGCGCAGGCGCTTGAGATAATTTTTCGGCGGAATGAAAACCCCGCCCGATCCGGCGAAGGGCTCGACGATCACCGCCGCTATGGTCGAAGCGTCGTGCAGCGCGATGATCCCTTCCAGCTCGCGCATGAACGGCTCGACGTCGCGATCGGGTTCGCCGCGCGTAAACGCCTGCGCGCTCATGTCATAGGGAAACGCCAGATGATCGACGCCCGGCAACAGGCTGCCGAAGAATTTGCGGTTGTTGACCATGCCGCCGACGCTGATGCCGCCGAACCCGACGCCGTGATAGCCGTTGACCCGTCCGATCAGGCGCGTGCGCGAGCCCTGGCCCTTGAGCCGGTG
>CAZSBU010000356.1:0-547 GCA_964605055.1 uncultured Caulobacterales bacterium | reverse complement strand
CGCGTAATGACTGAAAAGTCATGCGCGCAATTTCATTTTCAGCGCCGTATCAGCCGCTTCCGAGCCGGAGTTGACGAAGAACACATGGTTGAGATCGCCCGGAAACTGGTCGGCGACCACATTGGCGAGCTCGAACACCTTGGGGTGGCCGAAGTTGAAGGCGTTGGAATAGTCGAGTTCGTCCGCCTGGGCCTTGATCGCCTCGACGACTTTCGGATGGCGATGGCCGAGATTGCAGCACCATAGCCCCGAAAACGCGTCGAGAATTTTGCGTCCGTCGGTGGTGTAATAATAAAAACCATCCGCGCGCTGATTGAGGCGCGGCGCCGCCTTGAACGCCTTGTTCGGCGTGAACGGCATCCAGTAGGACTGCAGCCAGTCATTGGCGCGCGATTTCGTTTCGCTTGTCATTTTTTTGCTCGATCTATTTCGACAACTGAATCCAGATGGTTTTGAGCTCGGCGTATTTGTCGAGCGCATGCAGCGAGCGGTCGCGTCCGAAGCCCGACTGCTTGAAGCCGCCGAAGGGCGTCGTGATGTCGCTGCC
>CAZSBU010000355.1:0-1962 GCA_964605055.1 uncultured Caulobacterales bacterium | reverse complement strand
CCAAGCCGCGAGCCCGGCGAGGCCGACCGCAAGCAGCGTCGCCCCTTCGCGGATTGCGCCGCGTACGGCGGCAAAACCAATCGAGATCGCGAGGATCGCCAGCAGAAGAAGGTCGAATCCGGTCATCGACAGCCCATTATGCGGGTCAGCGAACTCTGACAACTACGCGATATCAGAGGCTTTTATATCTGATCGCGCCGCGGCTCAACCGTCGCCGCTGCGCCGCACCCAGGCGATGAGGTCCGCCAGCGTCTCGGCGCCTTCGACCCCCGCATCCGCGTCTTCGGCAGCCTTTGGCGCGAGGGCGCCTGAAAACCCCAATTTGCGCGCCTCCTTCAGGCGCGCGTCTGCTTGCGCGACGGGTCTGACCGCCCCCGACAGGGCGACTTCGCCGAACACGACCCGGTCGCGCGGCAGGGGCCGGTCGAACAACGACGAGACGAGCGCAGCGGCGGCCGCAAGATCGGCCGCGGGCTCGGCGATCCGCAAGCCGCCGGCGACGTTCAGGAATACATCGCAGCGGCCGAACTCAAGGCTGCAACGGGCGTCGAGAACGGCCAGGAGCATCGACAGGCGTGCGCTGTCCCAGCCGACCACCGCCCGGCGAGGGGCGGCGAGGGTCGAGGGGGCCACGAGCGCCTGGATCTCGACAAGCACGGGCCGGGTGCCTTCAACGCCTGCGAAAACGGCGGCTCCGGGGGTCGGCGCGCCGGCTTCCGTCAGGAAAAGTTCCGAAGGGTTCGCAACTTCGCGCAGCCCCATCCCGGTCATCTCGAAGACGCCGATTTCATGCGCCGCGCCGAACCTGTTCTTCACCGCTCGCAAGAGGCGGAACGCCCGGCCTTGCTCGCTTTCAAAATAAAGGACAGCGTCGACCATATGCTCGACCACTCGCGGCCCCGCGATTTGTCCGTCCTTCGTTACGTGCCCGACAAGAAGCACCGTTGCGCCTGACCCCTTGGCGAAACGGACGAGCTCCTGCGAGCAGGCGCGCACTTGCGTCACCGTGCCGGGCGCAGCGGGCAGGGCGTCCGACCATAGGGTCTGGATTGAATCGATGATGACGACGTCTGGCCGGTCAGCCTTAAGCGTCGTCAGAATATCGCGGAGAGATGTCGCCGAGGCGAGCGCCACCGGCGCACGGGATAAATCGAGACGGCGCGCCCGCAGCGCAATCTGGTCCGTTGCCTCTTCACCCGAGATGTAGGCGACTTTCGCGCCGCCTTGCGCGAGGCCAGCGGCCACCTGCAGGAGCAACGTCGATTTACCGACGCCGGGATCGCCGCCAATGAGCAGAGCGGAGCCTGGAACGAGGCCGCCGCCGCAGGCGCGGTCGAACTCCGCGTTGCCAGTTGCGCGTCTTGGGGCTCGATCGGACGGCGCTTCCAGCGAGGAGAATTCCAGCACGCGGCCTTTTGGGGCGCCTTTGGCGTCCACGCCGACCGAGCCCGGCGGGGCGACGCTGACTGCTTCCGGGGAGATCGAATTCCACTCCCCGCATTCATCGCATCGTCCCTGCCACTTGCCATAAACAGCGCCGCAAGCCTGACAGGCAAAACTGAGTTGAGACTTGGCCAAACGACGCCGCCTTGTTGTGCAGAAACCTCTGCCGAGTTCGTGTTCTGTTCCGGAATTTTTGTGGGCAGGTTTGCGGCCCGGCGCAAGCGGGCGGCATAGCCAGATGTGGTCCGGCATTTGGGAAAAGGCTCGCTGCGCGCTATCTTTAAGAATGTTCGCGTCGCGGGAGACGGCGCGCTTTCGGGAGACGCCGTTCATGCGCGAGAATTCGGCCGCAGGTTCCAGCCCCTATCTCATCAATCCTTATCGCGAGGGCCTCTACGCGCCCGTCCGCAATGAGGTGACGGCCGAACATCTGGCGGTGACCGGCGAGATACCGCGCGACCTCAACGGGGCTTATTTCCGCAATGGCCCGAACCCCGTCCAGCCGCCAACAGGCATGCA
>CAZSBU010000354.1:0-1967 GCA_964605055.1 uncultured Caulobacterales bacterium | reverse complement strand
CGTCCCGCCGCTCGACGCCGATGCGATGCATTTGGCGGCGCAGGCGTTGGTCGGCCGCCACGATTTCTCGACTTTCCGCGCCGCGCACTGCCAGGCGGACTCGCCCGTCAGGACCTTAGATGTGCTCAAGGTGCGGCGCGATAGCGACTACGTTCTCATCGAGGCTGCGGCGCGCTCTTTCCTGCATCACCAGGTGCGGTCGATGGTCGGCGCGCTTGCCCAGGTCGGGCTCGGACGATGGCGCATAGAGGATGTCGCTGCTGCGCTTGTCGCCCGCGATCGCACCGCATGCGGACCAGTGGCGCCGGCCGAGGGGCTCTATTTCGTCGAGGCGACTTACTAATTCTAGACCCGAACCTTGCGCAGCGAAAGCACCAGAAACATCGCAATCAGTGGCGTCAACAATAGGACGACATAGTGCTCAGGCGGGTGATGGCCGCTCGGTGAAGCCTTCGTGACCCATGCGGCAATCGCGGCAAGACACCGTTCGATCAGCGCCAACATAAGAAACAATGGCGTAAGCGACTGATAGCGAAACGCCACCGCCAATTGCGCTAGTCCATACGCAATCTGCGTCGCGCCCATCCATGCAAACACACCGACAATCATTGCCCGGTTTGCGCCCATGTCCAGGCCCGCGATGACGCCGGCCCCGCCATCAGGCAGGAAATAGTGGATGCATCCCGGAATGACGGACCCTAAACCCAGCAGCAGTAGAAACCATACTGATGCGCGTGCGCCGCGATAGGGTTCGCCGACGCCGGGCAGCAGGCTCATGGGCGCTGCGCGCCGAGCGCGGTGGCCCACTCCGATCCCAGAGCGCTATCGGGCAGCACCGTTTCGATGTTGAGCTGACCCTTGAGGCCGGCGCTGCGATGCACGGCAATCGCGCGCCATTCTTCCGACATTGACATGCGGACCATGGAAGCGCGGTCCGGGTACATGGCGATGGCGACTTCGTCCCAGAGCTCCTCCACGCGCCCAAGCGAAAGGAAGGTGACGTCAGCCGCGAACACGACCCGCCCGCCGAACTTCGGCAGAAGCTCGGCGACCGCGCGACCGTAGATCATGTAAGCGTCGCGGCCGGTCAGATTGGTTTCGCGTCCATCGTCGTACTCAGCGCGTTCCTTGAACTTCAGCAGATTGACCATGAAGATCGGTCCTTTCGGGCCGGGTGACATTAATCCCTTCAGTTGCTCAGGATCGGAGGGAAGAACTTCATTGACAACATTCATGGCGACGCTCCGCGAATTTTCCCGCCTTAACGGCTGGGCGTTCGCCGGCGCACAGTCTTGCCAAAAGCGGGGTCGAGTCAAACCGATCGGTTCGCCCTGGGCGCGCCATCGCGGAAGGCGACAGTTGACAGCCCTATCCTTAGTCCGAACACATGACGTTGCTTCTCTCCGGTAGAAGCCAATGTGGGGAATATGGGGGTGCGAAAATGCCTAAATGGACTATTGGCCTGATTGTCACGGTCGTCTCACTCGTAGCGTTGGGCATCGCCTCTTTGGCGGGATTGCCGTGGCTGACGGTCGCCGCAGAGCGATTTGGGGCGGACCCATTTCGAAAACATCTTGCCGCCAACGAAACTGTGCTCGACCTCAGTGCGCCCGATTCAGGGTTTCAGCTGACTGCAGATGATCTCGATGCCCGATATATCATTCTCGGCGAAATGCACGGCTATGCGCTGCCGCAGCAACTCGACGCCGCACTGATCACATACCTCCAGACGGGTGGATCGTCGCGCTGGTACCTCGCCGAGATGACGCCGCGCGAAGCCATTGCCGTCAACGAATACCTTTCGGGTGGCAACGACAGCTATGTGCGAGCCGTATTCGAACGTTTTGCCGACATGGGTGTTCAGTGGGCAAACCTTGAATTTTTTCAGAAACTGACTTCGCTTCGCGGGCTGAACGAAACACTCCCCGCTGAGAGCCAGATTCGTTTTATCGGCATTGATCTTGATC
>CAZSBU010000353.1:0-1975 GCA_964605055.1 uncultured Caulobacterales bacterium | reverse complement strand
ATGGGCGGTTACGGGTTCCTGCGGTTTTCGTTGCCGATGTTCCCCGAAGCGAGCGCCGACTTCGCGCCGATGATGTTCGCGCTGTCGATCATGGCCATTATCTACACCTCGCTCGTCGCTCTGGCGCAGGAAGACATCAAGAAGCTGATCGCCTATTCGTCCGTCGCCCATATGGGCTTTGTAACGATGGGTATTTTTACCGGCACCAAACAGGGCATCGAGGGCGCGCTGTTTCAGATGCTCTCGCACGGCTTCATCTCTGGCGCCTTGTTCGTTTGCGTCGGGGTGCTCTATGACCGCGCGCACACGCGCGAGATTGCTGCTTTCGGTGGATTGGTCCAACGCATGCCGGCCTATGCGTTCCTGTTTCTGTTTTTCACCATGGGTAATGTCGGATTGCCCGGCGTCTCCGGTTTCGTCGGCGAGTTCCTGACTATGGCGGGCGCCTTCAAGGTAAATAGCTGGATTGCGTTTTTCGCGGCCTTTGGCGTGATACTCTCAGCCGCATATGGTCTGCGACTGTTCCGGCAGGTGATGTATGGCGCACCTCTCAATCCCAACCTCGCCGCGCTTGAAGACGTCACGGCGCGCGAGGCTGCGATACTGGTTGCTTTGCTCGCGTGCGCTCTCTTTCTCGGCGTCTATCCGCGACCGGCGCTCGATGTTTTCGCGCCGTCGGTCGATATTCTGTTGACGCATATTTCGGTCGCGCCTGCTTTCTCGGGAGCGCCGTGATGGATCTTGGGCAGACGCTCGCGCTCGCCGCGCCAGAACTGATCCTTGCCATAGGCGCGATGGCGTTGCTCGTTGGCGGGGTTTTCGGCGGCGATCAGTCGCGCCCGCTTGTCGCAGCGAGCGCGATCGCATTGCTGCTCGCTGCCCTTGCAGTCGCTTTCGCAAATCTGGGCCAAGGGCCTCAACTGCTTTTCGACGGGGCCTTTCTAAGCGACGCCTTCGCCAACTTTTCCAAGGCGCTGATTTTCGCTGCTGCGGCCATCGCCATCTTCATCACGACATCAGCGTCTGGTGGAGATGATTTGCAGCGCTTTGAATATCCGATCCTCATCGTGCTGGCGGCGCTCGGGATGTCGATGATGGTGTCGGCGAATGATCTCATCGCGCTTTACATGGGAGTCGAGACGCAGAGCCTTGCGCTGTACGTGCTTGCCGCTTTCAACCGCGACAGCCGCCGATCAACCGAAGCGGGGTTGAAATTTTTCGTCCTCGGGGCGCTTTCGTCCTGTTTGCTGCTCTATGGGGCGTCGCTCGTCTACGGCTTTACCGGCGCGACGGGATATGAAGCGATTGCTGCTGCCGGGATGCGCAGTCCTGACAATCAGGGGCTCTCCATCGGGCTGGTGTTCCTCATCGCAGGTCTTGCCTTCAAGGCGTCCGCCGCGCCGTTCCACATGTGGACCCCTGACGTCTACGAGGGCGCGCCGACGCCGGTCACCGCCTTCTTCGCCGCGGCGCCGAAGTTCGCAGCGATCGCCGTATTCATCCGACTAATGATCGAAGCCTTTCCCGCAGCGGCTGAAGACTGGCGACTGATCGTCGGATTGCTGGCGTCGGCTTCGATGGCGGTTGGCGCTTTCTCGGCAATCGTGCAGTCGAACATCAAGCGGCTGATGGCGTATTCTTCAATTGGCCACATGGGCTTTGCGCTCATCGGACTTGCGGCGGCGGGGACGGAAGGCGTACGCGCAACGCTTGTCTATATGACGATTTACCTTGTCATGACGGTGGGCGCCTTCGCGTGTATCGTGTTAATGCGGCGCCGGGGCGGTTTGACAGAATTATTGAGCGATCTCGCGGGCCTGTCCCGCACCAATATCGGCTTATGCATGATCCTGACGGTCTTGCTGTTTTCGCTCGCTGGCGTGCCGCCGACGGCTGGATTCCTGGGGAAGTTTTTCGTCTTCCGGGCTGCCGTCGACGCCGGCATGGTTTGGCTTGCGGTTGTTGGCGTGCTGAT
>CAZSBU010000352.1:0-2003 GCA_964605055.1 uncultured Caulobacterales bacterium | reverse complement strand
GACGAGCAGGTCGAACTTCGCGGCGGGGCTGAACGCCCGGCTGGTGATCGGATTATGCGTCAGTACGATGCGTGGGCCGGTGGCGGCGCGATAGGTGAGATTGAGTTTCTGATTGCGGCCCCAAGAATCCGACAGGCCGACGAGTTCGAACGTCTGGCCGTTGACTTTAATTTCTACGGGCACGTCGTCGATTGGCTCGACGCCCACCGCTGCGAGCGTCGAGGCGATACGACCCGCGCCGATGACGCCGCGTTCATTGTCATGATTGCCGAGCACCCCGAAGGCAGGCGCAGTGAGCGCGGCGAATGGCGCAAACGCTTGGGGATCATCGCCGAGATCGAGCCCGTAAATAAAATCGCCCGCGATCAGCGTGAAGTCAGGATCGAGCGCGTTCACCGCCGCGACAATTCGTTTGATCGGCATGGCGTTGCGGAAGACGCCTATGTGGGTGTCCGCGAATACCGCGACGCGAGCCGACGCGCCGTCGGGAACGCATCGCTCAGCGAGTGAGTCATGCGTCTGCGTCGTCAGGATGCGCGGTTCGACAAAGCGGCCATAGGCTATGACGGCAAGTCCCGCGAGCGCCGCGCACAGAATCGCCCGCCGCCGCGCGGAGGCGCCGCGCATCGCCCACACAAGCACGGCGGCGACGGGGAAGACGAGATAGCTGCCCCAGAAGATGGCGGCCAACAAATTTTGCATCAACGCAGGACCTCGGCGCCATTCCGCGTCTGCAGCGGCGCAAGTTGGATGACCGGTTTCGCCGCCGACTTCAACGCGCCGGCCGCGAGTTCTCGCGCAGCCACGCCGCAAAATCGCTTTCGCTTAATTCGCTGGCGGCAAGGCCAATGACGGCCTGCACGGCGTCCACATCGCTCGCGTGAAGCTCGAAATTGTTGAGAGCAAGGAACGTCGCCGCCGCCATGAATCCGGCCCGTTTGTTACCGTCCACGAACGGGTGGTTCTTGACGATTCCGAACGCATATGAAGCCGCAATGTCGAATGCGTCCGGCTCCCCATAAGCCGCAAGGTTTTCCGGGCGGGCGAGAGCGCTTTCAAGCAGCCCCAGATCGCGCACGCCGCCACCGCCGCCATGAGCGGCGAGCTGTTCCGAATGAATAGCGGTCAGCACTTCCTTGCGCAGCCAGACCCAATCGCGCATCGCTACTTCGCGAGTTCGCGCAGCGTGTTGCGATAACGGTGCGCGATCTTGCGCGCGACTTCGAGTTGCCGCTCCACCTCGGGATCATAAATGCGAAGTTCGACGCC
This sequence comes from uncultured Caulobacterales bacterium, assembly GCA_964605055.1. Taxonomy (GTDB): domain Bacteria; phylum Pseudomonadota; class Alphaproteobacteria; order Caulobacterales; family Parvularculaceae; genus Amphiplicatus. The sequence goes on along the minus strand of CAZSBU010000352.1, from coordinate 734 downwards.
GTCCGGCGTTTCGACGATATGGAGCTCGTCGCCTTCGCCAACGCGTAATTTGGCGAGTGTGTCCTTCGGCAACACCACGCCGAGCGAGTTGCCAATCTGGCGGATTTTGAGCGTATGGCGCCGCACCGGGCCTCCAGCCAACTCGGCTTGCGCTTCCTCGAATCCCTTAGGATTTTTGACCATCGCGCCCTCCGCAATACCTATCTCTATAATTATAACATCCGTTATAACATGTCAAGCGCCTAACCCGTCAGAGCCGCTGGATCGAGGCGCGCGACCGAGGCCGCCCCGGAAGTCACCGAAGGAGTCAGACCAACAGCCTCGGTCAGGTACGTGTCGGCGAAGAACCGGGCGATGGCGATGCGGCCGTCGAGATAGGCCTTGTCGGCGCCCGGCTCTCCCGCCGCGAGCGCCGCCGCCATTGCCCCGCGCGCCAGATAATAGCCGCCGGCGACATTGCCGAACTGGCGCAGGTAAGACGCCGCGCCGGCCATGACATCGTGCTGGTCTTTCTTCGAAGCCTCCAGCAGCCAGTCGGTCGAGGCTTTCAGCGCCTCGCCAGCCGCCAGCAACCGCTCGCCGATAAGATGCAGTTCGGGGCGTTTGCCCGCCCGCGTGATGATCGCCTGGTCTTTGACGTTCTGCAGGAAGTCGCGCACGGCCGCGCCGCCGTCGCCCTGCAGCTTTCGGCCGACGAGGTCCATCGCCTGAATGCCGTTGGTGCCCTCATAGAT
>CAZSBU010000351.1:0-2029 GCA_964605055.1 uncultured Caulobacterales bacterium | reverse complement strand
ACGAACGCCAATCGGTTTTTCGACAAAAAGGCATTTGGGTTACCCGCCGAGCCCTATGGTCTGTCGAACAATCCGACGATCAGATTAGCCCGGCCGAAAGTGAACGAAGCGCTGTTCGAGGTGGAGCGATCCGGAGCCTTCGTTGAAATCATGCTGCGCGACTAGATGACGGCCGCGGTATCGACAGCGAAGCGCGGTGTCGGCGAAGACGCCATAATCATCGAGCCGGTCAGTGGCCCACGCGGCGTCAAGCGTTTCATCGCAGCGGGCAAGGTTCCCTACAAGGACGATCCTGCTTTTGTCGCTCCGCTCGAATTCGAGATTGGGGCCCGATTGAACCCCGCCGTAAATCCGATCCTGAAAATTTCCGAACACCAGTTGTTTGTCGCATCGAAAAACGGCGTCGATGTTGGTCGGGTCTCTGCAATCGTCAATCCGTTGCACCTTGAACGCTACAACGACGCGACGGGACATTTCGGATTTCTCGACGCCATCGATGACGGCGACGTTTTCGCCGCTCTTGTTTCGGCCGCGGCGGACTTTGTGCGCGCACGGGGCATGAAACGACTGGCGGGCCCCTACAACTTTTCGGTCAACGAAGAGTGCGGTCTCCTCGTCGACGGCTTTGACACCCCACCCTATGTGATGATGCCCCATGCGCGACGCTATTATTCGCCGCGGCTTGAAGCGCTCGGCTTTGAGAAGGCGATCGACCTTTATGCGCTATGGTGGCGGAACCGCCTTGAATTCATTCCCCCGGAACGTCGCCAGTTCGTTGATAAGATCCTCGCCAATCCTAAGGTTTCGATCCGGCGGATCGACATGCGCCGCTTCAATGAGGAAATTGCGACCATCGCCGAGATCTTCAACGACGCATGGTCGGAGAATTGGGGGTTCATTCCCTTCACGGCCGATCAGGCCGCGCATATGGCCAAAGAACTGCGCGCAGTAATCGCCGATTACAATGTTGTGATCTGCGAATATGACGGCGTTCCCTCGGCCTTTGCGCTCGTTCTGCCAAATATCAATGAAGCGATCGCTGACTTTGACGGCAAGCTGATGCCGTTCAATTGGGCGAAACTGATCTGGCGACTGAAGATCAAGGGCCTCAGCACCGCGCGCATGCCTTTGATGGGGATACGCAAGCGGCTGCAACGCAAGCCCGTCGGCATCGCCTTCGCCTACAAGATGGTAGAGCTGACCAACACGATCAACATGGAGAAGGGGCTCAAAGAGTCAGAGATGTCCTGGATACTCGAGTCGAACGCTTCGATGATCGCCATCCTGAAAGATATGGGCTGCGATATCTACAAGACGTATCGTATCTATGCGAAAGACATCTGAACGACTGTCGGATGCAGTCTGATTGAAACCGGCGCTAACGAAGGAACGGCTCGTCGAAACTGCGCAGTTTTCGCGAATGCAACGTTCCGGCGTCGGCTTCGCGGCGCAACAGGTCGATCGCCTTCAGCCCGATTGCAAGGTGCTCGCTGACGCGCTCCTGGTAGAAGGCGTCGGCCATGCCGGGCAGCTTCAATTCGCCATGCAACGGCCTGTCAGACACGCACAACAAAGTGCCGTATGGAACGCGATAGCGATATCCGTTGGCGGCGATTGTCGCCGACTCCATGTCGATCGCAATGGCGCGCGACTGGTTGAGACGCACCGCGATTTGCTTGAAGCGCAGCTCCCAGTTCCGGTCGCTGGTCGTCACCACCGTACCGGTGCGTAGGTGCTCTTTGATCTGTGTTTCAGGAATGCCGCTTTCGAGTTGCACGGCTTTCGTCATGGCCAGCTGCACCTCAGCGATCGTCGGCAGAGGAATTGATGGCGGCAACACGTCGTCGAGCACGTTATCATCACGCAGATAGGCGTGCGCCAACACATAATCGCCGAGCCGCTGGGTGCGCCTTAAACCGCCGCAATGACCAATCATAAGCCAGACATGCGGCCGCAAGACCGCGATATGATCCGTGATCGTCTTGGCGTTGGATGGCCCTACGCCGATGTTGACAAGCGTCACGCCTTG
>CAZSBU010000350.1:0-2042 GCA_964605055.1 uncultured Caulobacterales bacterium | reverse complement strand
TCCTCGGCCGGCAGGTCGAACAGCCCGTCCGACCCGCAACGCGCCTGCGCCATCAGCGCCGAGGCCTCGGGCAGCAGCCGCGCGACGTGGAACCGCGCCAGCGCCGTGCGCGCCGGATCGCCGCCGGCCGCCGCGCGGGCATGGTAATGCGCCCCCAGCACCCGGGCGAAAGCCATCAGGTAGGGCACGGCGCCGCCGAAGCGCGCCTCGGTGTCGCGGGCCAGAAGCTCCGCGGTCGTCTCGCGCAGCGCCTGCGCCTGGGTCCTGATCGCGGCCGCGAACGCGCCCTCGACCATCGCCACCTCGTCGAGAAGCGCCGACACGGCGGCGCCGCCATCCATCAGCTTGCGGCCGACCAGGTCCATCGCCTGGATGCCGTTGGTGCCCTCGTAGATCGCCGTCACCCGCACGTCGCGCAGGTATTGCGCGGCGCCGGTCTCCTCGACATAGCCCATGCCGCCATGGATCTGGACGCCGAGCGAGGTCACTTCATTGGCGCGGTCGGTCGACCACGCCTTGGAGATCGGCGTCAGCAGCTCTTCCATCGCCCTGGCGCGGCGGCGTTCGTCTTCGGTCGGGGCGCAGCGGGCGAGATCGTAGAAGACCGCATTGGCGTAGCAGATTGCCCGGCTCGCCTCGACGAGGCTCTTCATCGAATAGAGCATGCGCCGAACGTCCGCATGCTCATAAATCGGGATCATGTCGCCCGATTTCACGCCGGGCGCGCGGCCCTGACGGCGGTCCTGCGCATAGGCGAGCGCGCGCTGGAACGCCCGTTCCGCGACGCCGACGCCTTGCACGCCGACGTCGAGGCGGGCCGAGTTCATCATCACGAACATGTTTCGAAGGCCCCGATGTTCCTCGCCAAGGAGCGTCCCGAAACAGCGCCCGTTCTCGCCATAGGCCATGACGCAGGTCGGGCTGCCGTGCAGGCCCATTTTTTCTTCGAGCCCGACGCACTGCACGTCATTGCGCGAGCCGAGCGAGCCGTCGGCGTTCACGTGAATCTTCGGTACAAGGAACATCGAGATGCCGGCTGTTCCTTCAGGCGCATCAGGCAGCCGCGCAAGCACCAGATGCGCGATGTTTTCGGTAAGATCATGATCGCCATAGGTGATATAGATCTTCTGTCCCGTAATCGAATATTGTCCGTCGCCGAGCGGCTCGGCGCGTGTGCGAATCGCCGAAAGGTCAGAGCCCGCCTGCGGTTCGGTCAGGTTCATGGTGCCGGTCCAGGCGCCGGAGATCATTTTCGGCAGGTAGAGCCGCTTTTGTTCTTCCGTACCCGCATGAAGGATCGCCTTCACCGCGCCCGTCGTCAGCGTCGTGCCGATAGCGAACGACATGCACGCTGCGTTAAGCGCATCGACGAGCACCACCGCCAGCGCATTCGGCAGGCCCTGTCCGCCCCAGTCGGACTCGAACGCCAGGCCGTTCCAGCCGGCCTCGACATATTGCGTATAGGCTTCCCGGAAACCGGGGCTTGTGCGCACAACGCCGTTTTCAAGCCGCGCGCCGTTCTGATCGCTTTCCCAGTTGAGGGGTGCGACCACGTCGTCGCAATATTTCGCCAGCTCGCCCAATATCGCTTCCGTTACGTCGTCGCTGAGATCGGGGAACGCGCCGGTTCGGCTAACGGCGCTGAAATGAGCCATCTGCTCGAGGGCGAAGCGCATGTCGCGAACGGGGGTGGCGTAGGTCATGGCGATATCTCCGGAATGCCGCGCCTCTTTATGTCGGAGGCCGCCAAGATTTGACAGATGGAGCAGCGGTCGCGATCGCCGCACCGGCCCCTTCCCGGCGTCACAAGAAAGAGAGCCGCGAGCAACGGAATGGGGCTGCCTAAGGCGGCCGGCCGATTAACCATCGCCTTTCAAAGGCCGCGCCGCCGCCGTCGATTTGACGCGGAAACAGGGGTAAGTGTGCGCATCCAAGGGCGGGCCTTATGCAGACCCGCCCTTTCCTCGGGGAGCCAACATGACCCTTGCCCGCGAACCGCTTGTTGAAACGAGCCGCCCCAACGCGCTGCCAGCGGAAGCCTT
>CAZSBU010000349.1:0-2054 GCA_964605055.1 uncultured Caulobacterales bacterium | reverse complement strand
CCTCGCCCATCTTCACGATGCGCGCGGAACGACAGCAGATGCAGGACGTCGGCGCCTCAACCACCACGCGCTCGCGCGGCAGATGCTCGGGGAACGGCTTGCGGGCGGGGCGGCGGCGTTCGAAGGCCGCGACCACCGCCTTCGGGGACGTCGCCTCGGCCGTGGCCCGGTCATCGGCGATGTCGGCCTCGATGTCTTCGAGCTGCATCTCCAGTTGTTCGATCAGCCGGGCATGGCGTTCGGCGCTCTGGCCATATTGCTCGCGCCGGAGTTTGGCGATCTGCAGTCGAAGGTGCCGGATCATGTCGTCAGAGGCCGAAACAACGGCGCGGGTCTGCGTCAGTTCTTCCTCTGCGGCAGACGCGCGGGCCTCTGCCGCGGCGAGTGCAGCGCGCAGAACAGCGATCTCAGATGCGGTCTCCGACATGCCGAAGACCTACCACGGAACCCCGGAATAGTCCAATAAAACAAGGGCATTTTGGCTATCAACCCGCCGAGGCAGGCCGCTGCGTCCAGCGCGGATTGCGCCAGTCAATTCCTTCCAGAAGATAGCCGAGCTGCGCCGCTGAAACCGAAACGGCCGAGCCAGTCTGACTCACCGGCCAGATGAACTTCCCGGCCTCCAGCCGCTTCAGATACAGCGACATGCCGACGCCGTCGTGCCAGAGGATCTTGATCAGGTCGCCCTTACGGCCCCGGAAGCAGAAAATCTCACCACCGTGCGGATCACGACCCAGCCCCTGCTGAACCTTCAGCGCCAGGCTGTTCATCCCGCAGCGCATGTCCGTCACCCCGCCCGCGATCCAGACGCGCGCGCCCGCCGGAAAGGCGATCATCGTGGATCCAGAACGGCCAGCAGCGCCGCCAGAAGCGAAGGGGCCAGCGAAGCAGGGATCGTCACGCGACGCCCGTTCGTCAGCATGATGTCAATCCGGGGATCATCGGCTTCCCGCGAAGGCCGCTCCGCTGACGCGGGCGGGGCGCCCTCCATCACTAAAGGCACGAAACCGCCGCCCATATCCGGCGCACCAAGCGTCCCGCTGCGATACTCGCGCCGCCAGATCGAAAGCAGCGACCGCGAAATCCCAAACCGGCGTGCCGTCGCCGAGCCCTGCCGGTAGCCGCGCAGGCTCTCTTCGACGATCCGGACCTTGTCCTCGTCTGACCAGTGCCGACGACGGCCAACCTCATCGGCGGCGAAGATCTCGATTGGTGAAACAACTGAAGCGCATGCCATAAGGCAATGCCTTACGACCATTTGCTCAATCAGAGCAGACGGCCCTCACCGCAGGCTTACTCAAAGGGGATCGCATCGGCAATTCAAGAGGTCGGCAAGACAGCTGCTTCGAACAATCCAACAATATAATATGTGTTGAAATGTATGTATGGTTGGGGTATCCCTTAGATTGGAGGCCCAGAGTCTGGCCGCCAATCCAGGGAGGAAATCATGTATACATTGGCACGGCGCGAGGTGCTCATTGCGCTGGGTGGGTTCGCGGGCGCAGCGGCTTTGCCGCGCGCGGTCTGGGCCCAGACGAGGCGCGCTATCACGGTGGGCGTCCAGCGCCTTCCCGAGAACATCAGCCCGGGGAGGGATACGGCCGACTATACCGTTCCGATTACTTATAATGTTTTCGACAAACTGATTGAACTTGATTTCCACGACAACATGCGCCCCGCCCCGGGGCTGGCAACGTCGTGGGACATCGAGAACCACAGGGTGATCACGTTTCACCTGCGCGAGGGCGTGAAGTTCCACAACGGCGACACGATGACGGCCGAAGACGTGGCGTTCACCTTTTCCGATGAGCGTCGGCAAAGCGACGGCCCAGTGCGTCTGGCACAGTTCTTCTCGAACATTGAGAGCGTCGAGATTGTTGATGACCTGACTGTGCGCATCACGATGGACGGTGTCGACCCCTTGGTCGAGCAGCGCTTCGCGATGTGGAGCGGCGAGATCGTGAACAAGCGCGCTTACCAGGCAGCGGGAAGCTATCTGGAATGGGCGATGAACCCGGTGGGGACGGGGCCGTTCCGCGTCAAGTCGCTGAATA
>CAZSBU010000348.1:0-2065 GCA_964605055.1 uncultured Caulobacterales bacterium | reverse complement strand
GAACATGCATCACGCCGTCCTTGAGAACGGCTGTGCGCAAAGTGATGCAAGTATCGGCTGCTCCGCTTGCGGAAAAATACCCGACAGCGCCGCCGTAAGGACCGCGCGCTTCATGCTCCAGTTCGTCGATGATTTCCATCGCCCTGATTTTGGGCGCGCCCGTTACAGTCCCTGCAGGAAATCCCGCGGCGACGGCCTCAACCGGATGGAGCCCCTGGCGAAGCCGTCCGACAACATTCGAAACGATATGCATGACATGGCTGTAGCGCTCAATGGCGAATTGCTCGGTGACCCGCACGGTTCCGATCTCTGCGGAGCGCCCAACGTCGTTGCGGCCAAGGTCTAATAGCATTAGGTGCTCAGCGCGTTCCTTGGGATCAGCCAGCAAACGCTTCTCGTTTGCGAGGTCTTCCTCAGCGGTCGCGCCGCGGGGCAGAGTGCCTGCGATGGGCCTGATGACGACTTCGCCGTCGCGCACCCGAACGAGAATCTCGGGACTGGAGCCGACGAGGGCATGCGTTCCAAAGTCGAGCAGGAAAAGGAATGGCGAGGGATTAGTGCGGCGAAGCGCGCGATAGAGATCAAGCGGCGGCGGCTCAAAAACGGCGCTGAAGCGCTGACTGAGGACCACCTGAAAAATATCGCCTGCCGAAATATATTCCTTGGCGCGCTGTACGCGGGCGACATATTCCTCAGGCGTTGTATTGGATGTCGGCGCGGCGAAATCGTCAGTGATAGGCGCATTGACGAAACCCGTCAGCGGCGCGCGGATATTGGGGGGCAAGGTGCCAGCGAGCAGCGTCACCGCCTCGGCGATCCGGTCGCGCGCACAATCAAAAGCTTCGCTCGCAGATACGTCAGCGCGGGGACGCACTGGCGCGACGAGCACAATCTCTTGCTTCACATTGTCAAATACGGCGACGAGGGTTGGCCGTATAAAAATTGCATCCGGCGCCAGATAGGGGCGCGGCGGCCTGTGAGGAAGTCTCTCCATCTGCCGCACAAGGTCGTAGCTGAAATATCCGAATACGCCAGCCGCCATGGGTGGCGCGTCAGCAGGCAAGTCGATCCGCGCGGCGTCGATGAATTTCTGCAGGCTGATGAGCGGCGGATCAGCGTCTTGTGTGAAGTTGTCGACGTGCGTCTCGGCCGTCCAGTTCACATCCGCTTGCGCTCCATCCACGCGCCATATGGCGTCTGGGCGGACGCCGATGATCGAATACCGGCCGAGCGTTTCCCCGCCCTCGACGGACTCAAGGAGGAAACTGTTGGTCCGGTCGCCAGCAAGCTTCAAATAGGCGGATACGGGCGTTTCGAGGTCGGAAACGACCCGATGGATCATGACCTGCGGAACGTCTGCGAGATATTTTTCGGCGAATGCGCCAAAATCAGGCAAGGCCGTCATGCGTCAGCGTCCATCGGAGAAGAGAGCGTCAATCTGGGCAGAATTGATCCGCACGCCCCGCTCATCGCGCACTGATGCAGCGAATGTTTCGACGATTTCCTGATTGATTTGATTGCTGACGAACTGTCCAAAGGATGCGGCTGACGCCGGATTTACGCGACCAACGTCGAAAGAGATGTCGTTGATGATGGCGATGATCTGCGCCTCGCCGAGGCCGGCTGCGCCTGATATCGCGGAGCTTTTTTCAGCGCTGAAGGCCTGCTCCAGCAATGCTGGCGAAAAAACTTCGTTGGCGCTCTGGCGCGTCAACGTCGCGTCCGTTGGCGTGCGATTATAAGGGGCTGCAGCTTCTTGCAGCGACTTGCCTTCCGATAGCGCCGCGCGGATCTGCCGGACGGTTGCCGAGATGCGGGTTTGCCGCTCTTCCCGGCGCAACCTCGTCGCGACGTCATCCTCGACTTCCTCGAATGGGCGCACAGCGCTGGGGCGTATGTCGTTGACGGAGAGGAAGAAATATCCGTCGCCTTCTGCAAGCGGAAGCGCTTCGGTCTCTTCTCCCTCATTGCGCTCGAATGCCGTCTTCAAGACCGCCGCCGGCAAGTCAGCGACGATCTCGCCGCCGACGCCAAAGCTAAAATTGTCAACGGGCCCAAAGGTCGA
>CAZSBU010000347.1:0-2082 GCA_964605055.1 uncultured Caulobacterales bacterium | reverse complement strand
ATGGTCGAGGCGCGCTAACCCGAACGCCATGAACGGCAAGCCGACAACGACCCCAATCGCGAAATAAATCGCGACCGCGATCCAGACCATTTCCGCCTCGGCGACTGTCATTGACGCCCTCCCGCACCCTCAACGGCTTGCGCCGCTGGTTCCCCGGTCGATTATTATCCGAACAGGCAAAGACTCGCTACCGCCGCTGATGAAGGCGATTGATTGGAAGCGTCATTTCCGGAACACTTCCTCGCGAGGCGCGAAGCAAGGAGGTCCTGTCTGTGTCACTGGAATTTCACACGCGCCGGGCCAATCTCGCCGACGCGCGCATCGTAAACGTGCCGGCCCGCGACCTGGCCGCGGGCGAAATCCTGACGCGCGTTGAGCGCTTCGCGCTTACCGCCAACAATGTCACCTATGGCGTTGTCGGCGAGCGGATTGGCTACTGGAATTTTTTCCCTGTGGATGACGAGTGGGGCGTCATTCCAGTATGGGGCGTCGCCCGCGTTGAAGCTTCTCGCGCCACTGACATCGCGGTTGGCGAACGCATCTACGGCTATTTGCCGATGGCCGAACGACTGATCCTGCAGCCCGGTCGCGTGCGGCCTGAGCGGCTCATTGATCAGGCAGCGCACCGGCAGGCGTTACCCGCTGTTTACAACGCGTATTCGCGGCTCGGCGGCGATCCCGTCGACGCCCGGGACGGGCATGCAACGGAGGAGGAGCGCATGTTGCTCTTTCCGCTCTACGCAACGTCTTATTGCCTCTACGATTTCCTTCTGGACAATCGCTGGTTTGGCGCCGAGCAAATCGTCATCGTCAGCGCCTCGTCGAAAACAGCCATCGGGCTCGCCGCCGCATTGTCTGATGACTCGAATGCGCCGCCGGTCATCGGGATCACCTCTGCGGGAAACGCCGACTTTGTCCGACGGCTCGGCCATTACGGCGACGTTTTCACCTATGACGCGCTGACCGGCATTGACCGGGAAAAGCCGACCGTCATCGTCGACATGTCCGGCAACGGCGCGGTGCTGGCGCAGTTGCATGGCCACCTTGGCGAAGCGATGGTTTATTGTTCGAATGTCGGCGCAACCCACTGGGACGATATGGGGCCCCAACCAGGTTTCATTCGTGAGCGGAGCGCCATGTTCTTTGCCCCGACCCATATTCAAAAGCGCAATGCGGAATGGGGCGCTGGCGCGTTCGAGGGTCGCGCGCTCGAGTTCTGGAACCGGGGCGCCGTGCAGAGCCGCAGCTGGCTGAAAATCGAGCGCGTGCAGGGCTTGAAAGCGCTGGAGCCTGTCTTCCACAACATGCGACTTGGCCGGATAGCGCCTGATCGCGGCGTGGTCGTTGAAGTTTGAGGCCGATCGCGGCGCGCTGGATCAAGCCGACTTGATCGCCATGCGAATGGGGCCGTCGGCGCGTCCGTGCACGAACTGATCGACCATGGGATTGCCAGACCTTTCGAGTTGATCCGGCGCGCCCTGCCAGATGATACGGCCTTCATAGAGCATGGCGACTTCGTCGGCGATTTTGCGCGTCGAGGCCATATCATGGGTGATCGAGATAGCGGTCGCCCCAAGCGCCCGCACGCGCTCCACGATCAGATTGTTGATGACGTCCGCCATGATCGGATCAAGCCCAGTGGTCGGTTCGTCGAAGAAAAGAATATCCGGATCGCCTGCAATCGCGCGGGCAAGGCCGACGCGCTTCTGCATGCCGCCGGAAAGCGCCGCAGGGTAAAGGCCGCCCACTTCCGGCGCGAGCCCGACCTTCGCAAGGCATTCCTCGGCAATGAGGCGGGCCTTGGCGCGGGTTCCGCCCTCGCCATAGATCGTTCGAAAGGCGATGTTCTCCCAGACGGGCAGACTGTCAAAAAGCGCAGCGCCCTGGAACAGCATGCCAATGCGACGGGTACGCTTTGCGCGCGCGCTGGCCGAGAGCCGCCCCAGGTCTTCGCCATCAAGCAGAATCTGGCCGCTGTCCGGACGGACCACGCCAAGAAGACAACGCAGCAGCACCGACTTGCCGCTGCCCGATCCGCCGATAATGACGAGCGAACGCCCCGGCGCCACGGAAATGTCGACG
>CAZSBU010000346.1:0-2085 GCA_964605055.1 uncultured Caulobacterales bacterium | reverse complement strand
CGACAACGAGACGTGCTGCCCGAAACAATTCCGCCTGCAGGCGACCGAGGTCGCCTTCAGGATCATCAGCATACATCCCCATTTCAGCGGCGAGCTTCTCCGAGTACAGCGCCCAACCCTCCGTGTATTCCGAGTAACTCAGCATGTTGCGCAGAAGCGGCATGTTGGGCACCGCGCGCTGAAGGGAGATCTGGAAGTGATGGCCCGGCACGGCCTCATGGTGGGTCAGCGTGCGCAGCCCATGCTTCGGATTGTCGGCCGTATCCTTCAAATTGATCCAGTAAATGCCTGGGCGTGAGCCGTCGAGAGCAGGACCCGCATAATACCCGCCGGGCGCACTATCCTGTTCGTAGACTGGAATACGACGAACCTCGACATGTTGCGGCGGCAGGGTTCCAAACCAGCGAGGCGCTATTTCGTTGATCGCGGCAATCTGCTGCCGCAAGCTTTCCAGAAGCTGCTCGCGCCCATCGTCGGTGTTCGGCCAAACATTGTCAGTACGTTTTGACAACGTCTGCATGCGCGCGCCAACGCTCCCGCTGTTCAGGCCGATGGACTTCAGCAATTCGTCCATTTCGGCTGAGATGCGCGCAACCTCAGCTAGCCCAACCTCGTGAATGTCATCGCTGGAAAGATTCCGCGCACCGTAAGCGGTCAACGCCATCTGATAGAACGCTTCACCTTCCTCGCCGAGCCGCCACACACCGGCGTCTGAGCCGGCCTCGGCGTGCAGCGTTTCATACAAATCCGCCAATCGCCCATAAGCGGGAATGACGCCGTTCGTCATGTGATCAAGCGCACGCGCGCGTAGCGATGCTCGGTCTTCTTCATCAAGTTCAGCTATGTCGGCAAGCTTCTCAGTAAAGGTCGTAACGATTGGGTTTTCGTCCACCGGGCCAGAAGTAAAGCTTTTGATGGAACTCAGTATACCCTCAATTGCGAAGGCAGGCGGCGAGACGCCAATTCCAGCATCGGAATTGACTGTTTCAATCGCTTCGTCGATGGCGCGCGACGCAGCTTCAAGGCGTGCGAGAAAAGCCTCTGCGTTCCCGCGAGTGCGCATCGGATGAGCAATGATCATGATTTTAGGCAGATCGATGTGCAGGCCGGATAGCTGTGTGATGAAATACGGCGAAACGGCCCAGTTGGCGCCGGAATTGGGAAGGCTTGCACCGAATGGCGTTGCGCCGCCGAAGTCAAATTGATTGCGGCGGGCTGCGGCTTCGTATGCGTTTTTCAGGATATCGTATGTGATGGCCGTAGAGGCATCGAGCGCATTACGGTCGTAACTGCGCAGTTCCTGCAGAAACGCTTCATTCATGGCTCGTGCGGATTGGTGCGCTTCGAAACCATAGCGGCCAAGGCGGGACAGGTATCCTGTTCCGCCTATTTCTTCAGATACGGATAGCTCACCCGAAAGTTCTGGGGCCGTTTGGAGAAATCCGCTTGCGTGTCGCGCCGCCATGGCCAGAAATTCTGTAGACGGATCAGGCTTCTGTTCTTCGGCTGCGGCGGATGGAGGCGTATTGTCAAGTTTATTGGTTTGTTCGCCGCAGCCAGAAAGCGCAATTAAAAATAGCCCCGCGAGCAACGCTGGAACAACCGACAGCAATTCCTTACGCAAGAAACCTTTGTTCGCTTCCATCGCGCCCTCCGTCAGGTTGAGGTACGAGCCCTCTGTTCAGGTCCGCCCTGTGGGGGCGCCCCAAGAATTTCGGACGAAAACATAGCCGAATTTGGCGCCGCTGCGATGGTTCGCTTCTGAATTACGGAGCAGCAGTTGCAAAAAGGCCCCGCCTAGAGGGTGCGCCCGGCGGGCCTTTTTCAATGTTCACACGGCCGGATGGAAATGCCCTAGTCGGCGTCGCCGTCGCCGCGAGCGATTTCCTTGCCTGTCGTTTGGTCCACAACCTTCATGGACAGGCGGACCTTGCCGCGATCGTCGAAGCCGAGAAGCTTGACCCAGACTTCATCGCCTTCCTTGACGACGTCGCTGGTCTTTTCGGGACGGCCACTGCTGAGCTGCGAGATATGAACGAGGCCGTCGCGCGCGCCGAAGAAGTTCACGAAGGCGCCGAATTCGAC
>CAZSBU010000345.1:0-2090 GCA_964605055.1 uncultured Caulobacterales bacterium | reverse complement strand
GGCGTGAGCGGCTACCCATACGGAAGGGCGAGGAACCATCTAATTGTGGCTTGGACGCCGGGCTCGAACGCGGCCTAGGACGGCCAAGCCGGTCGCGATGATCGCCAGTTCGTTTGGCTGCAGTGCATCTTTGGAGATACACCAAATGTCCCGGCCGGTGACTTTGCTTTCGACCACGACCAGATCGTTGTTGTGATCGAACAAGAGCAGCAAGGGAAAGCGCCGGCTCGCCCGATTGCAAAGCGCCATCGCCGCGTCAGTCGGCCATCCGGCGCCGAGGCTCGCATCGAACACGGCGACGTCGAAGTCGCCTTTGTCAAAGCTCTCGTTGAACGCGTCCGCGTCCTTGGGTGCCGTCACGTTGAAGGGCGCAAGGTCGGCTTTGGCACCTTCCCGCGAAAGCAAGGCGAGAACGCGGATTTCTGGTGGACTCGTCGCCAACCCCAAGCTGCTTTCCCCGACCTGGCTGACGGACACACCCTGCCGCTGACCGTCGAGAGAAGTTACACACGTCGAGCGGGCCATACCAAGCGCTGAATCGACCATCGTGCGTTTTCTCCATGTTGCGGGTGGCTGCAACAACCAACCTAAACCATGGAGATAGAGTCGCAAGCTGATTTCGCGCATTAGGGGAGCTCTGTGGAATACGCGCAACAGGCGATCAATGCTGAAATAAAAACGTTGTGGTTGAGAGGAAGAGTGAGCTAAACCGCTTGGCGGCGCTCAACGCCAAAGCTGCCATCGGGCGTTTGGTCGAGCTTGTCGCGTTCAATCGGGCGGGGAAAAAGAATGGATGGACGGCGCTTTGGTCTCAGCGAGAGCGATGATGGCCAAGTCACGCTTCTGCCCACGGCCGAAGTACCACCTTCCCAGATCAAGGCGACCATGCCCGCGCTGATCGCCCTCGCCGAGCTCATGGAATGCTATGGTGTGCCGAATGCGCTGCAGACAGGAATCGCCATCGCTTCTAATTTCGGCTCGGTCGTCGCATTGCTAACGGCTACCGGTGAGGAGATCGCCCTTCGTTCTGACGTAAGTCCGGAGGTTGCGAATCTTGTTGCAGCGCTTGGGCGACTGCATCACGCGGCGTTGCGCGAAGAGATCGCTGAGCGTCGGGTGATCGCGTCCTTCGACGAACTTAGCCAGTTCGCGCTCCGGCGGCTCCGCGGCTGCGAAATCGAGGAAGTCCTGGTCCTGCTGCTGAACCGAAAGAACGGCTTGATTCGCGAACATCCGATTCGTGGGGGTACGGTAAATCACGTCCAGCTCTACCCGCGCGAGGTCGTCCGTTTGGCGCTCCTCTACAATGCCTCAGCAGTCGTATTGATCCACAATCATCCAAGTGGCGATCCAACCCCCTCACAGCCTGATATCGAAATGAGTCGCATGGTCGCCAATGCGCTCGGTGGGGTCGGCATTGCCTTTCACGAGCACCTCATCGTCGGCGCAAACAAGATTGTCGGCATCAGGGCCATGCGCCTGCTTTAGTTTAAGCGCGTGATCAGATCGTTCTGCAAGAAAGTACAAGGCATAATGATCTGCCGGACGGCCTTCAACGAACATGGAGAAAAGAATAAATGTGGAAACAACGATTCTCTTTTCTTGCAATTGTAGTTGCTTTCGCATTAATATCTGACACCTCCCGATCGGCATCAAACCTATATTCAATTGATCTTGCCGCTGATGCGCTAAACTCCGCTTCTGGAGAGGTGCGCAAAAAAAAATATGTGCTATCTGCGTCTACCGATGCTCAACATCAATGTGATTTTGGCAGCGAAAGACTTAGCCCGCATAACATTTTATCACGCAAACAGATGTGCATAGAGATAATTCAGCTTCGCGAAAGTTTAAAACGCCTAAAAATTAGCATAAACACTTTCCGTGAATTTATTATCACAAACGAAAACCGATGTCACCGCATGGAGCGCCTTGCAAATGAAAGCAATGAGCGCGTCAGTGAGCTTAACAAAGAATTAATACGTGCGAACAAAGAGCGCGAGCAGCTAAAATATTTGCTCACTGATTTTAATTTGAGTGCAGCTAATTAGCGTTGATTCAGTAGATTTTCAGATTATCCGAGGATACATTCA
>CAZSBU010000344.1:0-2100 GCA_964605055.1 uncultured Caulobacterales bacterium | reverse complement strand
AAGGTGTTGTATTCCTTCCGGCAGTTCTCCGAGCGCTGGTAATCCGGCGACAGCACCGCGATCATGCGCGCGCTGTGATAGCCCTGCTCCATGCGCCGCATGAAGTCGGCGTGGCCGAAATCATCGTCCTGATAAAAAGGCGTCAGGCCGGCATCGCGGATGATACCGGCGATGAGACGCGCCGCATCACTGTCCGCGCCGGCGCGGCTGATGAAAAAATCCGGCTGCCGCTCAAGCCTGCTGTCGCCCGTCTCCGCCATGCCGCCCGCCAATGCCTGAAGTATTCAAAAGCGCAATGGGGCGATGATAGACGCAAGGCGCAGCCGCGGCCAGAGTCCTCATGCCAGATGCAGAGCCAACCACAGAAACGCCAGCGCGAAACAGGCGATCAGCGCTGGCAGGTGAAGGCCAAGCAGCAGCCACTCCCTTGCGCTGCCCCGCCGCCAGGGATGAAAAAAGAGCGCCGCAATGCTGGCGATGATGGCAAGCAGGGTCATCACATAGCCGATGATGCCCAGGATGAGATCGGGCAGACTGCGGTTGGTTTCAAAAACCTCGATGACGATATAGGAAAGCACAAAAGCGATGATCGCAAGAATATGAGGCGTCAACAGGTTGCGTCTCAACCACGTATATTTGGACATGATAATGCGATCCTAAGTATTATCAAATATGAATGGACACTTACTTCTTCGCCATCTCAAGAATGTCGTAAGCCGTGCGGAACTCCGGCGCAGGCAGTTCGATGACAACCCTGTCGCCGCGCATCGTCACCCAGCCGATCTGATTGCCATTGGTGGGTTCATTGATCGAGTCGACGGTCGAATAGGGCCGAACCCTTTCGTTGTCATAATGAAACGCGCCGACATAGACCATCCGGTCCGACGCTTCCGGCCACAAGTTGCCGTTGAATCGCTCCCTGCCTGTGAGTTTCGAGAAGAAAAGCGCGTGCTCGCCCGGCTCGGCGTCGCACTCATCCCAGCCGCCGATCGTGATTGTCGGGGCCTCGGTCCGGATCTTGATGAGACGGCAGCGCCAGACGCCGACAAGCTCGTTGTGCTCGAAGTCGCGTGTTGGGGTGCGCAGCAACGTGGCGAGTTCGCTGAGCGCTTCCGGCGCAGCCGGGCCGATGGCGTCGCGCATTACCGTGCCGAATGTCAGATCGGCGCGCTCCAGCCGGTCCGCGTCCATGGCCGTTGCGGTATCGCGCCATTGCGGCCCTGCAAATGCGTCATCGGGCGGATCGGCGAGGGCTGCGCTAATGGCCAGACCGGCAAGACCCAAGACGAGAGCATAGGCGCAGATTCTCAACATCGACTTTTTCTCCGGCAGGGTTCGAATATGCATGATCAGAAGTTATTCCCAGCCGACCACAGTGGTGACCTGCCAGGAAACAGCGCCTTCTTCGACATCATTTATGGAAAGGGACACGAGAGCAGAGTCCGTTGGACGGACGGGGAAATCGAGCGTTTTCTTCAGGGCGCGTTCCGGCCCGCCATCTACTCGGTATGTCATTTCGAGTTCGATCCAGGTGGCTTTCGTTCGGTTCCAGACCTGAACGAGCGCGAAATCCCCCACAATACCGGTCTCACCGCTCAAACCCTCCACACCTTCGAGATCGAGCGGGGCAGCCCTTGCCCGCCCGCGTTCATCTTCCTGGATGGTCAAGATCACATCGACTGTCGTCCAGACGGTCCAGGTGATGAACAAGCCCGAGACGATCAATGCGCCCACGACCACGGAGCGCGAAATGAACGGCGCACCGCTGCGCTGCCCACGCGCTTGGCGGACAGCTTGAATGACAAATCGCACCACGCCGGCCAGGCACAGAAATGCGGGGAACAGCAGCATGGGCCACAGATAGGCGAGCCCGGCAGGTCCCATCTTGTCGTTGGCGCCCGACACGTCGTTAATTGCGACGCCGACCAAGAATAAGAGCACCGAGATGAGAACAAGCTGCAAGGAATAACGCCACCAACTTTGCGAAAAGATCGAGCTTAGGGGCGCTACGACGGCGAAAGACACAAGCACGTACAGATTGAACTCGCCTGAATTATCGCCGAAGAAAATCGAACCTGCAAGAAGAGCCGCGAAAGCCAG
>CAZSBU010000343.1:0-2107 GCA_964605055.1 uncultured Caulobacterales bacterium | reverse complement strand
CTGGATGGAGCAGGAGCAGGAGCGCGGCATCACGATCACCTCGGCCGCGACCACGACTTTCTGGACCCTTCGTGACATCGACGGCAACGAGATCGGCCCGCGTCACCGGGTCAACATCATCGATACGCCGGGGCATGTCGATTTCACGATCGAGGTCGAGCGCAGCCTGCGCGTGCTCGACGGCGCGATCGCGCTGCTGGATGCGAATGCCGGCGTGGAGCCTCAGACCGAAACGGTGTGGCGGCAGGCCGACAAGTATCGGGTGCCGCGCATGATCTTCGTCAACAAGATGGACAAGCTCGGCGCGGATTTCTACCGCTCTGTCGAGATGGTCCGGGACCGTCTCGGGGCGCTGCCGCTGGTGCTGCAACTCCCGATCGGGGCCGAGAACGAGTTCGAGGGCGTGATCGACCTGATCCGCATGAAGGCGATCGTGTGGGAAGCGGAAACGCTTGGCGCGAAGTTCCACGAGAAGGACATCCCCGCCGACTTGCTCGACAGGGCGAAGGAGTACCGGGAGAAGCTGATCGAGGTCGCGGTGGAGGCCGATGAGGCCGCGATGGAGGCTTATCTTGAGGGCGAGGAGCCCGGCGAGGAGAAGCTTCGTGCGCTGATCCGCAAGGGGACCTGCGACGTGATTTTCTTCCCTGTGATGTGCGGTTCGGCGTTCAAGAACAAGGGCGTGCAGCCTCTGCTCGACGCCGTGGTGCACTATCTCCCGTCGCCGCTCGACGTGAAGCCGATCAAGGGCGTCGATGTCAAGACGGGCGAAGAGATCGTGCGCAAGGCCGACGACTCCGCGCCGCTGTCGATGCTGGCCTTCAAGATCATGAACGACCCGTTCGTGGGTTCGCTCAGCTTCTGCCGCATCTATTCGGGCACGCTCGACACGGGCTCGCAGGTGCTCAACACGGTCAAGGAGAAGCGCGAGCGCGTGGGCCGGATGCTGCTGATGCACTCGAACAGCCGCGAGGACATCAAGCAGGCCTGCGCCGGCGATATCGTTGCGATCGCGAGCCTGAAGGACGTGACGACGGGCGATACGCTGTGCGATCCGGCCTCGCCGGTGATCCTTGAGCGCATGGAGTTTCCGGAGCCGGTCATCGAGGTGGCGGTGGAGCCGAAGACCAAGGGCGATCAGGAGAAGCTGGGCGCCGCGCTCAACCGGCTGGCGCAGGAGGACCCATCCTTCCGGGTGATGACCGACAGTGAGTCCGGCCAGACGATCATCAAGGGCATGGGCGAGTTGCACCTCGATATCATCGTCGACCGGCTGCGCCGCGAGTTCAAGGTGGACGCCAATGTCGGCGCGCCGCAGGTCGCCTACCGGGAGACCATCACCCAGGCCGCCGATGTCGACTACACCCACAAGAAGCAGACCGGCGGTTCCGGCCAGTTCGCGCGGGTCAAGCTGTCGGTTGAGCCGGGCGAGGCAGGCTCCGGCTTCGCGTTCGAGAGCAAGGTCGTCGGCGGCAACGTGCCGAAGGAGTATATTCCCGGCGTCGAGAAGGGCGTGGAGAGCGTGCTCAACACCGGCATCATCGCCGGCTTCCCGATGCTCGACGTCAAGGTGACGCTCACCGATGGCGCCTATCACGAGGTGGACTCCAGCGTCATGGCCTTCGAGATCGCCGGTCGGGCGGCCTTCCGCGAAGCCGCGCGCAAGGCGAAGCCGAAGCTGCTGGAGCCGATCATGAAGGTCGAGGTGGTGACGCCCGAGGAGTATGTCGGCGGCGTCATCGGCGATCTGACCAGCCGGCGCGGACAGGTGCTCGGTCAGGAGATGCGCGGCAACGCGACGGTGGTGAACGCGACCGTGCCGCTCGCGAACATGTTCGGCTATGTCAATACCCTGCGCTCGATGAGCCAGGGCCGCGCTCAGTACACCATGCAATTTGATCACTACGCCCAAGTCCCGCAGGCGGTTGCCGACGAAGTCCAGGCGAAGTTCGGTTAGTCCAAATCACGTCAAAGCTCAGAAGGAAGAGACGGAGAGCCAAATGGCCAAAGCAAAGTTCGAGCGCTCCAAGCCCCATGTGAACATCGGAACGATTGGGCATGTTGATCACGGCAAGACGACGCTGACCGCGGCGATCACGAAGTATTT
>CAZSBU010000342.1:1842-2114 GCA_964605055.1 uncultured Caulobacterales bacterium | reverse complement strand
GGCGTCGACGTGGTCTCCGCCAACAAGATGGCGCTCGCCGGCCGTCTTGCCGAGCTGTCGCTCGCGGCGTCGAGGTCCGGCGCGCGTTTGCGATATTCGGCGGCGGTGGGAGGCGGCGCGCCGATGCTGGAGACGATCTCGCGGGCGGCTGCAGTGGGGCCCATCCAGCGCATCGACGCGGTATTGAACGGCACGGTGAACTTTATTCTGGGTCGCTTGCGGAGCGGCGTTGGTTTTGATGCGGCGGTGGGCGAAGCGCAGGCGGCGGGATT
>CAZSBU010000342.1:0-1832 GCA_964605055.1 uncultured Caulobacterales bacterium | reverse complement strand
TCGCTACAACCAGCAGCGGCGCGTGATGCTGGGCGCGGACCTCAACGGCGTCGACGCCGCCGCAAAAGCCTCGCTGCTGGCGTTCGCCGCTTTTGGCGCCGAGCCGCTGCCCGGTGCGGTCAGGACCGAGGCGCTTGACGCCGTGCGGGCGGCGCGGATCGTTCGCGCCGGCGGCGTCTGGCGTCAGGTCGCGTGCATCAGTCCGGACGAGACCGGGCAACCGTCCGTTTGCATTACGTTCGAGGCGGTTGATCAGGATCCCTTGCTGGCGGCGTGCACGGACGAGCGCAATGCGCTGCGGGCGACGTTGAACGACGGGCGGACGTTTATCTGTCGCGGCCGGGGCGCAGGCCGAACGCCAACGGTCGAGGCGTTGCTCGCCGACCTGTACGATCTGCGCGCATCGGCCTAAAGCCGCCTGAAAGAACGCAGCATGCGCCCCCACTTGCCAAATGGCCCGCGCGCGGCGTTGATGGGCGCGCGCCTCGGACCCTCCTCGGCGCACGGCAAACCTTTGGAATGCATCCACGGACCGCATGGCAGGCAATCTGACTATCTTGAGCGCCGCTGACGCCTTGGGCGCATCGCGGCGTCTCGTGATCAAGGTGGGGTCGGCGCTGGTCTGCGGCGCTGACGGCGCGCCCAATGGCCGCTGGCTGGCAACGCTTGGCGCCGACATCGCCCGGCTGCGGGCGGACGAGCGCGAAGTTCTGATCGTGACATCTGGTGCGATCGCGCTTGGCCGGCGCCGGCTCGGGCTGTCGGGCCGCTTGCGGCTCGAAGAAAAACAGGCGGCCTCCGCCGCTGGCCAGACGCTGCTGATCGAGGCGTGGCAGCAAGCGCTCGCGCCCTCTGGTATTTGCGCCGCGCAGCTTCTGCTAACGCTCGGCGATGTCGAAGACCGCCGTCGATATCTCAACGCCCGCGCAACGCTCGAAACGCTCATCGAGCTTGGCGCGCTGCCCGTCATCAACGAGAACGACACGGTTGCAACAGCCGAAATCCGCTATGGCGACAATGATCGGCTCGCCGCGCACGCGGCCCAGATTGCCGGCGCCGACCTTCTGGTGATGCTGTCAGATATTGACGGTCTTTATACGGCTGATCCGCGCGGCAATCCCGACGCCCGGCACATCGCGCACGTCGCCGAGATCGACGCTGCGATAGAGGCGATGGCGACGGGCGCCAATGCGGCTGCGGGCGTTGGCTCCGGCGGCATGGCGACCAAGATCGCCGCCGCAAAAATCGCAGGCGCCGCCGGGTGCGCCGCCATCATCGCGCCGGGCGCTGTCGATCATCCGATTGCGGCCATTCGCGATGGCGGCCGGGCGACGCTGTTTGTTGCGGGCGCCAGCCCTGAAAGCGCTCGCCGGCTCTGGATCGGTGGGCGGCTGAAGGCGACGGGAGCCATACAGATCGACGCTGGCGCGCGGGCGGCGTTGTTTCGCGGGGCGAGCCTTTTGCCCGCAGGGATTCTCGCCGTCGAGGGCGCGTTTGCGCGCGGCGACGCGGTTCGAATCCTCGGTCCGGCGGGCGAAAATCTGGGGCAGGGCCTTGCGGCGTTCGACAACAGCGACGTGCGCCGCATCATGGGCCGTCAGTCAGCGGATATTGACGCCATCCTCGGCTATCGGCGTCGCCCTGCGGTGATCGAACGCCACGACCTCGCCTTGCTGATGCCGGTTCCGGAGGCTTGAGGTGACGCAAGTCGAAACATCAGCGCACCTGACGACCCACCTTTTCGCAATGGGAGAGGCGGCCCGCGGCGCAGCGCGCGTTCTTGCGCGGGCGCCAGCGGCGCAAAAGACCGAGGGGCTTCTGCGCGCCGCCGA
>CAZSBU010000341.1:1852-2129 GCA_964605055.1 uncultured Caulobacterales bacterium | reverse complement strand
AGGCGCGGTAGGTCGGGTCCTGCGTGAAGCCGATGACCATGCCGGCGCCCATTTCCTCGGTCACGAGTAGGGGCTTGTAGGCAAACTGACGCTTGGTTTCATCCCACAGATGGCCGGATGCTACGAGGCGATCGACCGCTTCGAACCGGGCGACGTTGACGCCCGCATCGAGCTTGGTCGGCGTCCAGACGTCGCCGCCTGACAGCAGCGAATAGAGCTCGGGCGCTGCGCCCGCGCCGAGCCAGTGATCGGGGTCGACGCGCGCCCGCGCCAGAAC
>CAZSBU010000341.1:0-1842 GCA_964605055.1 uncultured Caulobacterales bacterium | reverse complement strand
CCGGCTGAAGCATAGGGCGGCGCCTTTTCGGGGATGAGCTGCGCATTGGCCGCCTCCGGCGTTTCGACATAGACGCCGTCAACGATGGCGCCGTCAGCGTCGGCCGCTTTCTCGCCTTCAAAGACGGCGTTCTCGCGCTTGATCGACAGAAAGCCGTTGTCGGGATGGGCGAGGAACCGCAGCGCCGTCGTCGATCCGATGAGCACGCCGCCCGCGCGCGTCCACTCTTTGAGGCGGGCAACGCCGCTGGCGCCAAGCGCCGAGGCGTAGTCGCCCCCGCCCGGCAGATAGAGCACGTCGAACTGGTCGAGCGTGCGGTCAATGAGGTCGCGCACCCGCACGGGCGTCGCCGGATAGTCGAACTGTCGCTCGATCACAAACCGCGTCGCGCCGGCCTGATTGGAAATCGTCGGCGCGTCCCAAGCGATCGCGATCCGCGGGGCGACAAGGCGCACCGCGTTGTCAGAGCCGAAGTTCGGACCATTTGTCACCCAACTGTCGGCGACAGCGATCACCTCCGCGCCGGTCTCGGCGGCGAAGCGGTTTAACTGCGCGCGCGCGTCGGGTCCGTTCTCGGCCGCCATGAAAATGGCCGTACCCGCCGGATATTCGCGCCCGCCTAGCGTAAACGTCTTGGCGTTGGCGCGGCCAACCATGCCGGCGCGATAGGCCCGCGCCAGCAGCCGAACGGCGGACGTCTCGCCCCACGGCACGAGATAGGCGACAGCGTTCGCCGGTCCGGCGACGCGCGCCGGCTCGAAGAGCCGCCCGTCATGGATGCGGAAATCCGCGTTGAGCGCGATATTCGCGTCGCACGAATCCATGGCGGCGTTGAACAAGAGCGGCATTGACCACGCCGTGACGTCGTAAATCTCGTCGGGCTGGTTGCGCGCGCGGCGTTCTTCCTGCCGGGCGAGGAAGTCTGCGGGCAGCGGCACGTCGCGATCGAGCAGCGTACGGATGAGCCGCTTGGCGGGCTGTGCAAGGTTTACGACGTGCGTTCCAGTCTCATACCGGCTGCCGCAGGCGCTGAACGCGTTGATGGCGGTTTTCACCTCGACGCCTTGCTGCGCGAGCACGCCGGCAAGTTTGTCAGCCGCCGTCTGATCGCGGCCCGCCGGGAAAATATAGCTGCGAACAGTCTCGCGCTGGCCTTCCTCGATCGCCGTGCGCTGATAGGCGAGATAGTCGGCGAGCAGCTTGCGGCGGGTGACGGCGGCGGCCTCGGCGGTGCCCACATAGGCGGTGAAATGCTGACGCACCGTGTCGCGGAAATGATATTCCGTTCCATCCGTACGCCGCGCTTTCAGGCCTCGCGCGGACGCCTGTTCATAGGTCATGGCGACGGCGCCGTAGTAAGAGGGCCAGCTTGCGCCATAGCCGGGGTAGAAGGCGTCATAGACCTCGCGCGTGAAATAGGGAAAACCGCGCCGGTCGAACCATTTGGCGTTGTTCCGCCCAAAGAGTTGCAGGTTCGCGCGCTGTGCGGGCGCGAGGTGCGGGTTGAAAGGGTCGGCCTCCGGCGCGAAATAATACGTGCGGTCCGTTCCCATCTCGTGGGCGTCGACAAAGACGAGCGGGCGCCACTCGCGCAGCGCCTTGATGCGCCCTCGCGTTTCCGGCTGGGTCAGCGCGAACCAGTCCCGGTTCATGTCGAAATAATAGTGATTGGTGCGCCCGCCCGGCCAGGGTTCGTTGCGCTCGGCTGCGATGCGGCTTGGCGACGGCTCCAGCCCTTCGGCGATTTCGAAATTGTGGGTGAAGCGCGCCCGTCCGTCCGGGTTCTGATTAGGGTCAAGGAAGACGACAGCGTCCTTGAGGATCGCGTCGACCGTCGGGTCG
>CAZSBU010000340.1:0-2163 GCA_964605055.1 uncultured Caulobacterales bacterium | reverse complement strand
CGGCGGCGATCTGCAGGGGGCGGAGCTTTTCGCCAAGCACGAACACGCCGGCGGCTATGACCATCAGCGGGTTGATGTAATAGCCAAGGCTTGCCTCCAGCACGCGCTCATTGGTGACGGCCCAGACATAGATCAGCCAGTTCACAGAGATGAAGACGGCTGAAGTCCCGAGCATCATCACGACCTTCGGCGTGGCGAAGGCTTTGGCGACGTCGCTCCATTGGCGGCGCAACGTCAGCACGAGGGCGCCGAACGGTATCGACCAGACGATGCGATGAGCAAGGATTTCCATCGCGCCGACACTGGCGAGAAAGCGGAAATATAGCGGAAAGAGGCCCCACAGGAGATAGGCGCCGATAGCGCACGCCAGTCCGAGACGAACCGCTTTTTCCTCAGCGCTGCGCCCTTGCGGAGATTGTCAGAGACGCACCAGAACGATAGCCCGTTATCGACCGTCGAGTCGACGCGAATACGGCTGACGTAAGTCGCGTGCTCGCCCACCGCTTCGATCGGCGTGACGTAGCCGCCGTCCTCGCGCTTGTCGACGACGAGAAGCCCCGGCGCCTCGCGCAGGATCTCGCGCGCCTCATCGTCGGAAATCGGCCGCTCGAACTCGACATTCACCGCCTCGCTATGGCCGACAAACACCGGCACGCGCACGCAAGTCGCCGTCAATTTGATCTTCGGATCGAGAATTTTCTTTGTCTCCGCCGACATCTTCCACTCTTCGCGGGTGAAACCGTCTTCCATGAAGGTGTCGATGTGCGGGATGACGTTGAATGCAATCTGCTTGGTGAACGCGGAGGGCGTCGGCGAGTCGTTTACGAAGATACCCTTCGTCTGGTTGAAAAGCTCGTCCATCGCCTCCCGGCCGGCGCCGGAGGTCGACTGATAGGTCGCAACGACAACGCGCTTGATGGTCGCCGCGTCGTGGAGCGGCTTCAGCGCAACGACAAGCTGGGCGGTCGAGCAGTTGGGGTTGGCGACGATGTTTTTCTTCCGTGCCCCGACGATCGCGCTGGCGTTGACTTCCGGCACGATGAGCGGAACGTCCGGGTCCATCCGGAAATGCGAGGAATTGTCGATGACCATCGCGCCGGTGGCGGCCGCCTTCGGCGCCCATTCCTTCGCCACGGCGCCGCCAGCGGCGAACAGCACGATGTCGACTTGAGCGAAGTCGAACGTTTCGAGGTCGCGGCATTTCAGCGTGCGGTCGCCGAAGGAAACCTCGCGGCCGAGCGACTGGCGCGAGGCAAGCGCAAACGCATCGCGAACGGGAAACTGCCGCTCGTCGAGGATCGCCAGTACTTCCTGGCCGACAACGCCGGTTGCGCCGACAACGGCGACAGAAAATTCCATTGGAAACACCTCAATTTCAGGAGGGCGAGAAACGCCCGAACGCGCGCGCAGTCAAGGCCGCAAAAGCCTTGGGATCGCGCCGCTACAACACAAATAGAGGAGGCGCGGCGCGCAGGGGCGCCAGTCGCCCGCGCCAGCCGCTGGAAGCGCCGCGCAGCCTAGTTTGCGGACTCTCGCTTGACGAAGGTGACGGCGAACAGCGGGTCGCCGTCGAACAGATCTTTCGGCGGCTCAACGCCTTCGATCATCTTGAACGAACGCGGCGTGATCGAGCCCTCCATCCGGTAGCCTTTTTCCGCCATCTTGCCGCGGTGAAATTCGAGGGCGGCCGCGGTGAATTCGCGAGCCAGAATGGTGATGCGTTCAGGATCTTTGGCCATGGAGCGTCTTCAATTCTTGATTTGATTTTTTAGCGAGGTTGCGCCGCAATATGACGGCGTCGCCCAAGCATGTCTACCGACGCATCTCTATCTGCTATGGGTAGTCTCGCAAAGATGTTTCCTCAGGAAATTTCTCACGAGGCGGGGAGCGGGAAACAAGGGAGCGGGGGGCGTGGCCACACGGTTTGTGCTGTCGATCGACGGCGGCGGGGTGCGGGGCCTCGCGGCGGCGGTGCTGCTCGACGCGCTCGATGAGGCGCGCCGGGAACTCGGCGCGACGCGCCCCCTCGCCGACTGCTTCGATCTCATCGCCGGCACTTCGACTGGCGCGATTATCGCGGCGGGCCTTGCTGCGCCGAACGCCGCCGGCGACGGGCCGCGGCACACGCCAGCCTCCCTGCGTCGCCTTTATCGGACGCGCGCG
>CAZSBU010000339.1:0-2178 GCA_964605055.1 uncultured Caulobacterales bacterium | reverse complement strand
TTCCAGCTTCAGATTTCGTATCGACGTCGTCGTTCATCCAAACTCCGTAATCGCCGCTTCATCATCCTGCGGCGGGCATCCGGGCGCGACGACGCGTCGAACCCGATCGAAAGCCGCCATGGACATACAGTCCAGCGCGGCTGCGGTCCACCAAAAGCGGAACGCTTATTTCATCCTCTCGACAGTCGCATCCGCCCCGATATTCTCGGATCCTGTCGCCTCCGGTCACGTTTCTGGACCGGATGTCAGGTCGGCCTTCAACTCGGGGACAAACCCGGCAAGCCGGAGGAGTTCCCGTCCGATCCGGTCGGCCGATGGTCCCGGCGCAACGCAGGCATGCCTGACGCCGTCGCGCCCCAACGCCGCCGACAATTCCTCGACGCTGAAGGCGCGCACAACCCGCACTGGCGCCGCAGAGGGCGCCCGAGCCGCCGCAGCGAGCCGAGCCAATTTGCCAGCCCCGTCATCCGCCGCATCGGAGGCGGACAACAAGAAAGCGGACGGGCCGCTTCTCAACGCGTCGCGAACCTTTTCAAAGCCCGTGACAACATCGCCCGACCGGCGCGCGAGGCCGATCGCCGCAAGCGCGCGCGCCTTTAGCCCTGCCTCAATCCGGCCAGCAAACGCGGCTGGCGTCTCGCCTGGACCGAGCTGCGCGGCTTTGCGGAAAGCGCGCGCAAAAAGACCCTTGCCCGCAGCCTTCTCTATCGAAGCGCGGTCGGCGCTGACCCAGGCGCCCCGCCCGGGAAGCTTGCGGGCGAGATCAGGCACTACGGCGCCGTCGGGCGCCAATACGAACCGCACCATCTCGTCAGCGTCGACAGCGGGCCCGCCAGCGATACACGTGCGCGCCTTGCCCGCCTCGTTCAGCGACGCATCGCGCGCGCCGACGTCGCGCGGATCGGCGTCATCCGACGCAACATCCAGCAGCGCCGCTTCAGGTTGGTCAGGCGGTTTCGCCAGCATCGGCCTCCTCAGGTTCTGCGCGCGAGGCTGCAAGATCTGCTTCAGTGATCCAGCCAGCCGCAACGCGCGCGCGCATGATCATGTCTTCCGCAGCGCCCGCATCGAGCTTGAACGGCTCAAGGATGCCGTCGAAATGCTTGCGCTCGCCGTCTACGCGCTCGGTCCAGCCGGTCAGGTCGTCGACGGCGCAGCCGGCGAAATCCTCAAGCGTCTTGATGTCGGCCTCGCCAAGGGCGACGATCATTTTCGCGTCGAGCCCCTCGTGGCTGGCAAGCGCATCTTCCACGCCCAGTTCGCGCCGGCGCTCGTCAAGCTTCCTGAATTCCGCCTCAAGGAAGTCGTTGGCGCGCGCCTGCAGCTCCGCGGCCGTTTCCTCGTCGAGCCCGTCAATCCCTGTCAGTTCTTCCAGTTCAACGAGCGCAAGTTCTTCAATTTTGGAGAAGCCTTCAGACACAAGAAGGCCCGCCATCATGTCGTCCACATCGAGCGCGGCCATGAAAAGCTCCGAGCGCGTGCGGTATTCTTCCTGACGTTTGGCGCTTTCCTCCGCCTCCGTCATGATGTCGATCTCGAAGCCCGTCAGCTGCGAGGCAAGGCGCACGTTCTGGCCACGACGCCCGATCGCCAGCGAGAGCTGTTCGTCGGGCACGACCACCTCAATGCGTTCCGTCTCCTCGTCGAGCACGACCTTTGTCACCTCGGCGGGAGCGAGCGCATTGACGACGAAAGTCGCATGATCGGGCGACCACGGAATAATGTCAATTTTCTCGCCGCCCAGTTCGTTGACGACGGCCTGCACGCGGCTGCCGCGCATGCCAACGGGATCAATGCCGCCGTCGTTCGAGATCACGCCGATCTTGGCGCGGCTGCCCGGATCGCGCGCAACCGCCCGGATCTCGATGACGCCGTCGTAAACTTCAGGCACTTCTTGTTCGAACAATTTCGCCATGAACTGCGGGTGCGACCGGGAGAGGAAAATCTGCGGGCCGCGCGCCTCGCGCCGCACGTCCATGATGTAGGCGCGAACGCGATCGCCGGTGCGGTAAGCCTCGCGCGGCATCTGCTGATCGCGGCGGATAATGGCTTCCGCCTTGCCGAGATCGATGATGACGTGGCCGTATTCGACGCGCTTGATGATGCCGTTGATCACTTCGCCGATGCGGTCCTTGAAGTCGTCATACTGACGGTCGCGCTCAGCGTCGCGCACTTTCT
>CAZSBU010000338.1:0-2203 GCA_964605055.1 uncultured Caulobacterales bacterium | reverse complement strand
CGATTGCGGCGGGGCCTGCGCCTGCGCCACCTGCCACGTCTATATCGATCCGGCATGGGCCGAGCGCACGGGCAAGCCGGCGTCGATGGAGGAATCCATGCTCGATTTCGCGCACTCTCCGGCGGAAAATTCCCGCCTTTCCTGCCAGATCAAGGTGACGGCGGAACTCGACGGGCTCATTGTGCGGCTGCCGGAGTTTCAGGGGTAGGGGCGTTTCAGGGGTAGGGTCGACCCATCCCTGTACAGATCAAGGCGCGCGAGGGCGGTTCTTGAAGCGCCCGAAGTGTGAAGGGCGTTCGGCATGGGCGCGCTCCCTCAAAGCCATCGCCTTTTCCTTCGCCTTCGATGAGCTAGCAGGGTCAGCAACCGCTTGACCGATCAAAACGTATCCGCTTTGATCGAACAAATGAAGAACGCCGAAAGCTATTCTTTCGCAGAGCCGGCTCCGGGCGATTTCGATCGGCCGGATCGTGACGGCTGGCCGCGACGGCCCAACGTGACGCAGGCGTTGACGCGCGGCGTCGTGCGGCTGTTCGTCGATCTCGGCCTGTCGCCGCTCGTCGAATTTCGTCTTCCGAACGGGCGGCGCGCAGATGTCGCCGGCCTCGACCGCGGCGGCCGACTAATCCTGGCGGAGGTGAAATCCTGTCAGGCTGATTTCGACGCTGATGCAAAGTGGACTGACTATTTGCCGTTCTGCGATGGCTTCTATTTTGCCGTCAGCGGCCAGTTCCCCCAATCGTTGTTACCGGCGGGCGAAGGGTTGATCGTCGCCGATGGTTTTGGCGGCGCCGTCATCCGAACAGCGCCGGAGCGCCCGCTCGCTGCCGCCCGCCGCAAGGCGGTGACGCTGCGTTTCGCGCGGCAGGCTGCGATGCGCCTTGGCGGCGCCCCCGTCGGCGAGGGAGATTGAACGCCGCCGCGCCACTGCTGGCTGCCGCGCTCAATCAGATTGCCGACGCGGCCACGGATTTCTCCGAGCCGTGGTGGATTATCGGCAGCGCGGCGGCGGCGCTAGCTGGCGCGGATGTCGGGATAATTCGCGATGTCGATCTTCTGCTCTCGGCCGCCGACGGCGCGGCGCTCGCGAACCGCTGGCAGGCAAGGCGCTTGCCGGATCCGCCCGCGAGCCTGCAATTCCGCTCCGGGTTCTTCGCTCGCTTCTCGTCTCCCGGCTTGCCGATTGAGGCGATGGGCGATTTCGAGATTGAGATCGCGGGCGTCTGGCGCCGCGTCGCGCCCGTCACGCGGGAACCGGTCGGGCGCCTTTATATGCCGTCAGTAGGCGAACAGATCGAGCTACTTGCCGCGATGGGCCGGCCGAAGGATGAGCCTCGCATAAGGGCGCTGGGCAAGTTGTTGCGGATGTGAAAAGCGCCCCCGTTTGGGGGCGCCATCCACTGCGTCAAGACTGAGGCAGACTAGAGATCCCCTGCGGTGCGCACCTCAATCGGTCCGAGATTGAGGCTGCGGATGCCCTCTTCAATCTTTGCGCGATCGCCGACGATCACCCAGATGAGGCTATCGGGATGTATGGCCTCGGACGCGGCGGCGCTGATGTCGCTGAGGCTGAGGGCTTCATAACGCTCCTTCAGCGACGTCGGATAATCCCACGGCCGACCGAAGCGATTGGACGAAACAAGGCTCGACAGAACATTGCCGGAGGTTTCGAACTCGCCCGGCAGGGCCCGCGTTGAGGTGAGGACCGTTTTTTTCAGCTCTTCTGCGGTCGCTGGACGGCTTGACCGGAAATCCCTCAGCTCACGCATCAATTCTGCTACCGACTCTTTGGTTTTGTCGGTCTGAACTGGCGCGTAGACCAGATACGGCCGCTGGCCTTTCGCGTCCTGCAGAAAGGTATAGGCGCCATAGGCCCAGCCCTTGGACTCGCGCAAATTCATGTTCACCCGCGCGGTGAACTGTCCGCCGAGGATGTCGTTCATCGCGTTGACGGCGATGTAATTGTCGTCCGCCGTCGACGGCGCGACATGACCCGCCAGGATGAGCGATTGCGGCGAGCCCGGCTTGTCAACGAGGATTACCCGGCCTTTGGCGGGTCGCTCCACTTGCGCCACGTTCTTCTCGCCGGCCGCTTCGCCTTGAGCGCGCCAGTCGCCGAAGGCTTTTTCCAGCACCGGTTTGATTTCCGCCAGCGTCGTGTCGCCGGCGACGAGGATCGTCGCATTTTCGGGCCGCATCCAGC
>CAZSBU010000337.1:0-2241 GCA_964605055.1 uncultured Caulobacterales bacterium | reverse complement strand
GGGGTGTACATCGGCTTGTGCTTGCCGCGCAGGCGCATGGCGATGATCGAGGCAAGCCGGCCAACGACGAGGCCCTCCGCGTCGATCAGTATCCACTTCTTGTCGACGTCCGCGGCCTTGGCGGAATAGGTTTTCATAGTGAACGTCCAGTCCGGTTTGAAATCGGCCTAGCCGGCGCATCAACGCCAACCAGAACGGTGAGCGCGGCGGATACGCCGCCGCCGCTAATGCGTCAAGCGAAAACGCATTGGGGCCAACAAAAACAGGCATATTCCTATTGTGGTATAATAATACCATACCCAGGGAGCCTCATAAAGGCGTCACGTTCGCGGCGTTCGACCCAACCGGAAAGTCTGCTAACAAGACAGGTGAAAGTGACAGGCGCACGAAACATGGCGAATGCGCGAAAAACACAGCGGGTGGCTTCATGCGGATTGAAGATTTTACGAGACGGCAACGCGTGCGGGTCGCCACGCTCCCGGCCATCGCCATGGCGGGCGCCTTCCTTGCGCTCGCGGCGTGCGATCGCCTGCCGAAGCCGGCATCCAAGCCTTCAGAAACCGAGGCCGTCGACGCCGTCACGGCAACACCAGAAAGCGCCTCTGACGTCCAGCGCGTCGCCGCCTCCGACACCATCGGCGAGGGACTGCCTGAAATTACGGGTATCGCTTTCTGGACTCACCCGACGCTGTCTTTTGAAGGCCTTGTCATTGCCGCAACTGGCGACGGTCTCGTCGGGCTCGTCATCGAGAATGGCGCGGAAGCGGCTCGGGCTGCGGGGTTTGCGGCGACCGGCGTTGCGGTCTCATATGTCGGCGAAGGTCAGAACGCGCAAGGCTATGCGGTCGCGGCTGTCGACGGCGATCCGGCGTTCAAGTTTTACGCGATCGACAACGTTACCCGCGAATTCCTCCTGAAGCCGACATTATTCATCGCGGAAAAGACCGATGGCGGCTTCTGTTTGGGCCGCACCGCCGATGGCGATGAACTGGCGCTGCACCAGACGACCTCGGCGGGACTGACGAGCCATGCGCTCAGCTTTTCGAGCGGCGGCATTGCCGCGAACAATGTCGTTCGACGCCCGTTTGAACGCGGGCTCGTTGATTGCGCTGTCGATGACGCCTCCGGAGACGTGTACGCGCTCGACGCCGAGGGTGGCATTATTCGTTTCGGCGACGGTAAACTAGGCGAGCGGCTGCCGAGCGATCGCGGCTCTGTCAGGCGCGCCTACAAGCGCGGCGCCATGGGTCTCGTGCAAAGTGATGAGGGCGCTAACGCGGGCGACGTTGATGAGGTCAGCGCTGTCCCCGCCGGACCGACTGAACGGCGCATCGCCATCGCACGACTGAATTCAGGGAACGGCGTTGTCGATGTAATCGACGGCGCGACGGGCTCAGACCTCGGCGCAATCCGGATCGGCGAGACATTTGACGACGAAGGCGTGGCGAAGTCGGCGACGTTGGGCGTCGGTTACGGGAATTTCGGCGGCGTTTACCGCGACGGGGTGCTTGCGCTCGCCGTCATCGAAGAAGATGGCGCATCGACCATCCGGCTCGCGCCATGGGGCGGCGTTTCAGCCGCGCTCGGTCAAGCGACCGGAACGCCGGTCGACCCACGCACGCCGCGCCCGGAGGCCGCCGTCCCCGAACTCAAGTTCGATTTCCCGCAACCGTGAGCCGTGTAAATCGCCGCCGACAAAACGATGAGCGCGCCAAACTGGTGCGCGAGCCCAAGCGCCAGAGGCGTGACCGCGACCAGCGTCCAGACGCCGAGCGCCGCTTGCGCGACAATGGCTGCGAGCAAGAAACATGCGCGACCCGCTACGGGCGAACGGCGCGCTGCAATAAAAAACCACACCGCGCCAGCGAGCAAAATGTAAGCGCCGATGCGGTGATTGAATTGCGTCGCCGCGTGGGTCTCGAAGAGATCGAGAAAGCGCGGCTCCGCCTGAAAATACGCATCGGGAAAGAATTTTCCGTCCATCAGCGGCCAGTCGGTATAGATGCGCCCTGCTTTCAGGCCAGCGACGAAGGCGCCGAGCGCCATCTGGAGGTAAACGCCAACGGCCAACGCCGCAGCCGCCGGCCAAAGCGCCAGCTTGCCGCCAGGCATATTCTCATCAGCGCGATCCGCACGCGGCGCGCGGACCAAATCGAGGGCGATCCAGAACATCGCCGCGAACAACAACGTCGCGAGACTGAGGTGGGCGGCGAGCCGGTACTGGCTGACGTCGATCCGCTC
>CAZSBU010000336.1:0-2311 GCA_964605055.1 uncultured Caulobacterales bacterium | reverse complement strand
GGCCGGCCTCGGGGCGGCGATTCTTTATATGTCCGCCCCGGCTCGTCCGCCCTTTCCCCTGCCGCCCGAGTTGTTCGCCGGCTTGGCAGCGTTTGAAAGCGCAGCGCCGGGCGTTATGGCGATCGCCGTTGGCCTCGTCGCCGCTATCGTCATCGCCCTCATCAGCGGCCGCTATATTGGCGTAGCATCAGCCGGAGCCCGACCAGAGCGCGTACTGGAAGCAGAGCCGGTGCGCAGTATTGCTACGCGGATCTATGCGCGAGCCCATGGGGCGGCAGTCGAGCGCCCGCGCGAGATCGTCGAACGCTACGCGGACGCGCTCTTTGGTTTTGAAAGGCGGATGGGCGAATGGACTGGCGGGGCGCGCCAGGCGACGACCGCTCCGTCTGCATTCGGAGCCGATGCGCGCGAAGAAGAGCCGGCCTGGCGGCGCGCACCGGAAGGACCGCGATTCGTTGAGTCGCGCTTTGCCGCAGCGCCCCGACAGTGGCTCGCTGGCCCGTCCGGCGAGCGTGTCGCACGGCCATTCGCGTCGCCCGATGAGGGAGCGTCGGCGCCGAAACGAACCCTTTTCAAACGTCCGGGGCGGGCGGAGCCTTAATCTGATGAGCGCACTGCATGCGCCCGATTAAGAGGCCCTTAACTAAAAACATCTGTCCTGTTGGTAACTTCATGTTGACGGTCGGTTCCGCGTCGATCACTATATATTGTGTTGGAAGGGACATTGATCGGCGATCGGTCCACCCCTGACGACCACCGCCAAAATTGGCGGAATTCTTCAACAAGGCAGTGACGCCGCTATCGGAGCGGCCCTTTGTGGTCATCCGAAGAAAGGGGTTGTCGCGCCCAAGCCTCTGCCGAGGCAAGTCAGGGCGCGGCGCACCCAGTGCGGTCAATGAAGGAATGGGGAACGACATGTCTTTGATGAATGACGCAGCCGAGCGCCTCGATGCAAACCGGCTGACTGCTGCCCCCCTCTCCTCCGGCAATGGCTCGGTCAGTATTACGCCCGTCGGCGCGCCCGCAACGACGTCGCGGCCGACGCAGCGCCCCGCCCTGCGCGTCGTGCGCGATGTGGTCGTCGACCATTCCCGCGACAGCCTGCTGACAGATTTCGGCAAAAAGACGCTGGACGACCGTTACCTTCTGGAGGGCGAATCCTATCAGGACATGTTCGCCCGCGTTGCGCGCACCTATGGCGACGACGCCGAACACGCTCAGCGAATCTACGACTACATCTCGCGCCTCTGGTTCATGCCAGCAACGCCCGTCTTGTCGAATGGGGGCGCCAATCGCGGGCTGCCGATCTCCTGCTTCCTCAACGGGGTTGGCGATTCGCTCGACGATATCGTTGGCGTCTGGAACGAGAACGTGGCGCTCGCCTCGAATGGCGGGGGCATCGGCACCTATTGGGGCGGCGTGCGCTCCATCGGCGAAAAGGTGAAGGGCGCCGGCGCAACCTCGGGCATCATTCCGTTTATCCGCGTCATGGATTCGCTCACCCTCGCGATTAGTCAGGGCTCGCTGCGGCGCGGTTCGGCCGCCTGCTATCTCGACGTGCACCACCCGGAAATCGAGGAATTCCTGGAGATTCGCAAACCATCGGGCGACTTCAACCGTAAATCGCTGAACCTGCATCACGGCATCAACATTACCGACGAGTTCATGGCGGCCGTCGCGGAAGATCGCGACTTCGGACTCAAATCGCCGAAAACAGGCGAAACGCTCCGTACCGTGAACGCCCGCAAGCTGTGGCAGAAAATTCTGGAAATCCGCCTGCAGACGGGCGAGCCCTATCTACTGTTCTCCGACACGGTGAATCGCCAGATGGCGGCGCACCAGCGCAAGCTCGGCCTCAAGGTTTCGACCTCCAACCTGTGCTCCGAGATCATGCTTCATACGGGCAAGGATCATCTCGGCAACGACCGGACAGCGGTTTGCTGCCTGTCGTCGATCAACGCCGAGAAATGGTTCGAGTGGAAAGACGATCCGCGCTTCATCGAAGATGTGATGCGCTTCCTCGACAATGTGCTGGAAGATTTCATCCAGCGCGCGCCAAACTCCATGGCGAAGGCGGTTTATTCCGCCAAGCGCGAACGCTCGGTCGGGCTGGGGCTGATGGGCTTTCACTCGTTCCTGCAAACGCTGGGCGTGCCTTTTGAAAGCGCCATGGCGAAGTCCTGGAACGTCCGCCTGTTCAAGCATATCCGCATGGGGGCGGACGCCGCCTCGGTCGTGCTCGCCGAAGAAAGGGGCGCCTGCCCTGACGCCGAGGAAGCCGGCATGAAGCAGCGGTTTTCGCACAAGCTCG
>CAZSBU010000335.1:0-2313 GCA_964605055.1 uncultured Caulobacterales bacterium | reverse complement strand
CGCGCCGGTACTCGAACTTGTCGACCGCCTTCATCAGGCCGATGTTGCCTTCCTGAATGAGGTCAAGGAACTGCAGGCCGCGGTTGGTGTATTTCTTGGCGATCGAAATGACGAGGCGAAGGTTCGCCTCGACCATTTCTTTCTTGGCGATCCGCGCTTCGCGCTCGCCCTTCTGAACCGTCTGAACGATGCGACGGAAATCAGCGACCGTCAGGCCAGTTTCGGTTGAGAGCTTGCCGATTTCCTCCCGGATTTGAAAAATCTGCCGCTCGCCTTTGGTCGTGAAGTTTTTCCAGCCTTTGCCGGTCTTCTGCGAAATCCGCTCGAACCATTCAGGATCGAGTTCATGATTTAGATATTCGCCGAGAAACTCACGGCGGTTGACGCCATAATTATCGGCCAGACGAACGATCTTGCCTTCGAGCGCCATCAGCCGGCGGTTGATGTCGTAAAGCTGATTGACGAGCGCCTCGATGCGCTGATTGTTAAGGCGCACGGATCGTACGCGCTCGACGATTTCCTTTTGCAGTTTACGGAAGCGTTTCGTCTGCGAAGCGGAAAGATCATCGCCGCGCAGTTGCTCTTCGATCATGATGTCCTGAAGACGGCGAAGTTTTTTGTAATCCTCGGAGATAGCGTCGAACGTCGCCATGACGCCGTCGCGAAGCTCGGCTTCCATCGCCGACAGCGACAGGGCGCCTTCGTCAAAATCTTCTTCATCGTCTTCGTTGACCTCGGCGCGTTCGGCTTCTTCCTTTTGCACCCGCTCCGCAACTTCCGGCTGGGTCATATCGGGGCGGGCTTCTGGCCCGCCGCCGTAAGTCGCATCGAGATCGATGATGTCGCGCAGCAACACGCGGCCCTCGTTCAATTCATCGCGCCAGACGGTGATCGCTTCGAATGTGAGCGAAGATTCGCACAAGGCGCGGATCATCGTTTCCCGGCCGGCTTCGATGCGCTTGGCGATTGCGATCTCGCCTTCGCGGGAAAGCAGCTCGACTGTCCCCATCTCGCGCAGGTACATGCGCACGGGGTCGTCCGTCCGGTCTGCAGACGTCGACGTATTGGTCGCGACCGCACCAGATTTCTCGTCTTTCTTGACGACAGCGCGGCCGGTTTGTTCCTGTTCGAGATCGTCGTCGTCGAGAGCGGCGCCTTTCGGCTCTGGCTCTTCGTCATCTTCGTCATGTTCGACGACCGTGATGCCCATCTCTGAAAGTTGGGACAAAACGTCTTCAATCTGTTCCGATGAAAATTCCTCGGAAGGAAGGATGGCGTTCAGTTCGTCATAGGTAACGTAGCCGCGCGCCTTGGCGCTCTTGATCAGCTTTTTGACGTCTGCATCCGTCAGGTCGAGGATCGGCCCGTCCGCTGCCTCGACCTCTGTTGCTTCTTTCGCCACTTTCGCCATGCCGTTTTCCCGTCGTTAAGCCGTTTGTCTGTTCAACCGCTATCTGATGCCCGTCGCCAAAGCGCGCGAGTGCAAACACTTGACCCGTGGGCCCCTCTCTATCTGTCCCGGGCCTTCCCCTTGAAGCTTTCGCGAAAACGCTCGAGCCGTTCCCGGAGATCGTTCGCGGAAATATCCCCATCGCCGATTTGCTCGCCCGATCCGACGTCCCTGCCCGTCAATTCCTCGCGCGCCCGAACCGCCGCTTTCCAGTCCTCATGCGCCGTGTCTGACGGATCCGCCGCAATCCGATTGGCGACACTGGTTACTTCCCGAGCCGCTTCCGTCACCGCAAGATGATGGCGCAAGTCTTCACGCCAAGCTTTTTCCACCTCGTCAATTGGCGTTTCAGGCTTCAGAAAGCGTTGCGCGTTTAAGGCCTCGCCCCGCTCGTAACGAGCCAATACGGCCGCAGCGGGCGACTTTTTGAGATGAGACTTCAGTCCTGCACTGTCAAGTGAAGGGTTCTCCAAAATACACCGCACCGCCTCCGACAAGAGCCGTTCAGCGTCCAAATCTGCGAATGCGAGGCCAAAAACGGCCTCCTCGCAGCGCTCGAACAGGGAAGGATGGGCGATCAGGGTCAATACGAGCGTCGCCTCCCGGGCGCCTTTGAGGGTGGAACTCCGTTTTTGCTCCGCCGTAGGGCGCGGTTCGGCTTGAAAGCGGGATAGGCCCCGCCGATAGGGTTGATGAGCCTGTATCCCGCCGTACGCGCGAGCGGGCGCGCCCTCGGCTGGCGGAGGAGCCAACAGGGCGCTGAGGCGGCGCGCATAATCAGCGCCGTAAGCGGCCCGGACGTCCGGATCAACAATGGTGCGAATGAGTTCACGCAAATGATGGCGGAGGCCCGCGCGACGCTC
>CAZSBU010000334.1:374-2333 GCA_964605055.1 uncultured Caulobacterales bacterium | reverse complement strand
GAGCCCCGCCCCGCCATAATCCTCCTCCGCCGTAATGCCGAGCACGCCGAGCGCGCCGAGCTCCGGCCAGAGGTCTCGGGGGAACAGGTTCTCGCGGTCGATGGCGTCGGCGCGGGGGCTGAGACGGTCGTCCACCCAGCGGGCGACGGTCTCGCGCATTTCCTCGATTTCCGGGTCGAGCCCGAACTTCATGGCGATCATGGAGTTGGAACGCATGGGTGTCGCCTCCGATTTCCCTGTTTTGGTCGTGTTCTCGTTTGCCCAGTCGATAGAACTCCACCGCGGCGCCTGCAAGAAGACCCCTCGACGCGGAGGCCGGAACACGAGATCACAATCGAAACATCCCGCCTGCAGGAGTGTAAAATGCTGGTCCAGATTCGCGCGCCCGGTTACGCCCCCTACGAGCCGCTCGGCGCGTTAAAGCCGGTCGATGAGGACATCTGGACGGTCGACGGGCCAGAGATCGTCTACAGCCTCGGGGGACTTTCGATCCCCTGCCCGACGCGGATGACGGTTGTGCGCCTCGCAGGCGGCCAGTTGTGGCTGCATTCGCCGACCGCGTTTTCGGCCGGGCTTGCCGACCACATCCGCGCGCTGGGCAAGATTGCCTTCATCGTCGCCCCGAACACCTTTCACTATGCACACGCCGCCGACTGGCGGACCGCGTTTCCGGACGCCGAAATTCATGCGCCGCCGCGCATGCCCGCCAAGGCGCTACAGCGCATTGACGCGCATGAGGTTCTGACCGAGACGGCGCCAGCCGGATGGAGCGCCGACATTTCTCAAATCGTCGTTGATGGCGACGGATTTGTGGAAGCCGTCTTTTTCCATCACGCCTCGCGCAGCCTGATCGTGACCGACCTGATGCAGAACTTTGAGCCGGCGCGGGTGCGCAACCCGATTGTCCGTGCGCTGCTTCGGATTGGCGGGGCGTCGGGTCCGAACGGGAGGGCCTCGCTTGAAATGCGCCTCGCCGCCCGCAGCCGGCGCGCCGAGATTGCGGCCGCCGCCGAACGCATGATCGCGTGGAGGCCGGTCCGCATTCTGTTGGCGCACGGTCGATCCTACGACGCGGACGCCGCGGGTGAAATCAGCCGCGCGTTCAAATGGGCGACCGGCTGATGGCGGTTACGAGGGCGCCTTGAGGGCTTCGCATTTGGCGCGGGCGGAGAAATCCGCTATGCGAGAGCGGGCTTCCAGAAAAAGGGCCGCAGTCGACGTAATGACGCCAACCACCACTGTTTCGGAGTCCGGGCGGACGACCGCGCCGGCGAGCGGGCCGCGCGTAAAGTTTCAGGCGATCGCCGAGACGGACGACGCCGGTCTCGTCGCCGGGCGGGGCGGCTTCGAACCATGGACCGGCGCGGCGGCTGACCGGCGAGAACGCGACCTCGAAAAAGCCAGCCGGCAGATCTCGCTGTTCTCGCGCCTGGCGGCGATCTTCATCTTTTTCACCATGCTCGTCGGCTGGCCGGCCGGCACGCTTGTCGGCCATTATGGGGCGGTCGGCTCGCTGTCGGGATGGGACCCGGCGGTCGCGTTCCCGAGCTTTGCGGTGATGTTCGCGATCTTCGCGCCGCCGCTGATCTGGCTCCTTGGCTACATGTTCTCGCGGCTCGTCTCGATGATGTTCGCGGCCGAATCGATCGCCGCCGCCGCGCAGCAATTTGTCCAGCCGGATCGCGCCGCCATCGCCAATGTGGAAACCGTGGGCACGGCCGTCCGTGGGCAGATGGACGCGATCAACGCCGGCATCGACGATGCGCTCATTCGCCTCGCCTCCGTTGAGTCCATGATCCGCCGCCACGTCGAGGCGATTGAGAGCGCGGGCCTTGCGATCGAAACGCGGACCGTCGGGGCCGTCGACAAGGTCGCCGTCGAGCGCGCCCGCCTGATTGAGCTGACCGAACATTTGAATGCGCGGGCGGACGATTTCGCCACCGCCATCGCCGAGCGCGC
>CAZSBU010000334.1:0-364 GCA_964605055.1 uncultured Caulobacterales bacterium | reverse complement strand
CGAATCGCTGAATACAGCGACTGACCAGTCCCATCAGGCCGAGGTCAATCTGGAAGACCGGCTCGCGCGCCTTGAAAGCGCCGCGCGGCACGCGCTCCACAGTTTCAACGCGCTGGCGACAGCGCTCGTCGACGCCGACCAGAACCTGCGCACAACTGCCGCCTCCATCGAAACCTCCGCCAATGAGGCGCGCGAGGCGAGCGAACAGGCCTCGCGCATCGCCGACGCCGCCGCCGATTCCGCTGCGCGCAATGCGCTTAACGTCGGGCAATTCGCGCGCACCGCATCGGAGGAAGCGCGCCGCGCCGCCAACGAGGCGATCGAGACGGCGGGCCGGGAGACCGAACGCACGGCGAACGCAGCG
>CAZSBU010000333.1:962-2395 GCA_964605055.1 uncultured Caulobacterales bacterium | reverse complement strand
GGGGGCGAACCCAGTTGGTGACGCCGAAAATATTGATGCCGACGTCGAAGACTTCCGGTTCGAAGGCGAGCGCAGCCATCACCATATAGCCGCCATAAGAGCCGCCGACGATGCCGATTTTGTCCTTGTCGACCCAGTCGAGGCTTTCAAGATAGGCGCGGCCCATGACGATGTCCTGGAGATCGACTTCGCCGTGCTTCTTGTCGTCCATGTGGAAGAAGGTTTTTCCGTAGCCGGACGATCCGCGATTGTTGGCGCCGAGCACTGCGTAGCCGTGGTTCACCAGATGCTGGACCATGGCGCTGTAACCGGTGCGGGTCTGGCCGCCGGGTCCGCCATGAACGAGAACCAGCGCAGGGGCGGGGTTTTCCGCGCTCGCGCCTTTCGGTTTGTAGAGGATGCTCGGGATGTCGAGGCCGTCAAAGCTCTTGTAACGGATGACTTCGCTCTCGACGAGATTGTTCGGGTCGATCAACGGGTTCATCGCCTCGGTGTGCTTTTTGAACTTCTTGCCCCTGATGTCGGCGGTGAAGACGTTCGACGGAGAGGTCGGGGAGTTGATCACAAAGGCGAGGGATTTTTCATCTTCGGTGAAGCGCACATTGCCGAGATCGCCCTGGGGCAGATTTTTCGGCAGCGCCAGCGTTTTGCCGCTTTGCCGGTCGAGGATCGTGACCGCAGTCGAGGCGTCGACATTGGCCCCATGCACCCGATAAAGCCCGGACGGAGAGAAAAAGACGAAGGAAATGTCCCAGTCGTCTTCAATCAGCGGGGCTTTTTCGCCAGTGGCGACGTCGTAGGTCCACGCCTGCGTGAACTCGCCATGCTCATTGGTCCCGTAGACGAGTTTGTCGCTTTCCGGCGTGAAATCGTAAACCGCATGGGAGATGTTGCCTTCATGTGCGGTGATGTTCTGCGGCTCGCCGCCGTCCGCCAGCGAGACCAGATAGATGTCGTCGTCGGCGGAGGTGCGCGACTTGATGCCTGCGGCGAGGGCGCCGTCGCGCGATACGCTGACGCCGGCAAGGCCGAGATCGTTGGTGAAGATCAGCTCGCGCTCGAACGTCGCCGCATCGTAGCGGTAGAGATCGAAGTAACGATTGTCGCGCTCATTGGTCTCAACGATGAACGCCGCGCCGTCGTCGATCCAGCCGACAAAGCCGGCTTTCAGGTTCTCGCCGGGCGTCAGGTCCACAGGCTCCATGTCGGGCCCGTCCACATAGATGTGGTTCAGTTCGTCGCCGCCGCCGTCAGCGGTATAGAGAAACCGTTCGCCATCCGGGAAAAAGCTGATGGCGAAGATCGCGTCTTCGGAGGACTGGGTCAGCGGCGCGCGCGCGTCGGTTTTGAGATCGAGCGCATAAGCGTTGTAGACGCCGGTCTCGTCGGACGTGATGATCAGGCGTTTGCCGTCCGGCGAGAACGCATAGTCC
>CAZSBU010000333.1:534-952 GCA_964605055.1 uncultured Caulobacterales bacterium | reverse complement strand
CCCGCCGATGCGGAAGTCGACGGTCTGGTAAAACGCTTCGGCGGAGTATTTAGGCGGCGCGTCTTCGGCCATGGCCGCAGAACTGGCGAGCGCGACGGCGGTAGCAGCCGCAGCGCGGATAAAAAGCTGTCGTTTCATGATAGTGCCCCTTGTGTGAGCCAAGGCGCGCGCAACGGCGGGCCTTGCTGGCGCGACCGTAGCCAAAGCCGCCGCCCGCCACAACAAGAATGGCGCCCGGGAGAAAAGCGGCGGGCGCCGCGAATTTGGTTTGCGCGTCCACGGCGAAACCGACATAAAGCGCCAGCATTCATGCCTGCCGGGCGATGCATTGAAACCGTGCGGCATGAACGAATTGTCATGATAACGGCGCACCCATGAGCAACCAGAAAACAGCAGCGATCCTCGCCATCGGCGACGA
>CAZSBU010000333.1:0-524 GCA_964605055.1 uncultured Caulobacterales bacterium | reverse complement strand
CTCCTCTCGGGGCGCACGCGCGACGCCAACATGCACTATCTGGCGGGCTGGCTGACCGAGCGCGGCGTGGCGCTGAAGGAAGCGCGTGTCGTTCCCGACGACGCGCGCGCCATCGGCGATGTGCTGAACGCCCTGCGCGTACGGTACGACTATCTCTTTACGTCGGGGGGCATCGGTCCGACCCATGACGACATCACGGTTGAAGCCATCGCTGAAGCGCTCGGCGTCAAAGTGATCGAGCATCCGCGAGCAGCTGCGATGGTGCGCGCCTATTACACAGAGCGCGGGCTCGAGGTGACGTCGGCGTGGTTGCGCATGGCGCGCACGCCCGAAGGCGCCGAACTGATCGACAATCCGGTCTCCGGCGCGCCGGGCGTCCGGATCGGCAATGTTTATGTCATGGCCGGCGTGCCGCGGATTTTTCAGGCGATGCTCGCCGCCGTGGACAGCGAGATCGAGCGCGGCGAAGTGATCCACGCCTTTGCCGCCACGGCGCTGAACCTGCCTGAGTCCGTGATCGCGGA
>CAZSBU010000332.1:1731-2419 GCA_964605055.1 uncultured Caulobacterales bacterium | reverse complement strand
CTGGTTGGCATAATCGCCGTCGAAATCGGCAATCTTGCGGAAGTGCTGATCCGGTTCTGGGGCCTGCCGTCAATCACGAAGCTTCTGATCCCCGGACTCGCGTTTCTTGTAATCTACCGATATGTCGCAAACGGCGAGCGACCCTTCTTCCACGCCGGGGTTTTCATCGCATGCATGACTTTTCTGGGATTGATTCTGGCGGGGATCATGGTCGCCCACGATCATGCCATTGTAATTCAACATCTTACTGACATCTCAAAGAACATGATAATCGTAATCTTGGTAATGTGTTTCTTCTGCTATAGAAACAGTGTCCAAACAATGGCTGATACCATACTTCTGATTGGTTTCATTCTATCAGTAATTGCGGCTTACAAGTATGGTATCGCGGGCGATATCAAGAATCAGTACATGGGCTTTGCGCGCTCGGCGTATGAAGGCCCGCGCTTGACGGGGCCCGAGGCGGATCCAAACCGGTACGGGGCGATACTGGTCGTCATGCTGCCTCTCGCAATCAACCGGGCACTCTGGGCGCAGACGGGTCATGGGAGGATCTACGGCCTCCTCGCTGTCGCCCTGATCCTCGCCAGCATCCTTCTCACTCGCTCGCGCGGCGCCCTCCTTTCCGCAACATTCGGCGCACTGATCTTCGCCGCGACGCTCGAACGCCGAGCCGCGCTCCGCTTTC
>CAZSBU010000332.1:0-1721 GCA_964605055.1 uncultured Caulobacterales bacterium | reverse complement strand
GGGGTCGGGACGGCGGGTTGAGCGGCGGCCTGGGTCAGGGGGGATCTCCAACGGGTACACGGGCGTTCGCCGCTGGGGGTCTATCGGCGATCGTACGGACGCCGCTGATGCGGCCGGCCGGACGTTCACCCCTTCGCCGCTCCGCCACGGCCCGCGACACGCTCCAGCACCTCGGCCCACGCGGGCACCGCGACGCCCAGATCGAACGCCGCGCCGCGCTCCGCTTTCTTGGGGTGGGTGCCATCGGGGCCGTTGTCGTGCTGGGCTCGCTCTCGGAGGAACTCGTCGAACGCTTCTCCACGATCCTCGATGCAGCGGAGACCGGCGAAGCCCCGGACAAGGCAGTGGCGGGGCGTCTGGGCAGCTGGACAGTCGCCGTCCAACTCATCTACGATCATCCCTTATTCGGCGTCGGCGCCGGAAATTTCAATGTACTCTATCAGACCACGGCGAACGATCTGGGGATCATTTTCCGTGGCGAGGGCCGTTCGCCGCACAGTCTTTACCTTGAGATCTGGTCGGAGCACGGACTCGTGGGCCTTGGCTTCTTCCTCGGCGTATTCGCCTTCGCAGCACGAGGGATCGGGCGCGCGATGGTTCTGCTGCGCGCCCGTGGGGAACTGCGCGCGGAAGCGCTCTGTGGCGCCTTCGGCGCGGCGCTCGGGGGACATCTCGCCGCGCTCGCCTTTTTGCACGAGCCCGGCGACGTCCTGCTCTGGATGCTGCTCGGGCTGTCGATCGCGCTTCCCGCGATCGCGCAGCGGCGACTCGACGGGCGCTCCTACGGCGCAGAGCCGCAGGCGGGCGCGTCGCTGCCGCTCTGAACGCGGGGGGCGCAGCGTCGGCCAGCTGGTCAGACGGCGCCAGGACCAGTCTCCCGCGCCGTGCGCGCCATCTGGCGCGCGCGCGCAGCGTCGAGGTGCCCGAGCATCTCGGCGCATAACGCGGCGACGGGCTCGGATAGCGTCACCCCGCCGCCGCGACCGACGGAACTGCCGAAGACGTCGTTGCGCGCGAGCGCCTCGGGCGCAGGGCGCCCAATCAGGCGGTAGATCAGCGCCATCTCCGCGAGCGGATCCGCCACGAGATCCTCGTAGCGACAAAGCCAGACGCGCGGGTCGCGCTCCAGTTTCTGGGCGAAGAAGTGATGGTTGCGCGCCACCCAGAACAGCGCCGCGGCGTCATGGCGCCCGAGGCCGGCGGCGCTCAGAGCGCGAAACCGCGCCACAAGATCGTCTGGAAGACCGTCAGAACGCCAGTCGGACCGGCCTTCAAGGATTGGGGCGAGGTCGTCGAGGCCGTTGTCCCTACCGAACATCCGGATGTTTGACAGCACGACGTCGCGCGGCTCGCGATAGAGCCAGACGGCGCGCCAGCGCGGATCGTGGGCGAGAATCTCGGCCGCGCGCTGCGATTCGACGAGCGGCTTGATCACCACGAGCGGCGCGGCGTTGCGCGATAGCCGGCGCGCGATCTCGGGCAGCGGCGCGAGGCGGAGCCGCTTGGGGTCGTCCGCGGCGCCGAGGCTCGACTGCTCGCGGAACGCGTCGCTGTCGGGATCGAGCGCAAAGAGATCAGACAGCATCGTCGTGCCGGAGCGCTGACACCCGAAGATGAACAGGGCGACGCGGTTCTCGGGCGGCGATGTGAAGACCCGGCGCGCGCGCTTTGCGTGACGGGTCAGGTCGAATTCGAGCCGATGCCGCAGTCGCGCGAGTGTG
>CAZSBU010000331.1:451-2433 GCA_964605055.1 uncultured Caulobacterales bacterium | reverse complement strand
TTTTCGCAATGGGAGAGGCGGCCCGCGGCGCAGACCGCGGTCTTGCGCGGGCGCCAGCGGCGCAAAAGACCGAGGGGCTTCTGCGCGCCGCCGAACATGTCGCGGGGGACGCCGCGCGCATCCTCGACGTCAACGCCGCCGACGTCGCCGCCGCAAGGAACGCGGGCGCCAGCGCCGCTTTTGTCGATCGCATGACGTTGACGCCGGAGCGCCTCGCCGGCGCCGTCGCCGCCATTCGCGAAATCGCCAACCGGGAAGATCCGGTGGGCAAGTCAATCGCCCATTGGATCCGGCCAAACGGGCTCGAAATCGAACGGGTGCGCACGCCCATAGGCGTTATCGCGGTGATTTACGAAAGCCGACCGAACGTGACGGTCGATGCGGCCGCGATCTGTGTGAAATCCGGCAACGCCGTCATCCTGCGCGGCGGCTCTGAATGCATTGCGACGTCTGCCGCGCTGCACGGGTCCTTTGTGCGCGGACTGACTGAAGCAGGTCTGCCGGCAGAGACAGTCCAGTTCGTGATGCAGGCGGATCGGGCGGCGGTGGGCGCGATCCTTGGCGGGCTCGGCGGTGCGGTCGACCTGATCGTGCCGCGCGGCGGCAAGTCGCTCGTCGCGCGCGTAGCGGCCGATGCGCGCGCGCCAGTGCTCGCCCATCTCGAAGGGCTCTGTCACGTTTACGTCGACGCCGACGCCGATTTAGCGAAAGCTGTCTCCATCATCGTCAATTCGAAAATGCGGCGGACCGGCGTATGCGGAGCCGCTGAAACGCTATTGCTTGACCGGAAAGCCTGCGCGCGTTTCTGGCCGCCGATTGCTGACGCCTTGCGCGCCAAGGG
Source organism: uncultured Caulobacterales bacterium (assembly GCA_964605055.1). GTDB lineage: Bacteria > Pseudomonadota > Alphaproteobacteria > Caulobacterales > Parvularculaceae > Amphiplicatus. The sequence continues at coordinate 1,592 of CAZSBU010000331.1, read as the reverse complement.
CTGCGAGTTGCGAGGCGATGCGGCGATTGCCGCAATAGACCCGAACATTACCTTGGCGACGGACGAAGATTGGCGAACGGAATATCTCGACGCCATCCTGTCGGTCGCGGTCGTCGACGGCGTCGCGGGCGCCGTCGCCCACATTGCGCGCTATGGTTCAGGGCACACGGACGCAATCGTCACGGAGAATGTAACGGCTGCAGAGGAGTTTCTCGCCGCTGTCGACAGCGCCATTGTGCTCCACAACGCCTCGACGCAGTTCGCTGATGGGGGCGAGTTTGGCCTAGGCGGCGAAATCGGCATCGCGACGGGCAAGCTGCACGCGCGCGGGCCCGTCGGCGTCGACGAGTTGACGACATACAAGAACGTCGTTCGGGGGACGGGGCAGATACGTCCGTAAACGCGGCGCAAATTAGTCGTGTGAAGCGATTTTGACCGATTATGCTCTTGATTCCCTTTTGCGGACGATTTCTCGCCGTTATTTCCCCCGGCTTGGTCGAATTTGCTTGATTTTGCCGGTGCGTCGGCCTTATGAACTCGCTGTGGCGGGCGCGATCAATTGCGCCCGAAACTGTTTCAGGCGCGCGGTTTCATGACGAAGGCGGCGTGGCGATGACAATGAAGAGAAACTTCATGCGATCGGTTGGGTCCATGATCGGTGGCGGCAACGGTGAGGGTGCGCGCTGCGGCGCGGTCATCGGCGTTGACCGCGCGCTCCTTCTTGTAAGCGTCGTCCTTATGATCCCCTGCGGGGGAGCGGAGAGGGAGTCTGGTCGCTAGGGAAGCCGAAGCAAAACCAGAAACTGCCAGACCCGCTCCCGGAACCGGAAGCGGGTTTTTTCGTGCCTATCGACATCCAGACTTGAGACTTCGACGAGCGAGATTGTGGAACGAATATGACTGACAGACCGCAAAGGCGATCAGACGCCATCACGAAGGGCCCCGCCCGGGCGCCGGCGCGCGCCATGCTGAGGGCGACGGGCCTCGACGATGCAGCGCTCGACCGGCCGCTCGTCGCTGTCGTCAACACCTGGTCGACCGTCACGCCATGCAACATGCACCTTGCCGACCTCGCCGCGCCGGTGCGCGAGGGGCTGCGCGCGGGCGGGGCGACGCCAATCGATTTCAACACCATCGTCGT
>CAZSBU010000331.1:0-441 GCA_964605055.1 uncultured Caulobacterales bacterium | reverse complement strand
GCGGGGAGGGGATGCGCGCCTCGCTCATCTCGCGCGAGGTTATCGCCGACTCGATTGAAATCGCCGTGCGCGGACATTCCCTCGATGCAGCGATCATCCTCGTCGGCTGCGACAAGACGCTGCCGGCCGCCGCCATGGCGCTAGCCCGGATGAATATCCCGGGGCTGATCTTTTATGGCGGCTCGATCATGCCGGGCCGCTGCGCGGGACGGGACCTTTCAATCCAGGATGTTTTCGAGGCGGTCGGCGCACACTCAGCGGGCACGCTGTCGGATGCAGGGCTTGATGAAATCGAGCGCGCCGCCTGCCCCGGCGCTGGCGCCTGCGGCGGACAGTTCACGGCCAATACGATGGCGATGGCGCTGACCTTTTTGGGGCTTGCGCCCATGGGCGCTGGCGATCCGCCGGCGATCGATGCGGCAAAATCCGGCGCCATCGGCC
>CAZSBU010000330.1:0-2439 GCA_964605055.1 uncultured Caulobacterales bacterium | reverse complement strand
CCTGCCAGACGTTCGTGATGGCCTCAAGCCGGTGCATCGACGCGTTTTGTATGCAATGCGCGAGCTGGGCAACGAATTCGGTAAACCCTACAAGAAGTCCGCGCGCGTCGTTGGCGACGTCATTGGTAAATACCATCCGCACGGCGACCAGGCGGTTTACGACGCGCTTGCGCGCATGGCTCAAGATTTTTCCATGCGGCTGCCGCTTATCGACGGGCAGGGCAACTTTGGATCGATCGACGGCGATCCGCCTGCTGCAATGCGATACACCGAGGTCCGGATGGGACGCGCTGCGCAGGCGCTTTTAGAAGATATCGAGAAGGAAACAGTTTCTTACCAGTCTAACTATGACGGCTCGGAGCGCGAGCCCACAGTTCTGCCTGCGCGATTTCCGAATATGCTCGTGAATGGAGCCGGCGGCATAGCCGTCGGCATGGCGACGAACATTCCGCCGCACAATTTGGGCGAAGTCGTCGACGCAACGATCGCCATGATCGAAAACCCGGAAATATCTGACGCCGAACTTCTGGCGATAGTGCCAGGGCCAGATTTTCCGACGGCCGGTATCATTATAGGCCATTCGGGCGCCCGATCCGCGTTGCTCACGGGGCGAGGTTCGGTTGTCACGCGGGGCAGGGCGACAATCGAAGAGATCAGAAAAGACCGCCAGGCGATCATCGTCACCGAGATTCCCTATCAGGTGAACAAGGCGTTGATGGTCGAGCGCATCGCGGGCCTCGTGCGCGAAAAGAAAATTGAGGGCGTCGCTGACATCCGTGACGAGTCTAATCGCCACGGTATCCGTGTCGTCATAGAGCTGCGTCGCGATGCCAGCCCCGAGATCGTGCTCAACCAGCTATACCGTCACTCGCAACTTCAAACGAGCTTCGGCGTCAACATGTTGGCGCTGAAGGGGGGCCGCCCCCAACAACTGACCCTGCGCGACATTCTCTCAACCTTCCTCGAGTTCCGCGAGGAGGTGATCACCAAGCGGACGAAATTTGAGCTGACAAAGGCGCGCGATCGCGCTCATGTTCTCGTTGGGCTCGCCATCGCCGTCGCCAATATTGACGAGTTCGTCCGGCTGATCCGCAGCGCGCCCGACCCGGCGGCGGCGCGCGAGGCTTTGACGGCGCGCGACTGGCCCGCCAAGGACCTCGCCCCGCTGGTGTTGCTCGTCGCCGATCCGCGTCACCTCATGCGCGAAGGCGATTTGTTGCGTCTGTCCGATGAACAGGCGCGCGCAATTCTTGACCTTCGGCTTCAACGTCTGACCGGCTTGGGACGCGACGAAATTGGTGAGGAGCTTCGAGGGCTTGCGGACAAGATTGCGGATTACCTCGATATTCTGCGCCGTCGCGACCGCGTGCTGACGATTATCCGTGATGAGTTGACCGCCGCTCGCGAAGCGTTCGCCACGCCGCGTCGAACCGAGATTGTTGAGGCAGAAGGCGAAGTCGAAGACGAAGACTTGATCGCGCGCGAGGACATGGTCGTCACAGTGACCCATTCTGGCTACGTCAAGCGCACGCCGCTGTCAGCCTACCGCGCCCAGAAACGCGGCGGCAAAGGTCGGTCGGGCATGTCGTTCAAGGACGAAGACTTCGTCAGCCAGCTGTTCGTCGGGCATACGCACACGCCGCTGCTGTTCTTTACCTCCACGGGCATGTGCTACAACCTTAAACTCTGGCGCATTCCAGAAGGCGCCCCTCAGTCGCGCGGCAAAGCCTTCGTCAATCTCTTGCCTCTGTCGCCCGGTGAGCGCGTCACGAATATCCTGCCTTCGCCGGAAGACGAGGAAAGCTGGGATCAACTGCAGATCATGTTCGCCACGCGCTCGGGCGGCGTCCGGCGCAACAAGCTGTCGGATTTCCAGAAGATCAATCGCAACGGCAAGATCGCCATGAAGCTGGACGAGGAATGGCGAGCCGGAACAGACGGCATTGTCGGCGTTCAGATTTGTCGCCCTGACGACCACGTCCTCCTGACCACATCCGTTGGCATGTGCATTCGCTTCCCCGTTGAAGACGTGCGGGTATTTGCGGGACGAACGTCGACAGGCGTGCGCGGCATTCGACTAGACGAGTCCGATGAAGTGATCTCGATGGCCATTCTCAATGGGGTTGAGACTACTTCAGAGGAGGCGCGCGCTTACCTCCGTCACGCAGCGGCGATGCGAAGGGCTGTGGGCGAGGGGGAAGAGGACATAACTGCAAGCGACACGGGCCCGGATGCGGCCCCGGAAATGGATGCTGCCCTGACGCCGGACCGTATTGCCTCCCTGGGAGCGGCCGAGCAGTTTGTTCTGACGGTTACGCAGAAAGGGTACGGCAAACGCACCTCTTCCTACGAGTACCGAACGTCCGGACGCGGCGGCAAAGGCATCATTGCGATTGTCGTGAATGAACGTAACGGCCCCGTGTGCGCCTCATTCCCCGT
>CAZSBU010000329.1:1822-2458 GCA_964605055.1 uncultured Caulobacterales bacterium | reverse complement strand
AGCAGCGACCGTCCGAGGTTAATCTTCAGGAGCGCTTCGTCAGGCATCAATTCGACAGATCGACGATGCGGCGCGATCGCCTCGCGAACGCGTCCAAACTCGAAAAGCATCTGTCCCTTTAACTCGTGAAAGAAAGCGTTGTCTGGCTCTTCGACCAGCAGCGAGTCGATTTCCTTGCTCGCGCGATCAATGTCAGCAGCGCGGTAATAGGCGACGGCTCGCGCATAGCGCGCGGGTTTTGAAACGTCGGAAACCGGATACTGCCGGAGCGTGACGTGCGCCTCCTGAAGGAAGCCTCTGATTTTCGCCTGTATCATCCGCAGGCGAAATATCTCTTCTTCTGAGTCGCGGACGCCCGAATGAGGAGAGGCGCGCACGCGCTCTTCCAACGCTGTGATACGCTGATTGGCAAGCGGGTGGCTTTGCAAATACGGATTAATCCGGCGGTTGGTCAGGAGCTGATTGTTTCGCAGCTTGCCAAAAAATTCGAGCAGCCCTTCGCTCGACTGACCCATTTTGTCGAGAACAGTAACCGCTGCTTGATCGGCCGCAGATTCCTGACTGCGGCTGTAAGTCAGATAATTCGCCAGAGCGACGTTCTGGCCGAGGCCGAGAAGCCCAATGCCCGCCTCGGGC
>CAZSBU010000329.1:0-1812 GCA_964605055.1 uncultured Caulobacterales bacterium | reverse complement strand
CGGCCGGGTGGCCGCAGAAATGGCTTCGTCCGAGCGGGCTGTGTGCCCGCCAAGAATGTGACCCGCCTCATGCGCCATGACGCCGTTGATCTGGTTTGGGGTGTCAGCCGCCAAGATCAGGCCGGTCGTGATGCCCGTGGTCAATCCACCGGCGAAGGCGTTTGGCGAGTTGTCGCCGACGATCAGGATCTTGATATTGTCCGCTGGAAGTCCCGCGGCGCGATAGATCGGCCTGACGTTGTCGTCGAGGTAGTTTTCGATTTCGACGTCGCGCAGCAATTGAGCTTGAGCGGAAATCGGCGCCATATTCGCGCCAGCGAAAGCTGCAAGGCCGAGTATGGCGTGTCTGATCGGGTGGCGTGCTGACATTTTCACTTCACTCCAGACTTCGCTTTTTATTCGACGCGCTATCTTGCCGCCGCCGGAAACAAATTAGTCAGTGAGTCTGGTTAAGGCCTACCAGCTTCCGGCGACTAAAATGACCGCAGTCGACCCGATGGCAGATTTGCATCCAGCCATGGCCTGATTGTGGCCGACTTGGGGGCGAAGTGCGATGACGGCTCAACTGCCGAGCGCCCTCTGCCACCAGCCTTTACGTACGGGCGTAGTCTTGTCCAACGGCGCCGGAGTGGGCGTAGAGGCGCCTTGGGATTGAGCAACTGGCGCCGCCGCCATACTTTCCGGCGTCGCCTCATCATAAGCCTGCTCAACAGCGTCTTTTTTTTCAACAAATTCGACGGCTGCTGCGGCTGCGGCCACGGGTGAAACGCTGACAACGGGCTTCTCTTCAGCCGGCGCGTCTATTGATGGCTGTGGCGCCGCGTCTTCATTTGCCACAACAGGTTGATCACCGGCGTCAGACGCCGCTGGCGCCTCGGACCGGCTTTCATACGGATCGAGGCTCGCTGCTACGGCACCGGTGTCGCTTCCCAACGCGCCGTCTGCGGTTGTTCCCGCATCTTCAGTCGGGCGCCCGTTGCGCCGCCCACCGCGGCGTCCGCGCCGCCGACGCTTGCGCGCCGGATCGCCGCTACGTTCAGCCGACGCGGCATCGCCCGCTCCATTGCGCTCGTCCTCCGGCGATGACCCAGCTTCCTCCACCGCGTCCGCGCCATCGTCATCATCGCTATCGGCGCGCGTGACATCGATCCGTTCGGTGTCGCGAGACGGGTCCCGGTCAGGATCGCCCGGCTTGCGACGGCGGCGACGGCGACGTTTTCTGCCAGTTCCCTCGCCTTCCGCCGCTTTGCGATCGACGGATACATCAGAGGACTCTTCGTCAATATCCTCATCGACATCCGCCGCATCGGCTTCTGCCGGTTCTTTCTCAGTCAGGTCGGCGCGAACGAAAGCCGCTTGAGGCGCGATTGCGCGGGGCGATCCGCTGGCTTCGATTTCAAACTGATCGCCCGCTTTGCTTGGATCTGCCGTGATTTCCACGGCGACGCCGTACGCCTCTTCAACACGACGCAACCAGTCGCGCTTGTGGTTGAGAATGTAGAGAGCGACGCCCGTCGCCGTCCGGACGATAAGGTGACCCGCCCGGCCGCTGATGGCCTCCGCTTCCGCAGAACGCAAAATCCGAAGGGCCGCCATTTCCGGCGACCGGACAACGCCCGCGCCGCCGCACGCCGAACAGCTATGCGTCGTGCCGTCAACGATCCCCGACCGCCGTCGCTGACGCGACATCTCCAGAAGTCCGAAGGAAGAGATGCGGCCTATCTGAATGCGCGCGCGGTCGGTCTTCATCGCATCCTTGATGCGCTTTTCAACCGAGCGGTTGTTCTTGCCTTCCTCCATGTCGATGAAGTC
>CAZSBU010000328.1:0-2482 GCA_964605055.1 uncultured Caulobacterales bacterium | reverse complement strand
CATGGCGCGACGATCCTGGCGGTTGGTCGCTACGGCGGCGAGCGCGAGATCGAGCAGATCACCGATCGCGGCACTGCGTCTGAAAGGGCTGGGTTGTTCTGGCGCTGGACGATGGGTTTCAACGCCTCGATGGAGTCGATCCACCGTTGGGCGTGGTGGTTCGCAGTCCTCTGCACGCTGACGGGCGGCATCGGCATCCTGTTGACGGGAACCGTAGTCGACAACTGGTATCTCTGGGGAAGCGAGAACGGGTTCGCCAGACTTTAAAGCCAAACCGAGGTAAGTAAAAAATCCCCCGGCGCTTGTGCGCCGGGGGATTTTTTTGTTCGTCATTTGCAGCGTATGAGAACGGGCAGTCCGGCAGGCCCGTCGACGTTGCCTCGCTCTAGCTGGCCTTCAACTGTGTTGCGATCCAGCCATCGACGATCTCTTCAAGCACGGGAAGCGGCACCGCGCCGTTCGCCAGTACGAGATCATGGAACGCTTTGACGTCGAAACTCTCGCCGAGCTGTTCGTTGGCCCGCGCGCGCAATTCACGGATCTTCAGCTTGCCGATCATATAGGAAGTCGCCTGGCCGGGGATGACGACATATCGCTCGATTTCCTTGCGGGCCTGTTCCTCTGAAAGCGGCGCCGATTTCAGCATGAACGCGATTGCTTCCTCGCGCGTCCATTTCTTGGCGTGCAGGCCAGTATCAACCACGAGGCGCGCGGCGCGCCATGCGTCAGTGCCAAGACGGCCGAAGTCTGAATAAGGATCCTGATATAGCCCCAGTTCCTTCGGCAGGTCTTCAGAGTAAAGCCCCCAACCTTCGGAGTAGGCTGTGTACCCCCCGAATTTACGGAAGCTCGGCACGCCTTCCAGCTCCTGAGCTATCGCGCGCTGCATGTGGTGGCCCGGCGCGCCTTCGTGATAGGCAATCGCTTCGAGCTGGTATTTCGGCATCGCCGCCATGTCGGTCAGGTTGACGTAATAGATCCCGGGGCGCGTTCCGTCTTCTGAAGGGCTGTTGTAGAATGCGATGCCTGCCGACTTCTCGCGGAAAGGTTCAACTCTTTTTACCACCAGCGGCGCTTTTGGCTTCGTATAGAAAAGCTCGTCCAGGCGTTGTGTCATTTCATCAATGACGCGCGTTGCTTCGACGAGATAGGCTTGGCGCCCTTCATCCGTATTTGGATAATAAAACTGCGGATCAGTGCGCAGTTTGGCGAAAAACTCTTCAAGCGTACCCTCGAACCCGACCGCCGTCATGATTGTCTGCATTTCAGCGTGAATACGCGCGAGTTGGGTGAGCCCTATTTCGTGAATTTCATCGGCGGTCAGCGGCGTCGTCGTTGAGGCGGCGAGGCGCGCATTGTAATACGCTTCGCCATCAGGGAGCTTCCAAACGCCGTTATCGGTCGTGGCGCTCGCGCCAATCGCCTCGAAAGAGCCGATCAGCCGTTCGAAGGCGGGCCGCACGTTATTGAGGAGCGCCGCTTCAGCGCGCGCTTTCAGCGCCGCCTTGGCGTCTTCCTCGATACCAAGCGTGTCTATTTTGCCTGATATATCGGCATAAACTGGATTAGGGTCGCCCTCGGTAAATGGCGCGCCCGAAATGACGTTTCGTGCGGTTGCGATCATTTGCGGAAAAGCGAAAGCCGGGGGCAGCACGCCCTTGGCTGCCCGCGCCTCGAACACGGCGCGCGCGCCGTCGAGATATTCGTCCATCGATTCGAGCCGAGCGACGTAAGCCTCGGCGTCGGCAACTGAGTCCACTTTGTGAAAATTAATCAGGAATGGCGGGGTATTCTGATGGGGTCCGCCAAACTGTGAGAAAGCGTAACCCTTGTCGCGCCACGCGAAGGCGCGCTCCGCTTCTTCGGTTGCGAATTCATAGAGCTGGAAATTGAGACGACCGGTATCATCGAGTTTGGCCGGGTCGAATGTCGCCTTCATTTCAGCGAGCTTGCCGCGCCGCCATTCAAGGTCAGCAGCGGCCGCCGCGTCGCTCGGATCATCCCATTTGTCGTTGTTGGTTTTGCGTCCGAGCGATGTCTGGCGCATGGGCGAGCGCGCGACTTCTTCCTCATAGGCCGCTTCAAGCCAGGCATAGAGTTTTTCCGACGCCGCCTCAGGCGTCGCCGCGACCGATCTTTCGGCGCCCTCCTGGCGCGGGGGCGGCGTGCATCCGGCGAGTGCGGCGACGGTGACAAGAGAAATTCCGATCAACAGGCTGCGGCGCATGGGTCTACTCCGTTTCAGTGATTAGAAGCGTCTGGGCGCAAGCGGGCGCGCCCACTTAAAAGGTTCTATCCGAAAGCTTTGGCGTCATGGACTTAATCGCCGAAGTCGCCCGCGGGGCCTGGAAAAACAACCGGTGTCTCGGCGCCATTTTTTGCTACCGCAGACACGCCAAAGAAGTAGTTGTCGATCACGATGTTTTCGAGTGTTGCGGTGTCGCCGATACCGACGAACCGGCTGTGGTTCCAATGCGGCGCA
>CAZSBU010000327.1:1004-2486 GCA_964605055.1 uncultured Caulobacterales bacterium | reverse complement strand
CCTGCTGGGCCGACAAGCGCAATTGCCCGCAGATCGTCTTCAAGCCCGACTGGACGCGTCACGGCAAGGCGGCCCCATTCAAACGCAACGACCAGCTCTTGGGCACTGTGCCGATCGGGCTGATCGTCTTCCCGGGTTCGGGCATCACCGACAATCTCGCCGACAAGGCCCGCGCCATGGGCGTGCCGATGTATGATTTCCGCTTCCGCAAGCCGGGCGCATCGTGACTGAAAACACGCGGAGATACGCCAGTCCTGTTCGGGTATGTGTCAGGCTTGGGTTCGCCGACGTCAGACGCTCGAAGGCAAAACTGGAGATACACCACGCAACGTCGGACGTTTCTACCGACAGCTGAGGTGCAAGTGCAACTGGCTAGATGTCGAGCTTGCCAAGCGCAATCTGCGCCAACTCCATAACGCTTGCTCGCTGTTTGAGGCGCTCAAGGCTCTCAATGGTCGCAGGAGTCCGATCTTTGGCGTCAATCCTGTCGGCGATGAGCTGCAAGGTATAGCACGCATCAAAATCGTCTGCGGTTTCAACGTGTTCCAAGAGCCGCGCACGGCCCTCGGCAAACCGAGCGAGATACAGCTTAACGCATCGTTCAACGTAGGTATCGTGCCCTTTCAAATGTTTTTTTGCCGCCTCAATCGCGTGGGGATCAAATGGATTCTTGGACTTCTCAAGGAGCCAAGCGGCGCAGAGGGGAAGGAAGGGATCTTGCGCATGGCCAAGTAGCAATTCGATCCCTTGCTTTCCAACTGCAGAAATCGAATTACTATTCAGCATGACCCGTGCGGCAGCTCGGTAAAGCTGACTCGAGACGTATGAACCATTGACACCTTTCGGAAACTCGTCGAGTTGCGTCCGGCCCAACCAATAGCACGCCCGTTTCATGACAGCGTGATCTCGCCGCGCAAATGGCGCAAGCGCCTCCAGCTGAGCACTGGCAACGCGGGCCGATTGTTCCCTGAGAAACGCCTGAGCCAAGTACTCGCCCGCATTACTCGCTGGCCCGGCGTTGACAAAAGTTCCAGCGTGTCGCGCCACTTGGATGCGTATTGCCGGGCTGGGGACTTCGAGTAAGTCGAGGAAGTTTCGAACTCTGCTATCTTCACCGTCCGGCGCATTTGCACTTTCGTCCCATGGAACAGGCACGTACAGCCGGGTTAGCGCCCTGAAAAGCTCGCAAACGTCCTCCACATCCCTAGCGATAAAAATCTCTTCGTCGGTCAAAGAAGCGCTTTTCCATTGAAATCCTCGGTCAAGTGCCTGTGGCGTCAACTGCAGCGCCCCTTTTTTATTTACATCGCGATCTAGCTGAGAAGTGTTGCTTGCCTTTTGGGCAATATGGAAAAAGGACTGATAGCGTGATAGCCGCTTGTTAACCTCTGGAATCGCTGCAGTGTCTCCTATTTTTCGAACGATCCACGCACCCGGCCCGTTGCTGCCGTTCAGCGCGAACGGAATGTTACCGTGCGGCTT
>CAZSBU010000327.1:0-994 GCA_964605055.1 uncultured Caulobacterales bacterium | reverse complement strand
GCGGCTCGCCATTCTCTAGCTCGGAGATCACACATTTGTAGGCAGGATGGTCCTTGCTGTATGCCGCTTGCGTCTGTTCATTTCCAAACACCTCGTCGCTCTCTTTCGGTGGCCCTTCTGGCAGCCGCGCTTTCAACACGCTGACGCCCGAATCCCCCATCCGAAGGATCAGGTGCGGGTTAAGGGAGAAAAGTTTGATCCGCGCTCTGCTAGCTTGCCTAGTACGGACGATAGTAACGACGCCAGCTATCAGAAACGCGGCGGTGAGCGCCTTCTGAACCGAATCGCTCAGTGACAGCGCGAAAGCTGCATGGCTGATCATCAAAGGATCGGCAGTACCAGATAGCGCAACCGCGTTCCCCGCAACATTAAAAATATCCAGCGTCAGCACGGACAACGCGTTTTGCGTGGTATGCTGAAGACTGGATTCAAAACTCACTTGCGAGCTGCCGAAGACCTCTGCGATGCGCAGCCTCAAGAGGGCAAACAATGGAATGCTGAGCATGGCTGCGATGCAGTTGAGCCAGCGTAGATCGGTTCTCCAATAGCTGAGGTCAGACACAAGCCCCAATAGAACGTCAAGACGTTGTCTTTCGTCTCGACGCCACTCGTATCCGACTGTAATTATAACGATCAGCCCGAGAGCAATAAACATTAGTGCCCACAGACTGTCTATAAACCATGCCAAGGCGAAGACTCCGCTTAGGCTCAAAATGACAGTGAGCCAGCGCATGTGGCCCGGCGGTCGGTTAAGGAGCAGCGGATAGACGATTGGCTGTGTCAGTCGGTCAATGGCACCATCAATCCATTTCACTCCGCCAAGGAAAGCGCCAAGCAACTTGAATAGATTTGCTAGAATTTCCGCCATTTTTATTTTTCCTGTCTCTCGCTTGGAAAGTATGCCACCATGATATAAAAACTATATTTTTAGGTGCTTCGCAGGATATGCATTGTATTGTCAGGCGGACTAGAAGCGAGAGGGACTATTCATAAA
>CAZSBU010000326.1:0-2490 GCA_964605055.1 uncultured Caulobacterales bacterium | reverse complement strand
CTCGCGACTTTGCGGGCAGCAATTCCCTGGCGGCGATTGCGAGCGTCTCGCGGGCAACCGCGCGCGATTGAGGTCAGACGCAACGATTTACGCGTCAAGGTATTTGATCAGCCGCGGCGCACGGTAGCAATTTTTGTAGTCGACGCATCGGGCTCATCGGCTTTCAACCGCTTGGGCGAGGCTAAGGGAGCGATCGAACTTCTGTTAGCGGATTGTTATGCGAGGCGGGACGAAGTGGCGCTCGTCGCTTTCAGGCTTAATCAGGCGGAGGTGGCGCTCGCACCGACCCGCGCGCTTGTCCGGGCAAAGCGCGCCCTAGCAGAAATGGCGGGCGGCGGGGCGACGCCGCTGGCGTCAGGCGTTGCCCTTGCAGCCGATCTTGCCGCCGATGCAGCGCGGCGGGGGCTTTCGCCGTTGCTTGTTTTTATGACCGATGGCGGCGCTAACATTGCGCTTGACGGTGCGCCCGGACGACCTCGCGCTGAAGCCGACGCCCTCGCGGTTGCGACGCGCGTCAGGCTCGCTGGGTGGCCGTCTTTATTGTTCGATACAGGACTGCGTCCTGATCCACGGGCGGCGCGATTGGGCGAGGCCCTTGGCGCAACCTACGCACCGTTGCCATTCGCCCGCTCAGAGACGATCTCGGATATAGTTCGTATACAAATGAACTCTATGTAGCGCATCCGGCTATCCGGCTGGTCGCAACCGGTATGCATTCCCGGCCTTACGCCACTGCGCGGGCGAGTGCGCATTGCGACCAGATTTCCGACAGCGCCCGGACAAGCCGATCAACATCCGCCTCGGAGTGGATTGGCGACGGCGTTATGCGCAATCGTTCAGATCCTTTAGGAACGGTCGGATAGTTGATTGGCTGCACGTAGATGCCGTGATTGGTCATTAGCCAGTCGCTGATCCATTTGCATTTGACCGGGTCGCGCACCATCACCGGAACGATGTGGCTCGGGTTATCGAGCGTCGGGATGCCGATCCGATCGAGCCGGCGGCGCACCTCGGCCACGCGTTGCTGGTGGAGGCGGCGTTCTGAGTCGCTCTCTTTAAGGTGTTTGATGCTCGCGAGCGCGCCGGCCGCCACCGCTGGCGGCAGGGCGGTCGTGAAGATGAAGCCCGAGGCGAAGCTGCGGACGAAATCGCAAAGCGCGTCAGACGCGGCGATATAGCCGCCCATGACGCCGAATGCCTTGCCAAGCGTTCCCTCAATGACCGTAATGCGGTCCATCAGGCCTTCACGTTCGGCGACGCCGCCGCCGCGCGGTCCATAAAGGCCGACGGCGTGCACTTCATCGAGATAGGTCATGGCGTTGTGCTTGTCGGCCACGTCACAGATTTCTGCGATCGGGGCGATGTCGCCGTCCATGGAATAGACAGACTCGAACGCGATCAGTTTCGGCGCGGCCGCGTCCAGACTGCTCAAGATACGGTCGAGATCTGCCGGGTCATTGTGTTTGAAGATGTGCCGCTCGGCGCGGCTGTGACGGATGCCCTCAATCATTGAGGCATGATTTAGCGCGTCGGATAAAACGATGCAGCCGGGGATTTTCGCCGCAAGCGTGCCAAGAGCCGCCCAGTTGGAGACGTAGCCCGAAGTGAAGAGTAGTGCGCCCTCTTTGTTGTGGAGGTCGGCGAGTTCCTGCTCGAGGAGTACGTGATAATGATTGTTGCCGGAAATGTTCCGCGTGCCGCCCGCGCCGGCGCCGCAGCGATCGAGCGCCTCGTGCATGGCTGCAACGACTTTCGGATGCTGGCCCATTCCAAGATAGTCATTCGAGCACCAAACGGTAACTTCGTCGGGTCCCACTTCGCCATGGTTAACCGCCTGAGGGAACTGCCCGGCGCGGCGCTCGATATGAGCGAAAACGCGGTAATTCCCCTCGGCTTTCAATTCGCCGAGCTTGGTTTCGAAATATTCTTCGTAATTCATGTCGTGCTCCTGTGGCGCGGATAGGCGTCTTTCGTCGTCAGTTCAACCGGCAGAAACGGGGCGATGGCATGTGCCGGCGAGCCCGCGCCGAGAGGGATATAACCCGAGATCAGGGCGGTCGGCGAGGCGCGATCCGCCGCATCGGAGCGGCGGGTGGCCGCATGGGCCCCCATTGTTTTTGCACCAGATTTGGCGTTCCGAGCGGCCCACGCCCAGAGGGCGGAATCGCGCACTGGCAGGATCAAGAAAAAGTGTTCGATTACCCCAAGCGCGGCGAGCGCCGCTACCAGCGCGCCGCCGGCCGACCACAAGTCGCCTGGCGCTGCGGAAATCGCTTTTTGAGCGAACAACGCTACAACCGCCACCCCTGCGGCGATGGAGAAGGCGAACGCGCGCGTCGGCGGGCCCTTGCGGAAATAGGACTGCAGATAGGCGAGGTGCGGCGGAATAAATTCGATCGTGAGGTTCGGCACGCCGAGAAAAATATTGGCCTTGGCGCTCAGTCGCATTCCCCACAGCACAAGGAACGTCCAGAGCCCGATCTGGTTTGG
>CAZSBU010000325.1:0-2494 GCA_964605055.1 uncultured Caulobacterales bacterium | reverse complement strand
TCAGAGTCTTGCTGTAGGCATGGATGATTTTCTCTCCAAGCCCATCAGCCAGGAGCGACTGCTCGCCGCTATCGATCGGTGGACTTCATACCGCGCCGCCCGCGAAGCAGCGGCGCAGGGTTGAGGCTCTTCAGCCAGCCAGCCTTTCCATTTCGGCGGCTGAGAGATCGTAATTGGCGTAGACATTCTGCACGTCATCGCAATCTTCCAGGGCGTCGAGCATTTTGAGCAGCGTTTCCGCCGGCCCGCCCGCAATTTCGACGAGCGATTTCGGACGCCAGATCAGCTTGACCGAATTTGCCTCACCAAACTTTTTCTCCAGCGCCGACGCCGATTCCGCAAGGCTCTCTGCGGCGGTGTAGACGATATGTCCGTCGGCAGTACTTTCAACATCGTCAGCACCCGCATCGATAGCCGCTTCCAGCATCGCCTCGTCGCTCGCGGTTGCGACTGGATATTCAATCGAGCCAACGCGATCGAACATGAAAGAAACTGACCCGGTCTCGCCGAGATTGCCTCCATTCTTGGCGAATGAGGCGCGAACTTCGCTCGCCGCGCGATTGCGGTTATCGGTTAGCACCTCGACGATCACGCCAACGCCGCCGGGCCCGAAACCCTCATAACGGATTTCCTCAAACGCCGCCTCGTCGCCGCCGGTCGACTTCTTGATCGCCCGCTCAATATTGTCTTTCGGCACGGACTGCGCCTTGGCTGCCTGAATGGCGAGCCGCAAACGCGGGTTGAAGTCGGGGTCGGCCGCGCCCATCCGGGCGGCGACGGTGATCTCCTTGGACAGTTTCGAGAACATTTTCGACCGCTTGGCGTCTTGTTTGCCCTTGCGGTGCTGAATGTTTGCCCATTTGCTATGGCCAGCCATGGCGCGTCGCAGCTCCCATTGAGATGAGCGGGGCGTTTAGCCTGCCCCCAACGTCGTTTTCAAGTGTCGTGGTGCGGAGATAGAGTTTTTTGAACCAACGGATAGGGCGACACATGCGCGGAAGGCTTGAAAACAAGCGGGTTCTCGTCACCGGGGCGTCTCGCGGCATCGGCGCAGCCATTGCGAGCGCTTGCGCGTTGGAAGGCGCTGAAGTCTTCGCCCATGCAAGCCGACCCTCGCCTGAACTAACGAAACTCGCTGCAGACTTTCCAGCGGGTCGCGTCACGATCGTCGTCGAGGACCTGCTTGTTCCCGGCGCGGGCGCCAGGCTCTTTGCTGCGGCGACCGAAAAAGCAGGTAGGCTCGATACCGTCGTCAATAACGCCGGCGTTTACCTTGCCTCTCCCATCGTTGGCGCGACGAATGACTGGGATGCAGGCTGGGAGGATACGCTGGCGATCAATCTCCGGGCGCCGGCTGACATTTGTCGCGCCGCGATCGCGCATTACCGATCAGTCGGCGGCGGCCGCGTGATCAACATCGCCAGTCGCGCAGGGCACCGGGGCGACGGTCTCGATTACGCCGCCTACGCCGCATCGAAGGGTGCTTTGCTCGCCCTGACAAAAACATACGCCCGGGCGCTCGCAGGCGAGAAGATTTATTTCTACGCGATCTCTCCGGGATGGGTGGAAACTCGTATGGCGCCGGAGGATATCGCCGCGCGCGCCCGCGCCGTCGCCGAAATTCCGCTCGGTCGCGTGGCGACGCCCGACGAGGTTGGCCGGCTCGCCGCATTCATCGCCAGCGAGGATTGCCCGGCGTCCTCAACCGGGGCGACGTTCGATATAAACGGCGCAAGTTATGTCCGTTGAGGGGAGGTCTACCTTGTCCGCGTCAATGGAGGCGCCCCGAGGAACCTCAGACCGGCATCGAAGCGGGCAATCGTCCGCCGAGGCGGATCGGCTCGGCGCGCAAGGCGAGGCCATCCGGTCCGGTTTCGACGAATAGTCCGCACACGGTCGCTTCGCCGGCCGCCGGCGCCATGCGCCCGATTTGCATCTTGTGCACGAAGCGGTGGATCGGCTCTGACTTTTCCATGCCTATGACGCTGTCATAATCGCCGCACATGCCGAGGTCGGTGACATAGGCTGTGCCGCCCGTCAGCACCTGCGCATCGGCGGTGGGCACATGGGTATGGGTGCCGACGACCACGCTGACGCGTCCGTCAAGATAATGCCCAAGCGAGTATTTCTCGCTCGTCGCCTCGGCGTGAAAATCAACGATGATCGCGTCCGCCTCGCGCCCCAGCGTCATCGCCGAAAGTTCGCGATCTATTGCAGCGCACGGATCGTCAGCTGGCGGCATGTTCCGCTGGCCCATCGCGTGGACGACGAGCACATTTGCGCCCCCGCCGGTTGCATAAAGCCCTGCGCCGCGACCGGGATTCGACGGCGGGAAGTTCGCGGGCCGAAGAAGTCTTGACTCCGTGTCAAAAATGGCGAGTTCCTCGCGCTGATCGAATGCGTGGTTGCCTGTTGTGACGACGTCCGTACCGGCTTCGAGCAGTTCCTCGACGATGCGCTGGGTGACGCCAAATCCGCCGGCGGCGTTTTCCGC
>CAZSBU010000324.1:1053-2501 GCA_964605055.1 uncultured Caulobacterales bacterium | reverse complement strand
ATGTCGGCTACGCGGAAAGAGAAATTCCGTCCTACGACGCCACGGGGAAGGCGATCCTTTCGATTGTTCTTCTCGCCTATGTCGCGTTCGTCATCTATGAGAGCGTCATTTATTATCTGCGCTCGGATGAAATGTTGCGCCGCCTGTTGGTCGCGAGCCTCGCGATTTCGGGGCTCATCATCGTTAACGGTCTCGTTGTCTATTCGGCGCTGATCTATTTCTTCGGTTTTCCTGAACCGGCGACGATCCATCTGACGTTTATTTCCTTGGGCGTTGTGTGCGTGTCGTGGTTCATCGCCGCCTCAAGGTCAACGTGAACAACCATCTCGCATCTTTACGCGCGGAGCGAAAATGGAGTCAGGCCGACCTTGCCCGTGAGCTTGGCGTTTCACGCCAGACCGTGAACGCGATTGAGACCGGACGCTACGACCCCTCGCTGCCGCTTGCGTTCAAGATTGGCCGGCTATTCCGCCTTCCGATCGAACAGATTTTCAGCGATCAGGGAGAAAAAGCATGAAAGAAAACCGTAACAGCGCCCTGCCCTCATGGGCCTTCGGACTGATCTGCGTCGGCTGCTTCGTCTTCGGCCAGACCCTCGCCCGGATGGTCGGAAACTATGCCGTTTTCTGATTACTTATGCCTCAAGCGCATTTTCGCCTGCGCCACGCATCGAACTGAGCATTTCTGCAAAAGGAGAGGACCATGGAGCAAAGAACGATCCGCAAACGCCTTACCAGCTGGCACGCTGTTTTTGTCTATCTCGTTTCCGGCATCATCATAGGGCGGATGATCTCCCAAACCGCCGACAAGCTTGGCTGGTTCTGAGCAATTCCTGCCTGAACGGCTGGCCCGAACGGCTGGAACTGTGACCGCGACGCCTCGGGGTTGTCGATCTAGCCCTCGCAGCCTAGATGGAGAGCCGGCGTCGCGCGCCATCGGCGGCGCCATTCTCGTTCAAGCAGCGCACAGGCCCACCGGACCGTCATGTCAGCCAATAATGCATCGCCTTTAGCGGGCGCCGTCGATCTCTCGGGAAAAACAGCGCTCGTTACCGGCGCCTCGCGAGGGATCGGTCGGGCGATCGCACTCAGCCTCGCCAAGGCGGGCGCGCACGTCATTGCTCTGGCGCGCACTGTCGGCGGCCTTGAAGAACTGGACGACGACATCCGGCGGGCGGGCGGATCAGCCTCGCTGATCACGGTCGATCTCGCCGATTTCGCGCTCGTCGACCAGTTGGGCCCTGCGCTGGCTGCCCGATTCCGCAGTATCGACATTTTCGTCGGCAACGCGGCCGTGTTGGGCGATCTCGGTCCGATCACGGATATATCCCCTGCCCTCTGGCAGCGTGTCTTCGACGTCAACGTGTCCGCGAACTGGCGGCTGATCAAGACGCTTGATCCGCTGTTGCGGGCGAGTCCTGCTGATCGCGGCGGCGCGCGGGCAATTTT
>CAZSBU010000324.1:0-1043 GCA_964605055.1 uncultured Caulobacterales bacterium | reverse complement strand
CTTTTGACGCCGCATAGGGACCCCAGAAAGCGCGGGCAATTTTTCTAACCTCGCGCGTCGGCGGCGAAAAAGCCCGCGCTTTCTGGGGTCCCTATGCGGCGTCAAAAGCCGCGCTCGAAATGCTCGTCGCTACCTACGCCGAGGAAGTCAAAGCAAGTGCGATCAGGATCGCTATCGTCGATCCCGGCGCGACGGCGACCGCCATGCGCCGTCTCGCCATGCCGGGCGAGGATCAATCCCTTCTACCGCCGCCTGACGCTGTGACGCCGCTCATCCTGCAATTGGCTTCGCCTGCCTATCAAGGCGTTGCCGAACGGTTCGTGCTGAGAGACTGGCTAAAACAGAACGAGACGTGAGGCGGCGCAAATTGTGTCGACCTGACCGTGATCAATCATCCGTAAACGGATTTTCCGGCTTATCAAGGATAAGCCGCACCGGCACGCCCTGAATATCAAACGCTTCCCGAATGCCGTTGACGAGATACCGGCGATAGGCGGCGGGCACGTCTTCGGCGCGCGTGCATTTGGCGAGAAACGTCGGCGGGCGCGTCTTGATCTGCGCGATGTACCGCAGCTTGATGCGCTGGCCGGAAACCGCAGGCGGGGGATGGCGCTCGACGGCGCTGCGCAGCCAGACATTGAGATCCGGCGTTTTCACGCGAGCGTTCCAGTCGATGTAAACTTTAGTGACCGCCGGCATAAGCTTTTCAACGCCGCGTCCTGTTGCGGCGGAAAGGAAAACGATCGGCGCGCCGGGGGCCTGCGGCAATAACCGCTCGACCTTCTCGCGGATTTCCTTCGACGCAGTATTCTTGTCGTCCGCGAGGTCCCATTTGTTGACGGCAATGACAAGCGCGCGCCCTTCGCGGATGACGAGATCGGCAATCTGGAGATCCTGCTTTTCAAATGGCGAGGCGACGTCGATCAGCAACACGACGACTTCGGCGAAGCGGATAGCGCGCAGCGCGTCAGCGACGGATAGTTTCTCGGGCTTCGATTGCACGCGCGCCTTTTTTCGCAGACCCGCTGTGTCGAACAGCTTCA
>CAZSBU010000323.1:952-2506 GCA_964605055.1 uncultured Caulobacterales bacterium | reverse complement strand
CGTCGCCGGTTTTGCCGTCGGCGTCGACCGCGCCCCGGTGCCACACGGCCTTGAGCGCTGCGAGCGCCATATCGACAATTTCGCGGCGCGGCTTTGTATCCAGCGCCGCCACCAGACCAACGCCGCAGGCGTCGCGCTCCGACGCCGGATCATATGCGTTCGCTTCAATCAGTCGGTCGCGGCGTTGCAGATAGGTTGAAACGTAGTCACTCATGGGTCTCGTCTTCTGTTCTGTTATTCGGCGGCGACCGCGGTGTTATCGGCAGAGAGAAGCTGCTTTGCGATCGCTGCGGCGGCCTTGCGTCCATCGACGATAGCCCACACAACCAGAGACGCGCCGCGAATAATATCACCCGCCGCATAAATTCCGGGAAGGTTTGTTTCCAGTGTCGCTGGATCGACCCGCAAGGTCCCAAAGGCCGTGGTTTTCAAATCCGGCGCGCCAAACAGCGACGGCATGTCTTCCGGTTCAAAGCCGAGCGCTTTGATCACCATGCCGGCGTCGACGTCAAACTCCGCGCCATCGATTTCGACCGGCGCCCGGCGACCCGACGCGTCGGCGCTTCCAAGCTCCATTCTCGCGACCTTGACGCCGCAAGCGCGGGCCGCATCGCCGCGCACTGCTTTCGGCGAAGCGAGCCATTCAAAAATGACACCCTCTTCCTCGGCGTTGGCGGTCTCGCGGGCCGAGCCGGGCATGTTCTTGCGGTCGCGGCGGTAAAGGCAGGTAACGGATTTCGCACCTTGCCGAACCGCTGTCCTGACGCAATCCATCGCCGTATCGCCGCCGCCGATGACGACAACATTCTTGCCGTCAGCATTTAGGGCGCCATTTTCAAAAGCCTCGACCTTGTCGCCAAGTCCGGTGCGGTTCGATGCTATCAGATAATCGAGGGCGGCGATGACGCCTTCATTGCCCGAGCCTGGACAGACAAGCTCGCGAGCTTTGTAAACGCCCGTCGCGATCAGGACGGCGTCATGATTGGCTCGCAATTGAGCGAATGTCGTATCGCGGCCTACATCAACATTGCGAATAAAGTTGACGCCGCTTTTTTGCAGATGCGCCGCGCGGCGCGCGACCACGTTTTTCTCCAGCTTGAAATTCGGAATGCCGTAAACAAGAAGTCCGCCGGTGCGATCATAGCGGTCGTAGACCGTCACTTGAAACCCGTCGCGGCGAAGCTCCTCAGCAGCGGCGAGCCCGGCGGGGCCAGCGCCGATAATTCCGACCGATTGAGGCCGCTCCTGCGCCGGCGTAACTGGTTTGACCCAGCCTTTGTCCCATGCGGTTTCGGTGATGTACTGTTCGACCGCGCCGATGGTCACCGTTCCGTGTCCGGATTGCTCAATGACGCAGGACCCCTCGCATAGCCGGTCCTGCGGGCAGATGCGGCCGCAGATTTCCGGCATGTTGTTGGTCGCTGACGAGACCGCATAGGCTTCTTCAAGCCGGCCTTCAGCAACCAGCTTCAGCCAGTCTGGAATGTCGTTGCCCAGCGGGCAATGGTCCTGACAGAAAGGAACGCCGCACTGGCTGCACCGCGCCGCCTGCGC
>CAZSBU010000323.1:0-942 GCA_964605055.1 uncultured Caulobacterales bacterium | reverse complement strand
TCGTCGAAATCCCCGCGCCGCTCGCCGGGATTTCGTTTGGCCGGGGTCTCGCGATCGCGCGAGACGAATTTCAACATGCGCTCTGACAACGCCAGGCTCCTGGTTTCGAAACTTTCCTTCGGAAAACGCCCGGCAGGCTTTAGGGTCACAACCTAAATGTCAAGCAACCTCGTAATGCCCGGACGGAGACCCGGGCTATGCGATCTTTTCTCCGTGCAGGCCGATATCGAGGCCCTCCCGTTCAATCTCTTCAGAGACACGCAACCCGATCGTGAGGTCGATGCCTTTCAAGATGATGAAGCTCGCAACACCTGACCAAGCGATTGTGGCGATAGTGCCGACGAACTGCGTCCATACTTGTCCTGGATTGCCGTCAAGCAGGCCGCCCTCGCCGCCATAGATCGCTGCGCTGGCGAACACGCCGGTAAGGATGGCGCCGACGAAGCCGCCGACGCCATGAACGCCGAATGCGTCGAGGGAATCGTCATAGCCGAGCCTTGTCTTCAGCCAGACAGCCGCGAACATACAGATCAGTCCGGCTGCGGCGCCGATAAAAAGCGCGCCTGTCGGATCGACAAAACCCGACGCCGGCGTGATCGCCACCAGCCCCGCCACCGCGCCCGAAATTACGCCGAGAATGCTCGGCTTGCCGCGAATCGCCCATTCCGCGAACATCCAGGCGAGCGCTGACGCGGCTGTGGCGATTTGCGTCACGGCCATCGCCATGCCCGCCGCGCCATTGGCGGCGACCGCAGATCCGGCGTTAAAACCAAACCAGCCGACCCACAGCATCGACGCGCCGATCAACGACAACACAAGATTATGCGGCGCCATGTTTTCTGCGCCATAGCCGACACGCTTTCCCAACACCAATGCGCAGACGAGGCCCGCCACGCCGGCGTTGATGTGAACCACCGTGCCGCCGGCGAAATCGAGAACGCC
>CAZSBU010000322.1:0-2521 GCA_964605055.1 uncultured Caulobacterales bacterium | reverse complement strand
GAACATAGTGCCCGCCCGATAAAAGCGCGTCGCTCGCAAGACTCTCGCTCGTCAGGCCGACAAGCGCGCGCCGCGCCCGCGCATCGGCGAGGAACACGGCGCCTGCCGATGCGACGCCGTCGATGCGGATGAGCGAGACCTCGTTGCGCAGGGCGAGCGGCAGGTCGAGATCGATATCGGCGCGGGCGGCGCGGGGCCGGAGGTTGGCCTCGCCGCGGGCCAGTTCCCGCCCGTCGCGCGCAAAGGCCGCGACGGTGACGGTTGCCGGGATTGCGGCGTTCAGCCGGTCGACGCGCAGCGCGGTAATGCTTGCGCCCTCGCGCGGCCGCAGGACAAATCCGTCCGCATCGGGATCGATTTGCGTGGCTGCCCCGGGGCGCCGCGCGAGCGCGGCGACGAAGGCGTCGTCGTCTGGTCCGGCGAGACCGTCGCTCAGCCAGCGGATCTCCGCTGATGGACCATTGTCGGCAATCGCGGCTCCCAGCGCTTCGAGGCGCGCAAGCGCGCCTGCGCGATCGGCGCGAAAGGGTCGGGGCGACAGCGCGGCGCCAGCGTCGCGCAGGCCGTCTGCGGTCAGCGGCGCGGGCGTCTCTGTGGGCTCTGACGGGTCCTGCGGCGCGGTCGCGATGAGGTAGGCGGGTCGGTCGCTGCGCGATATTTCTTCCGCAGCGCGCGCGATCGCGTCCCGCCGAAGTCGCCAGCCGGGCGCGGCCGCATAAGTGTCGTCGACCATAAGGATCAGCGGCCCTCGCGCCTCGCTCGGCGGCGAGGCGTTGAGCACCGGTCCCGCAAGACCAAGAATCGCCAAGGCGGCGACGAGGAGGCGCAACAGGAGGACCCACCAGGGCGTCCGCGCCGGAGTCTGATGGGTTGGCGCAAGGCGTTTGAGAATGACGAAAGCCGGAAAGCGCGCGACGACAGGCGCGGGCGGCGTTGCGCGTAACAAAAACCAGATGGCGGGCAGCGCGAGAAGCGCGGCGAGGATCGCCGGGGCGGCAAAGCTGAGCGCGCCTGGGTTCATGCGGTTTGTTCCTGTTTGCGGCTTTGCGTTTGTTGCGCCGGGCTTGCCGCTTGAACGAGCCCGCCATCGGCGCTGAGCGCAGAATAGAGCGCAAGGAGCGCGGTCGCCGCCGGCTGATCCGTCCGGTGGCTGAGGAAGCGCCAGCCGTTCCGGCGCGCCATTGCCTCAACATCGGCGCGATGGCCATCAAACGCCGCGCGGTAGGAAGCGCGCATCGCGCCGGCGTCGCCGACCGTCAGGCGATCGCTGCTTTCGAGGTCGTGAAACTCCGTACGCCCTGCAAAAGGAAAGGTTTCTTCCGCTGCGTCGACGAGGTGCACGAGCACGCCCCCGGCGCCGCTCGAAGCGTAACGCGCGACGGCGCCTTCGAGCAGCGAAAGCTCGGTGAGGAAATCGCTGAGCATGACAATGCGAGCGTGCGGCCCGACGGGCGTTTCGGGCGGCGGGCTGGCGCTGTCGTCGCGATTGAACTCATCGACGCGCAAGGCTTCGAGCGCCTTTGTGGGAGCCTGTCGGCCATGGAAAGGCAAGTCGGCGCCGCCAAGCACGCCGACCCGCTCGCCCGCTTCCGCGAGGAGGATGGCGAGCGCGGCGGCCAGCACGTCGGCGCGCCTGCGTTTGGTTGGCGTTGCAGGCGCAGAGGAATAGTCGAGCGAGCGCGAGGCGTCGCGCCAGATCCAGACCGCAGCGGCGGCTTCCCATTCATTCTGCCGAACGTAAAGGCGGTCGGCGGCGCGTGCGGACTGGCGCCAGTCGATCATTGAAACGGGATCGCCCGACGCGTAGGGGCGATGCTGCCAGAACGTCTCGCCGGGTCCGGCGCGCCGTCGGCCGTGCAGCCCCGCCGCGACCGTCTGGGCGATGCGCTGGGCTTCGGTCAACAGCGGCGGAAAAGGCGAGGCCGCTTCCTCGCCTTCGCGGCGGATCGCCAGCTTCAGCGCGGCTGCTCGATTTAGATCGGCGTCGCGGGTTCCAGCCATGTCAGCCAAGCGCTTTCTGGGCTATCTCGCCGATAAATCCGTCAACGGACAACCCTTCGGCGCGAGCGGAGAAGTTCAGCGCCATGCGGTGGCGCAGCACCGGCTTGGCGAGACGGCGCACGTCTTCCATCGACGGCGCTGCCCGCCCGTCGATCAGCGCGAGCGCGCGCGCCGCGAGCGACAGCGCCTGACTGGCGCGAGGCCCCGGTCCCCAAGCGACGAATTTCGAAACGCGCGGATGGGCGCCCTCGACCGGGCGGGCGCTGCGCACGAGTTCCAGAATGGCGTCGACGAGGCGCTCGGCGATCGGCATCTCGCGTACGATTTTCTGGGCGTCGATCAGGTCGTCTGCCGACAACGCCGGGGAGACGTCGCCCCGCGCCGCGCCTGTTGTCGCCGCCAGCATCCGCCGCTCGGCCGCTGCGTCCGGATAGTCGACATTGATCTGCAAGAGGAAGCGGTCGAGAGCAGCACCTTTCAATTCCTGTAAAGTGCTTCCAGTCCTGTAAAAATATCTACC
>CAZSBU010000321.1:0-2528 GCA_964605055.1 uncultured Caulobacterales bacterium | reverse complement strand
CGTCAACCCAGCGATGAGGCGGACGCCGCCCGCGAACGCGATGACGAGGCCGAAGACGCTCCGAATCAGCCGGCAGCACCCGCTGCAAGCCCGCAACGCAACCGGACCCAGGGCCTACCAACCCCCTGGAATCGCGCAGACCCTCCATGTACACTCAACTGCGAAGAAGCAGCGTTTCTGAGTCGGCCGGTGCCGGGGAGCATGTCGTCGCGGCCAGCGTGGCGGAAGACGCGGTCAGCAGAACATGGCGTATACGGAATAGCGCGGTTCGGCCCGCTGCGGTCGTTCGTGCCGAGCCACTTTGCTGCGGTGCAGTTTCCCTGACGAATTCGTCAGCGCTTTCTTCAAGACGAACGACGCTACGCCACATACGTTGCATGGCAATAGGCTCTCAAGACAACCAAGTATACTCGCTCGTCGAAGTTGCTTGCACAGTTTTGGCGGTTTGGTCAAAATAGAATACACCACTGATTGAAAGTGATAATTATGATCAAAAGCGCTTCGTTCTCAAACATTTCGAGCGTACCGGGCGGGACATGGAGCTTTTCGCCCGGCCTAAATGTCATTGTTGGTGAGAATGGGCTCGGAAAATCGCACGTTCTGAAGGTGCTTTATTCAATACTGAAATCGCTTACACCTGACAGCATGCTTGTCGAAGGCGGGCAGTTAGAAAGGTTTTCCAAAGGCGAACTTGAAAAGCGGATCGCAGATGAATTGGTCGGCAATATGCGGCCGGACAGCCTCGGTCGTCTGGTGAAGCGGCGGCGGGGCCGCAACCGCGCCGATGTTACTGTTAATTTCGCAGACACGCAGCTCAATATACGATTCGATTTTGCGACCAACTCCAAGTCTCAGGTAGAAATCTCGGGACTTCCCCTCATAAGCCTCAGCAAATCGCCCGTCTTCATTCCCACGCGCGAGCTGATCACTCTCTGCCCATGGTTCGTGTCGCTTTATGACTCCTATAACGTACCCTTCGAAAAGAATTGGCGCGATACGGTATTGCTCCTCGGCTCACCAAGTCTTAGGGGTCCGAGAGAGGGAACAGTCCGCAAGTTCCTTCTGCCCATTGAGACTGCGATGGGCGGCAAGGTTGAGGTCGACGCCAACGGGCGCTTCTTTTTGAAGGTGAACGGTGGCAGGATGGAAGCGGCCCTCGTCGCAGAGGGTTTGCGCAAATTTGCGATGCTGGCGCGACTGATCAGCACGGGCGTCCTGCTAGAACAAGGCTATCTATTTTGGGATGAACCGGAGACCAACCTTAACCCCAAGCTGATCCGTGTTCTTGCAGGCTTGATCCTGGGGTTAGCCGATCAGGGGATTCAAGTTTTCATCGCTACGCATTCGGTTTTCCTGCTCCGCGAGATATCCATCTTGACCGATGGTAGAAAAAAATCCAATTCCCGCTACTTTGCGCTGGCAGCCTCCGGAGATGAGGAAGTGTCATACCTTGAGCAAGAAGACTCGGTCGACGGTTTGGACACGCTCGTCCTCCTGGACGAAGAACTTCAACAATCCGATCGCTTTCTAGGTGCTCAAGCAGATGGTTGATGTCACACTTGTCGAAGGCTGCCTCCGTTTTGAATTCATTAATGTTGAATTTGCGGTAAAATATGATGATTGGCAACATTATCGAAAAACGTTCATGAAAGCTTGCGGCGGGGCAAAAGCGATTGACTTCGTGGTAGTTAAGGGTACTGAAATCTGGCTCATCGAAGTCAAGGACTATCGACAGCACCGTCGCAACAAACAGATTGATCTATGGGAGGAGATCGCCCTCAAGGTCCGCGATACGTTGGCCGGTTTGGTGAGTGCGCGATTTATTGGAGATGTCGACGGTGAAAAAAATATGGCGAAGGCCGCGCTGAAAAAAAGAAAGCTTCGGGTGGCTCTTCATCTCGAGCAAGCCAGGAAGCATTCTAAGCTATTTCCCATCCTCTTTAATCCCGCAAATGTTAAGTTAAAGCTGAAGCAAATCGTGAGGTTTGCCGACGCACACCCCTGTGTCTTTGACCGAGACAATTTCCCTCCTAGTCTGGGTACTGTCACCAATATATAAAACATAGCCGTTCAGGATTCGGGAGAAATTGTCAGCCCAATATGTGCGCTCTCTCCTAAGAAAGCATTTCTATTAATGGCCGACCCAACAGACGGTATGCGCTGAAAATCACACCGGATGAATAGCGGACCCTTCATCCAACGCACAAAGCGGTCGTCTCAAACCACCCCCAAGTTCCTACACCGACCGCGCGCGGCACTACCACTGTCATCGCCTCCCCGACCGGTGCTCGCGTCCTCGGCGCCCCGGCTCATCGCCCTTCCACATGCCGAACTCCGGCGGGCCGCTCCCGGTCAGCGTCCCGCTGGCGCCTGAGCGGACGTTTTGGATATTGGGCGGATCGCAGGCCGCGACGCAGCCGCCGCCGGCTGTGCGGCGCTGGGGCGTGCGGAGTGCGGGGGGGCGCACCCCCCTGGCCCCCGCCGGTCAGGCGCCGTGGACCATGCCGGCGCGGGCGCGGGCCAGGTCG
>CAZSBU010000320.1:2313-2532 GCA_964605055.1 uncultured Caulobacterales bacterium | reverse complement strand
GCCCGAACCGCCGCCATCCTCGCGCGGCTCGGGTCCGAACAGCGAAGTGCGCAAGTCGTCGTCCGCGCGGCCATTGTCCGCTGCAAATTCTGTCAGACCGTCCCGATTAAACTGATCCCCGCGCTTGGGCTGAAGCGCCTGCCCTCGGTCGAACAACGCGCCCGACTGATCGCCATCAAGATCGAAGGTGAACTCGTCGTCAAAAATCGACGCGCTGCG
>CAZSBU010000320.1:0-2303 GCA_964605055.1 uncultured Caulobacterales bacterium | reverse complement strand
TCGGGTTCCTTGGCGGCGCTGTAACTGATCGCGCGTTTTGGCGCTCCGCTGGCCTCGAAGTCATCGTCTGCGTCATCGTCGAGATCGATGGCGGCCAACGCTTCATCAATGTCTTCATCGAACGCCGAGAGGCGAGCGTAGTCGCCAGACGCAGCGGATGCGTTCGAGGCAGCGCTGCCCGATTCGGATAGCCTGCGGTCATCGTCCCAGTGTACCGGGGAAGGTGCCAATGACGGTTTTGCGGCTGATGGGGGCTGACCGTCGATCGTTCCGGCGATTCGCTCGGCGAGCCCGTCGAGCGATTGCTGCACGCGCGCAATTTGCTCTTCCGTACGGCGGGCGGCGTCAGCGAGCGCAGCATCGATGTCCTGCCGCGTTACGGCCGAGCCGCTCTTTTCAAATTCCGCGCGAAGCTCCGCAATTTTCTCGGAGACTTTTTCGACGCCTTCCGCGCTCCGGCGCTCAGCAGCGTCGATTTGTTCGGCGATGCGCGACATGGTTGCTTCAAGCGTGCGGATTTGATCTCCGCCTCGCTTGATTTCATCGCCGAGGATGCGCAGGCGAACGCCGGTCCGCTCCACAAATTCCGGGTCGACCGATCTCGTGGCTTCCTCATGGATGCGCGACGCCTCGGACGCGATGCGCTCGGCGCGTCCCACGCGCGCCGCCATTCCCTCGACGGCGTCTTTGAGGAAACCGATCGCCGACGCCGACTCGTCCCCGTCGCCCGGAGAACGGGAGTCCAGCCTGACTGCAAAATCCTGCAAGCGCTGCTCGATGCCATCAATTCGATTAAGCGAGGCCCGTTGGGTGGCGTCAAACTGAACCGCGACCTGGGCGACAGCGCGTTCCAAAGCCTTCAACGTCTCAATCCGCTGGCGGTCGCCTGATTTGGCCTCCAACGCGTCAATCCGGGCGAGTAGATCAGAAGAAAGGCTGGCGCCGCCGTTCTCAGAGGGTCGTGTGCGATCCAGGCGCTGGACGCGCTCGACGACGCCGCCAAACGTGCGTCCAAGCTCTTCAACGGCAGAGGCGCTTTTTGCCTCCGCGGATGTAACCCGGCGACTGAGATGTTCGATGGCGGCGACCAGATCCTGAGCGCGCAGGCCCTCAATCGCGCCTTGTGAGGCTGGCGCGTCTGCTTCCGGATCGCCGGCGGAGTAGATGATCTGGCTCAGCCACTCGCCGACGGTCATGCCCTCGCGTCGCGCGGCTTCTTTAGCTGTCTCGCGCGCGTCGCGCTCGATGCCCTTCACGCTCCAGGGCGCATTTGATTTCATGGCGTCATCCAGCCTGCTTGTCCGTGACTTCTCGTCGATTTCGCCCCGATCTTCGTCCCCCAAGGTCCGCATGATCGAGGCTCGCCGCCGACGCCGCCGCAGACTTTCAAGCAATTTTGGCTAAGCTGCTTCGCCTCAACCGCAAAGGGTAAATTCCGCGTTAATCGAAGGAAGCCCTTGTTTCCGCGAACGCCATTCAGCGCAGGGCTCAGCGTGGGGCGCCTCAACGTGACCGCTGCGCCGTCCAGTCGCGGTTCCCATAGGCGTGAAGGCCGATTATCGTAGAAAGTAACGACCGGAAATCCTTACCGCGCATCCCGCCGCGAAAGGCTCTCCGGCGCTTAGGGAGCCCCCAATGACCGTTTTCAACGCGCCAGTAAAAGATATGCAATTCGTGCTTCACGATGTGCTGCAAATCTCGAAATATTCGAACTTGCCGGGCTTCGCCGACGCGTCGGAAGACGTCGTCAACGCGATCCTCGAAGAAGGCGCCAAATTGGCCGGCAATGTGTTGCACCCGATAAACCGGGCCGGCGACAAGGAAGGGTGCACCCGTCACGCAGACGGATCGGTTTCGACGCCGCCAGGGTTTAAAGAGGCCTACGAGAAATTCCGTGAGGGCGGCTGGCAATCGCTGTCTTTCGATCCGGCCTATGGCGGTCAGGGGCTTCCTTATATTCTCTCCGTCGCCATTAACGAGATGATCTCGGCGGCAAACATGGCGTTCGGGATGTATCCGGGCCTCGCCATGGGCGCAGCCCTTGCGATCCACGCCCATGGCGACGACGCGCAAAAGGAAAAATACCTGCCCAAGATGGTGTCTGGCGAATGGGGCGGCACCATGAACCTGACCGAACCGCATTGCGGCACGGACCTTGGTCTGTTGCGCACCAAGGCCGCCCCCCAGGCGGACGGGTCTTATAAGATCAGTGGGACGAAAATCTTCATTTCCGCCGGCGAACAGGACCTGACCGACAATATTATCCATCTCGTTCTGGCCCGCATTGACGGCGCGCCAGAAGG
>CAZSBU010000319.1:0-2549 GCA_964605055.1 uncultured Caulobacterales bacterium | reverse complement strand
CGAACCAGTTCCCAAACCAGCGCCGAGGCCAACGCCGCCTTTCTCCTCGACGTCGACGCTGCGTGCGATGACCCGGAACCAGTCAAAGCCGTTCTCGATGGCGAGGTCGGCCGCCCGCAGCAGCGCCAGGTCCTCGACGGCTTCAGGCGGCGTCGCGCCGTCGCCGGCGAAGGTGATTCGGAAACGGTCGCTCTCTACCCGCGTATCGGTGAAGCCGTAGCCGCGCTTGTCAGCGGGCGCATAAGCCGTGCCGACCGCCGTAGCGCAGGCGGCGAGGAAAAGCGCACTGGCAAGGAGGGCGGAAGTTTTTTTGATGGACATCGGTCCTCCCGTTGATTTCGCTCAGAATAGCAATCGGCGCCAGCGGTGAACAGGTGGGAACAAACGCCAGGACTCAGCCTTCGGCTGCGGCTTCCGCGGGGGTCAGGGTCTGCATGGCGAGCGCATGGACCGGCCCCGCCAGTTCCTCGACCAAGGCGGCGTTTACCGCACGCTGGCGGGCGACGCGCGACAGGCCCTCAAAGGCTGCGGCAACGACCCGCACCCGAAAATGGGACTCCCCGCCCGCCCGCGCGCCGGCGTGGCCGGCATGAAGATGCGATTCGTCCTTGACCTCGACTTCAACGGGATCGAGGGCGGCAGCCAGCTTTGCGCGGATTGTTTCGGCTACAGCAGTCATTTCCCCATCCACGCCAGCATTATGGCGCTGTTATCAGGGCGATGCGTCAAAGGATGCGCCGGCTTCTTCGAAGCCCTCTCGCGGCCCATGTCAAGATTGTATCGCTCCGCGGGGCGCACCATAATCTTGCAATGACTGGTCACGGCTATCGCCCGCGCTTCGGCTACGACATCCGCGTTCGCCCCCCCGGCGACGAGGCGGCGGCAGCGCCCGCCTGGGCGCGGAACTACACCCGCGTCTGCGACGCCCCCGATTGCGGGCGGCGCGCGGCGGTGCGCACAGCCAAATCTCCCCGCCATGTCGATGAAAAGCTCTGGCTGTGCGCGGCCCACGCCCGCGAGCACAACGCGCGCTGGAATTTCTTCGACGGCCTTAGCGCTGAAGAGGCTGAGGCCGCGAAACTTTCCGGCATTTATGGCGACCGGCCCACCTGGTCGATGGGCCGCAACGACCGCGCCCGCGCCGCCTCCAAGGCGCGCGGACCCGCGGACTTCACCGACGCCTTCGGCATTTTCAGCGAGGCGGCGAAAAAAGCCGCAGAGGATCGCGGCCATTTCCGCGACGGACGCAAATTGCCGACGCTGCAGGTCAAAGCCTTCGAAACGCTCGACCTCGCCGTAACCGCCCCCGCCACCGACATCCGCAAGCGCTACGCCGAGCTTGTCCGCCGCTTCCACCCTGACGCCAATGGCGGCGACCGCAGCGCCGAATCGCAGTTGCAGGCCGTCGTTCGCGCTCACCACATCTTGAAGAAGGCGGGCTTCTGCTAAGCGCCTTTGAAAATTGGCGCGACCCTATGCCCCGGCGCGCGATCAAGGGCCGGCGCCCTCCAGCCTTGAAATGACGCGACGTTCGGGAGAATGTCCGGCGTTTCGAGCCCCGCCGATCTGCAGAACCCGGTCACGGAACCTGTCTCTGGCGAGATATGTCTTTGGCTAAACTTTCTGGCAATGACGCACTCCGGCCAACTGCCGCCTTTAATCTGGACCGAGTTCAATGACCCGCGACGACAAATTTCTCGACCGCCCGGAAAAGACGATCAACGCGCGCGAGGTCTTCGCGGTGCCGTTCGACATGGAGGTGCCCGCCTTCGCGTCGTCGAATGAGTATGTTCCGGCCGCCGACCCGAGCTACCGCTTCGACCCGCAGACGACGCGCGCCATCCTCGCCGGGTTCGCCCATAATCGCCGCGTCATGGTGCAGGGCTATCACGGCACCGGCAAGTCAACGCACATCGAGCAGATCGCGGCGCGGCTCAACTGGCCATGCGTGCGTGTCAATCTCGACAGCCACGTCAGCCGCATTGATCTCATCGGCAAGGACGCCATCGTCGTCGAAAAGGGCGTGCAGGTCACAGCCTTCAAGGAAGGTATCTTGCCATGGGCTTTCCAGCGCCCGGTCGCGCTCGTGTTCGACGAATATGACGCTGGTCGCCCCGATGTTATGTTCGTCATCCAGCGCGTGCTCGAGGCGGAAGGACGCCTCACGCTGCTCGACCAGAACCGCGTCATTGCGCCGAATCCGTGGTTCCGGCTCTTTGCGACGACCAACACCATCGGCCTTGGCGACACGTCCGGCCTTTATCACGGCACGCAACAGATCAATCAGGGCCAGATGGACCGCTGGTCGATCGTCACGACGCTGAACTATCTTTCGCACGACGCCGAAGCCGAGATCGTCATCGCCAAGGCGCCGATCTATAATTCCGTGCAGGGACGAAAAGCCATCGACGCGATGGTGCGCGTCGCAGACATGACGCGCAACGCCTTCATCAATGGCGACATCGCAACAGTGATGAGCCCGCGCACCGTCATCACCTGGGCGCAGAACGCCGAGATATTCCAGGATATCGGCTACGCCTTCCGCGTGA
>CAZSBU010000318.1:0-2579 GCA_964605055.1 uncultured Caulobacterales bacterium | reverse complement strand
TGACGATCATGCCGACGACGGTCCCGAGAAGGCCAAGCAGTGGCGCGATCGCCGCGACAACCTTGATCAGGTTGAGGCCGCCCTCCAGCCGTGGAAGTTCCCGCAGGATGGCGTCGTCCAGTTTGAGCGCGACAGTTTCGGTGTCTTTCGATTGCAGGCCTTCATAGGCGAGCATCACGCGGCCAAGAGGGTTCGACTTGGATGGCTTGCCGCGACGGGCTTGCGCCTGCACGGCGCCCGCCGTCATCGAAAGCGTGACCCATTTGTACACGCCGAATACAAACGCGAGGGCGGCGATGCCGATCGTCAAGTATCCGACGCCGCCACCTTGATTAACGCGCTCCATGAAAGTCGGCGTTTCAACAATCAGGCCGAGCAGTTGACCGAGCGAAGGATCGATCACGCCGCGAACGAAACCGCCGCCCGACGCATTCTGGACAGCGCGCGCGGCGCTTGTTGCAAAGGAGGCCGGTTGGCGCGGCAGAAACTCGAGTCTGCCCTGCCCTGCGTCATAAGTAAGGAAACGACCCTCAGAAAACGAAACGAAAGGTCCGATCCGGGTGATTTTCGCTGTGCTGGCGGTCCCGTCCGCGAGGGCGACTTCTGAATCAAACGTCGCAACTTTCCCCTGTTCAACGATCTGCTGGACCATTGTTTCCCAGAGGTAACGAAGCTGGGCCTCGGTAGGCAGCGTTTCCGTCTGGGCTACTTCCGCAAGTTCGCCCGCGCGACCGGGGAACTCAGCGCTGATTTGCGACCGCTCAAGTTGGGCGCGCAGATCGCTCGCAGCAGAGCGCGCAGCGCCGAACAATTCCTGGAATTCGCCTTGTTTGTCCGCAAGTTCGGCGTCGAGGCGTTCAATTTCCGCCTGATTGGCGGCCATTGCTGCTTCAAGGCGCGTCGCCTCAGCCTCGGCGGCGACGACCTGCGCCCGAACGCGCGAGAGTTCGGCTTGCTGGCTGTTGCGGTCCTGCAGGAAGCGCTGCTCGCGCTCGCGATTGGCTTGGCTCGATTCCGAACGCTCGCGCCTAACGGCGGCGAGCACCTGATCGAGGGTTAGCTGCGGGCGGGCGGGTTGCGCTGCGGCGGCTGGAGCCGCCGTCTCCTGCGCCACTGCGGCGGGCGCAACAACAAACACGGAGGTGGCAGTCGCCGCCAGTCCGGCGAGGAGGGAAAGACCCGTGAGCTTCGTCAATTTCATTGTCGGAATTCCTTCGCTTATCGCCGCTAAATTACTGAGCCGACGCCGTCGTCGGCGCCTTTACCGGAACAGGCAGGAGGCCAGGAGCCGTTTGCTCTTTCGCCATCCGGAGGCCGAGCTTCACGTCCGGGAGAAACGAGCGATCGAGGTTAACATAAGCGTTCTGCTCTTTGTCCCAGATGCGAAGAACCGAGTCGTCGCCGGTCTTGAAGATCAGCGCCACGCGGCCAATGCGCAGGAACTCGCCTGACCGCAACGTGCCGTTATCGTCGATGCTCCCCTCGAAGGCGCCGATCGTGCGGCCGTATTCATTTTCGATCTGGTAGGCCTCAACAATGAGGCGGTAGCGCTGGGCCGCCGAAATCGAAGGATCGCCCATCACAGCGTTAAGACGCGCGACGCGGTCGCGGCGCTCGTCGATCTCAAAGGGCATATCTGCATTCACGATGTCTTCGAGGGTCGCGAGCATGTCTTCCATCAAGGGCTGCATGGCGCGGTTCAAACCCGAGACGTTTTCAACGTCAGCCCTGAGCCGCTCGATGTTCCGAAGCTGGGCGTCAAGGTTTCGGCTGAGCGAGGCATTATAACGGGTCGCCGCCTCAAGCTGTTTCAGGTTGGCGCGATAATCGTTCACCAGCGCGCTGGTCTGATCGTCCAGCTGGTCAATTCGCTGCTGCGATGCTTTCGCCTCATTGGCGGTTGCTTCGGCTTCATTCACCGCTGAGGTGAATTGCTGCGCGATCGCGGGGGCTGAGATGCCGATGGCGAGCGCTGCGACTGACCCGAGAAATGCTAACCTGTTCATCTTTGCCTCACCTACCGGATTGCCACACGGCTGTTCGTTAATTCGCGTTTCGTAATCCCAGCGTGCGAGAGCGCGCCCCCGCAGGACGCACTACTCTAGCACAAACCGCGCCGCAAAAAGCGCAGGGATAAATTTTTAATTGAATGCTCAAAAGCGCGTTCTCGCCCGACGCCCCCGCCGGAAAATTCGCTTTTGGCCACCCCGATCCCCTTCACCCCATCCTCGGCGACTTTATAAAGCAGAATTGCAACGGTGATTTGTCACCCTGCATTTTCAGCTTCTGGTCCCCAACGTTGCATTCGCCCGTTTGAAATCATTCTCACCGGACCAGCAGTCGCGAGGCGCTTTGCCTACGACCAGCCACATCCGGACATTGGCGCGCCACCCCTGACGAACCGATTGTTAAAGCATAACAAGGCCGATCCCCGATGGCAATCAGCGATTTTAACACGGCAGCGCGATCAACTCATCGATTGCGCTTCCTTGCAAAGCGCCGGGCCGGCCAATGAACTTGCGTTGCGTCACCGAAATACCGCTAGGAAATTCATTCAGCGCGTAAGCGCTGGCTGGGGC
>CAZSBU010000317.1:0-2588 GCA_964605055.1 uncultured Caulobacterales bacterium | reverse complement strand
CATTGTTCTGGAATCCATGACAGAACCTTCAATCCTGATCGCCCGTTTCAACGCTGGGCGAGGCTCGGGCCAATCTTGGGAAATTTTCACCCGCAACGACAGTTTCTGCGCTTATGGTTAAGTCTGCGTTGACGGGCGGCCAGTTGCCGCGCACAACCTGCGCGACAGCCAAACTGGCCGACGCTACCGAGGAGAGGTCCGATATGGCGCAAAAGCTGGGTCTGGTGCTTGGTTCGGGTGCCGCTCGCGGCTGGGCGCATGTGGGCGTGCTCCGCGGGCTCGACGAAATCGGCGTAAGGCCCGACATCATCGCAGGGTGTTCGGTCGGCGCGCTCGTTGGCGGTGCATACATTCTCGGTTGCCTGAAAGAATTCGAAGCGTGGGCGCGCGAGTTAGGCCCGCTGTCGGCCTTCGGCAGCTTTGCGCTGAAAGTTGCGAGCGGCGGCCTCGTCGACGCCCGGCCCGCTTTCGAGGCGTTCAAGGATTTCGATCGCGCTATTGAAGATCTGCCCGTCCGCTTCGGCGCCGTCGCCGTCGATCTGACGACCGGCGAAGAAGTGTGGCTGACCGAAGGCTCGACGCTTGCGGCCGTCCGCGCGTCAAGCGCCATTCCGGTCGTGTTGCACGCGGTGGAGCATCAGGGCCGGTGGCTGGTTGACGGGGCCCTCGCCAACCCGGCCCCGGTGTCGCTCGCGCGCCAGATGGGCGCCGATATCGTCATCAGTGTCGATCTGAACGCCGTGCCGCGCGTGTTGACCCTGGAACCTCCGCCCAAGGAGGAAAAGCCGAGGCCGGCAGCAAGCGCCGGCGGCGAACAGAGCCTCGCCTCATCGGTCAAGGCGTTCATCGATGAGACGCGCCGGCGCATCGATGCGCAGCGGAGCCTCGCCAAGGCGCGCATACTCGCGCAGCCCCAGCTTTTTGACGCCGCTTATGCGGCCGCAGATATCTTTCAGATGCATCTGGCGCGGGCGCGCGCCGAAAGCTGTCCGGCCGATATTACGCTCGAACCGGATATGCGCGACGCCTTTCCAACCTCATTCGACCGCGCGGACGAATTCATCGAGGAAGGGAGACGCGCATTGCTCGACAAGCGCGGCGAAATTGAATCTCTGCTTCGCGACAAGGTATCCGCATGATCCGCTCCAACGCCTAACCGAAAGGAATAACGCTCATGATGCGTCACTCGCGACAGGCTCGTTTGCTCGCTGCTCTGCTCTTCACCACTGGCGTAACTCTTGGCGGCGCTCCCGTCGCAGCAGACGAGCCGATCGTCGCGCCATCGAGCGCATCGCCGCTATATATTCAGGCGACCAGCGCAAACGATTTCGCTACGACCCTTCAGCGCCTTACAACGGCAATTGAGAAGCGAAACCTTCGGATTTTCGCGACGATCGATCACGCAGCGGGCGCGGGTTCCATCGGCGAGGATCTGCGGCCGACAACGCTTATGATATTCGGCAATCCCGCTGGCGGCACGCCGCTCATGCAGGCGGCTCAGACAATGGGGTTCGATCTGCCGCTGAAGGCGCTCGTCTGGGAGGATGGGGCCGGCGCGGTCCATATTGCGTACACCGACATCGAACGCGTTGCGGCGCTGTACGGCGACGGGCCGTTACCGGCGCAAATCGCCCGAATTTCCAGCCTACTCGCCCAAATCGAGGGCGAGGTTACGAGTGGTCAGCCTCAAGAGGAATGATGGGGCTCCTACCTCAGCCCGGTAAAGCATATCCAACCGGCGCGGCGGGCCCGAGGGGCATGCCAAAAGCGACCCAAGCCATCGTCAGCGCCAGCCCTGAGACGAGCAGCCAAAAGGAATAGGGCAGCATCATTGCGGTCAGACTGCCAAGGCCAAATTCCTTGTTCCAGCGCTGGGCGAAGGTGAGGATCAGCGGGAAGTAAACCATCAGTGGCGTGATGATATTGGTCGCCGAATCGCCGACGCGATAGGCCGCCGTCGTTGCTTCTGGACTGATGCCGAGCAGCATCATCATCGGGACCATGACCGGCGCCAGCAGCGCCCATTTCGCGCTCGCCGATCCGACAAAAAGATTGATCAGGGCCGTCATCAGGACGATCAAGCCGAGCAGGATCGGCGCGGGCAGGTTGGACTGCCTGATCGCGTCCGCACCGTTGATGGCGAAGATCAGACCGAGATTCGACCAGTTGAACATCGCCACGAAGTGGGCGGCGAAAAAGGCAAGTACGAGATAATAGGCAAGATCGGCCATCGACTCGCTCATCATACGAACGATATCGCGATGGGTCTTAACCGTACCCGCCGCCGCGCCATAGGCCCAGCCGCACGCCAGAAAAAGAATGAAGAATCCGGCGACCAGCGACCGAAAAAAAGGCGACATCTGCGCCGGGCCGACCGCGCTCTCGTCGATTAGCTGCGTGCCCGGCCCCCAGGTGAAGAACGCCCACAGCGCGCTCACCGCGATCGCCGCAACGCCGGCCAGCATAAGCCCGCGCCGCTCCCCGCCGCCGAGCGGCTTTTCCTCGTCGCCGCCGGCGATCGCGCCTTTCCAGCCGCCAAGTCGCGGCTCAATGACGCGGTCCGTCACGAACCAGATGACGGGCAGAAA
>CAZSBU010000316.1:0-2596 GCA_964605055.1 uncultured Caulobacterales bacterium | reverse complement strand
CAAGTCGACAAAAGGGACTAACCAGATGGAATCGTTTTACGCGATTGTTGATAACGTCAGCGGTTTCATCTGGGGCGGAACGTGGGGCGATGCGCAGATCTCGCCGCTCGCCCCGATGGTTGTCGTCCTGTTGGGGGCCGGCCTTTATTTTATGGTGGTCCTCAAGGGCCTGCCGCTGCGCCGGCTCGTTCCAGCGTTCGGCGAACTCTGGCGCGGCCGCAAGGGCCGCGGCGCAGCTGGCGAAATCACGCCATGGCAGGCGCTCTCGACGGCGCTGTCGGGACAGGTGGGCACCGGCAACCTCGCAGGCGTCGCCACCGCTCTCACGCTCGGCGGGCCGGGCGCCATTTTCTGGATGTGGATGACGGCGATCGTCGGCATGGCGGCGTCGTTCGCGGAATCGAGCCTCGCCGTGAAGTATCGCGAAAAGCACCCTGACGGGCGCGTCCATGGCGGGCCGATGTATTACATCCGCAACGGTCTCGGACGCGGCTGGGGATGGCTCGCGATATTCTTCGCCGTCGGCACGATCTTCTCGGCGATCGCCACAGGCAACATGATCCAGGCGAACGGCATCGCAACGGCTGCGGCCGAAGCCAGCCGGCCCATCGCCGCTTCGATGCCTTGCTGGGCGGTCGACGGTCGCGTCACGCTTCCCGTCGACGGAACGACCCGCACCATGATGGTCTCGTCATGCGACGTGCGCGCGGCGCGCGCAGCGGGAACCGAAGTGACGATCGATCGCGGCGAGACGCCGCTCAGCGCCCCCGTCGAGGCGTTCACCGAAGTCATGACGGCGTGGATACCCGGCGCGGTGCTGTCGCTCCTCGTGTTTCTCGTCATCATCGGCGGCATCAAGTCAATCGGCGCTGTCGCAGGCCGCGTCGTGCCGATCATGGCGGTTGGTTATGTAATCTGCGCGCTCGCTGTCATCTTCATGAATATCGAACACGTGCCGGCCGCCTTTGCGTTGATATTCACTTACGCCTTTGGCCTCGAGGAAGCGGTCGGCGGTGTCGCCGGATACGGCGTGTTGCAGGCTATCCGTTACGGCGTTGCGCGCGGGCTCTTCTCGAATGAGGCGGGGCAGGGATCGACCGCAATCGCCCACGCGGCGGCGCAGATCGACAATCCGGTGCAGCAGGGCGAGATCGCGATGCTGGGCGCTTTCATCGACACGATCGTGATTTGCACCATGACCGCCCTCGTGATCCTTACCGTCGAAGGATCTTACGTTTCGACGGGTCAGGAAACCGTGCGCTACGCGTGGCAATCAACCGAGCTGCAAGGCATGCAGGTGACGACCGCCGCCTTCCAGCAAGGCATTCCGTTCGGGGCCGCGTTTGTTGGCTTTGCGCTGTTCCTGTTCGCGTTCACCACCATCATCGGATGGTCATACTACGCTGAACAAGCAGCGACTTATCTTGTCGGCGACTGGGCCGCGAAGCCGGTTCGGTTCATCTGGGTCGGCATGGTGTTTATCGGCGCCCTGCAGGAAGTTGATTTCATCTGGCGGCTGGGCGATATCGCCAACGCGTCGATGGCGTTCCCCAATCTCATCGCCATCGTGTTGTTAAGCGGGGTCGTCGTCCGCATGGCGAAAGAGGCAGGCAGGCTGTGAAACCCGCGTTGAATGCGTCGCCAAGGAAAAAAAAGCAGCCTTCGGCAAAGGCCGCGATCTCGTTAATCGGCCCGGCGACGATCGCCGCATCTTTAGCGATTGCAAGCGCGCCGGTCGCGGCGCAGGAGCCGGACGCGCAAGGCGCCGGCCCAACCCGCCTTTATCTGCGCGTCGGCGCGGGCGTCAATTTCAGTCCGGACCGCGATCAGGATCTCGCCTTCAATCCGGACCTCGTCTTTGTTGGCGGGCCGCCAACGGGTCGGCGCGTCGATACGGGGCCCGGCGCGTCGGTCACCGCTGCGGCCGGCTTCGACTATCCCGCCGGCACGCGCACCGAGCTTGAATATCGCCGTATCGGGTCGACCGTTGACGCCGTGACGACGATCGGCGGCGTCGCGCCGGGAACATCGCCCGCAAGCGGCAATATTCGGGCGCATGCGCTGATGTCGAACATCTACAAGCATTTCGACACCGGCAGCGCTGTGCGCCCTTACATCGGAGCAGGCGTCGGCGGGGTTTTCGTTGAGGATTTGACCGGCGCGCGCGACAGCGCCTTCGCCTATCAGGGTCGCGCCGGGCTCGCGGTCGAACTCGGGCCCGATGTCTCGGCCAGTCTTGAATATGTCCATCTTCGCTCGCTGGAGCTTGAGTTTGGTCCGGCCGATTTTACGCCCGGCGGTCCGGGAGGCCCGCGCATCGACGGCGCCTCGTTCGTGTCGTCGTCGGTCCTTCTGTCGTTCAGTCGAAAATTTTAGCCGCTGCGCTCGCGGCGCCATGCGGGCGCCGCGCCGGCGGCGGTTGCGCCAAGGAGAATTGAAAAATGGCCCATGCAAAGATCGCCCTCATCGGCTCAGGGATGATCGGCGGCACGCTCGCCCACATCGCCGCCCAGAAGGAACTCGGCGAAATCATCCTCTTCGACATCGCCGAAGGCATCCCGCAGGGCAAGGCGCTCGACATCGCCCAATCGGCCCC
>CAZSBU010000315.1:0-2611 GCA_964605055.1 uncultured Caulobacterales bacterium | reverse complement strand
GCGCTCAGCTGTCCTGCTGCGTCACTCAGCGTCCAGCCGATCGATCAGTGAGAGCGCCATGGCGACGTCGCCGCGGGCGGCCCGAAGCCGAAACCAGCCGATCCGTGGCGGAACATTCCTCGGTCTGGATGCCTCGCGGCTTTGCGCCCTTCGCCCAACCGCCGCGCTCGGCTAGCGACAGCCATGCAACGCCAAAAAGCGCTGCGGCGCAGGCGAGCGCGTACCCATAGACGCCGCCGCGTTCGAGCAATACCTGCCCGGCGGCGGCGGAAATCCCGCCAATGATCGGCCCTGCGACAAGAGTTGCGCCCGCGAGCGTTTCCGCCTTCGCGCCTTCGCCAGCCAAGCCTTTCTTGCGATCGGACTTCATTCCCAACACCACCCCGGCGCGGAGATTACCATGTCGAGACGTCCGCGCCAGTCCAGCGGGCGGGTGGCGCAGGCCGGGCCCGGGGGGCTAAACTGCACGTCCCCACAGATTCGGTGTTTTGCATGCAGACCTATCTAGACCTTCTCGCGCGCGTTCTGGAAGAGGGCGACGACCGCGCCGACCGCACGGGCGTTGGCGCACGGTCGATCTTCGGCTGGCAGATGCGCTTTGATCTGGCCGACGGGTTCCCGCTCGTCACCACCAAGAAGCTACACCTGAAGTCGATCGTGCACGAATTGTTGTGGTTCATCGCAGGCGATACGAACGTCGCCTATCTCAACAACCATGGGGTCACTATCTGGGATGAATGGGCCGACGAGGCGGGCGAGCTTGGCCCGGTCTATGGCCGCCAATGGCGGTCATGGCCCGCGCCAGACGGACAGGCCATCGACCAGCTCGCGCTCGTGCAGGAACAGATCCGCGCCAATCCCGCCTCGCGGCGACATATTGTCAGCGCCTGGAATCCGGCTGAGATCGGCGACATGGCGCTGCCGCCTTGTCATTGCCTGTTTCAATTCTTTGTCTCAAAGGGGCGCCTGTCGTGCCAGCTCTATCAGCGGTCGGCGGATGTTTTCCTTGGCGTGCCGTTCAATATTGCTTCCTATGCGCTGCTCACTTCGATGATGGCGCAGGCGACGGGGCTTGAGCCGGGTGAGTTCGTCCATACGCTGGGCGATGCGCATATTTATCACAATCATGTCGAGCAGGCGCGGCTGCAGCTATCCCGCCAGCCGCTCGCCTTGCCGCGCCTGAAACTGAACCCGGCGCGCCGGAGCGTCTTTGATTTCAAGTATGAAGACATAGCGATCGAGGGATATGAGGCCTGGCCACCGATCAAGGCGCCGATCGCGGTATGACCGAGGCCTGGGACATCCATCCGGACAAGGACGGTCCGCTCGTCGCGCTTGTCGTCGCGGTCGCCCGCAACGGCGTCATCGGACGCAACGGCGCGCTGCCGTGGAAGATTTCCGACGATCTCAAATGGTTCCGGCGCATTACGACCGGCAAGCCCGTTATCATGGGCCGGCGCACTTGGGACAGCATCGGCAAACCTTTGCCCGAGCGCGAGAATATCGTCGTGTCGCGGCGCGCATCGGAGCCGGGCGCCGCCGA
The DNA here is from genome assembly GCA_964605055.1 of uncultured Caulobacterales bacterium. Classification (GTDB taxonomy): domain Bacteria; phylum Pseudomonadota; class Alphaproteobacteria; order Caulobacterales; family Parvularculaceae; genus Amphiplicatus. The sequence continues at coordinate 1,068 of CAZSBU010000315.1, read as the reverse complement.
AGAAACGCCGCGCTGGACGTCGTCGCTCGACGAAGCGTTTGAAGCGGCGCGCGCGGCCTGCGCGGCGATGGGCGCGATCGAGGCGTGCGTGATCGGCGGGGCTGAAATCTACGCCGGAACGGTCGCCCGCGCCGACCGCATCTATCTGACAATGGTCGAGGCTGCGCCCGAGGGCGATGCTTTCATGCCGCCGCTCTACCGGGCCGACTGGCGCGCCACGTTGATCGGCGACAGCAAGGCCGGGCCGCGCAACGACTATGATTGTTCGTTTCTGGTGCTCGACCGGCGCGGATAAAGCCCGAAAATGAGCCTTTCCAGCTTATCCAACCGAGAATTCATCCAATTCCGGAAAGACTCGCTTTAGGATCGACTCGGAAACTAGAGATGAAATCCGCCTCGCCGGGCGCGGGGAGCGGCGCAAATTCGGATTAATCGCGTTGATGATAATTAAGACTGGAGGGGTCATGCGTAATTTCATGCACATTCGGACTGGGGGCGCAGCGCTGTTCGCATCGGCAGCGGCGTCACTTGGCGGCGCGGGCTTTCGCGCAGCGGCGCAGGAGATTGCCGCCGTTCAGACCTGCGTGCGTGGCGAGGAAACACGCATTCTGGAGGCCGTCTCGCCAGGCGAAATCGGCGCCGCCTGCGATCTGCGTTATATTCGCGAAGGCGGCGCTAACGTTTCTGTCCCCTTCCACGCCAACAATCAGGCGAGCTGGTGCACGAACAAGGCGGCCGAATTCGCCGCCAATCTGGCGCGCGAAGGGTTTACCTGTTCGGCTGGCCCCGTCGGCTTGCGCGCGGAGGCGACGGAGGCGAGCGCAACCGATGTCGCGCCCGCGCCGCAAGCTTTTCCTGAACCTCAACCAGCGCCTGAACGTGTTGCGGTCGCCCCTGCGGCCGTTGAGCCTGCGCCCGCTGAGATAGTCGCCGCGCCGGCTCCTGTTACGGAACCCGCCGCGACTGCGGAGCCTGCGCTCCAACCAAACCCGGAAACCGCGCCTGCGCCAGCGCCCGAGACACCACCGAGCGCGCCGGTTCGCCTCGCCGCCGAGGCGCCGACGCCTT
>CAZSBU010000314.1:0-2615 GCA_964605055.1 uncultured Caulobacterales bacterium | reverse complement strand
GTGGGCGTTATTGTTCAGCAAGAAGTCACGCGCCGCTGGCTCGCGACCGGTAACCTTCGCTATTTCGAAGACGAATTCGACCTATCGGGGCGTCTTGATGAAAACTTTGAAGCATCCGCGTCATTGGGGTACAAACTGTCGCTACGGCTGATTGCGGAAGCGTCGTACCGCTATTTTGACCGGTCATCGACGGAGCCGCTGGCGAACTTCTCGAACAATACGATTAGCGTCGCGCTTCGCGCCGCCCTTTGAGGCGGTCACGCTATCTGGCGCCGGTCATTGCGGCGCCAACAGGAAAGTAAGCGGCTCATTAATCCGTGCACGCCACGATACCTCGTTGTGGTCGGCTCCGTCGAATTTAAGACTGACATAGTCGACTCCGGGGCGGTACCCAGCTTTCTCGAACACGGCGTCGGCGGCAAGCTGAAATGGTTCGTACAAGGCGTCGAGATTGATTGTGCCGAAGTCGAAATAGAAGCGGTGCGCGCCGGGATCAGGCAGACGCTCGGAGATGTAGTCGCGGTAGGCCGCGGCGCGCTGACTGACTGGACCGTCGATCGCCTCAAGGAGCGCCCTATCCGTCGACATCGGCCAGTGCGTTGAAACGCAGCCGGCGCTAGCGAAGATATCTGGATACTGAACAAGGGCGTACAGTGAGATCAGCCCGCCCATGCTTGACCCCATGATGAAGGTGTCATCACGACCCGAGTGCGTGCGGAACTCATCGTCGATGCGCGGTTTCAATTCCTCGGTAATGAAGCGGAGATAGGGATTGGACAGAAGTTCGCCGCCAGCCTCCACCATCGCATGAGATTTTTCATCTTCGTCCGCCAGTCGCTCAATGGGCGCCGCGGGCAGGTATTCAGAGAACCGGCGCTGCGTGCTCCATATGCCGACAACGATCGTCTTGCGAACACTACCCTTTGAAATAAGCTCGCTCAGCGCTTCGTCTACACCCCATTCTTCTCCGAAGTTGGAGGTCTCCGCTTCGAATAGATTTTGTCCGTCGTGCATATATAGCACTGCATAAGGCTCAGCATCTTTATCGTATCCCTCTGGCAGCCATATGGTCACGTTTCGCGGAGCAACGTGTGCTGAGGAGACGTTCTCCCATTTGACGAGTCGACCCATGTCGGAATGGGCGGGCGCAGTCGTCAAGAGCGTTGCTCCAAGCGTCATCAGGATCGTGGGCAATTGCAACCAGATCGTCCGCATAAGCAATTCTCCCCTGAGAAAGTTCGTTATTCCGACGACTTCAACTCAATGATCAAGGCTGTTTTCGGCGGCGCTTCAAAGGGCGCGCTTAAATCAATTGGACGACCGGTGATGATTTCGGTTCCGGATTTAGCGCCTTCAATCATCTCGGCATGTCGCGCAGGGTCAAGCATCAATGGCGCATCGTTGCGATTGATCGCCACCATCACGCGCTCTGCATCATCGTAACGAAAATATACATAGAGCCCGTCGCCGCGCCGCTCGGCGCCGCTCGGCACGAAGTGCTTGAGGGCGCCTTCGTGGATAACTTTTTTAGATTTTCGCCATTGAAACAATTTGCGGACGTAAGTTTGCATGTCAGTTGCTTCAGCGGACAAGCCCTCGCCGCTAAAGCCGTTAGCTCTGTCACCTTCCCAGCCGCCCGGAAAATCTGAGCGAATATCCCCATGATCGTTAGGGTTCCGATTGGCCACCGCAATCTCGGTGCCGTAGTAGACCTGCGGCGTGCCGCGCATCGTCGCAAGATAGGCAAGAGCGATTTTGGTCAACGCCGGGTCCTGCCCGAGTTGGGTATGTACGCGGTCCGTATCGTGATTATCGGCGAAGATGACGAGGTTCATCGGGTCGGCGTACAGAATGTCATTGGCCAGCGCCTCGTAGAGACGCATTAATCCGCCGCCATGCGGCCCGGCGTCTTCGGTGAGCGCAAGCCTGAGCGCATCCTGCATTGGAAAGTCCATAAGGCTCGGCAGATAAGAGACGTATCCATCATGGTTGACCTTGCCGCGCTGCCAGTAGGCGACAAGCGCCGGGTTCAGGGTCCATTCCTCGCCGACGATGTTAAAATCCGGATATTCCTCCATTACCCGTCGCGACCATTCGGTCATGAAACCTTTCTCAGGGTATGGATAGGTATCCATCCGGATGCCGTAAAGGTCGGCGTATTCAATCCACCAGATGGCGTTCTGGATAAGGTAGGTGGCCAGATCGGGGTTGCGCTGATTGAGGTCGGGCATATGAACGTCAAACCATCCGTCTTCGAACAGCCGCCGGTCCGCCTCGGCAACGTAGGGGTCGATGCTCGTCATGTGCTGGTGATTGGTTTGGGTAAATTCGCCGCCAAAATTGATCCAGTCCGGATAGGGAGGATTGTCGGTCCACCAGTGGTTCGAACCGCTGTGATTGACGATCATATCCATGATGAGACCCATGCCGCGCGCGCGCGCGCAGCGGCGGCAAGACTGGCGATGTCGGCGTTGTCGCCAAATCGCGGGTCAACGCGATAAAAATCGGTCGTGGCGTAACCATGGTATGAATAACTCGGCTGATTGTTTTCCAATACGGGGTTGAGCCAGATCGCTGTGAAGCCCATATCCTCCAGATAATCGAGGCTATTGATA
>CAZSBU010000313.1:0-2616 GCA_964605055.1 uncultured Caulobacterales bacterium | reverse complement strand
CGCCGCCGTGCACGCTGAGGCGGAACGCGTCGCTCGCGCCGCGCGCGCGGCTGACGATGTCGAGGCGCGCGACCGCGCCGATCGATGGCAACGCCTCGCCGCGGAAACCCATGGTGCGGATGTTGGTCAGGTCGTAATCGCCGTCGGCGCCCGGTTCGAGCTTCGACGTGGCGTGGCGCTCGACCGCGAGGATGAGTTCGTCCGGGCTCATGCCGCAGCCGTCATCCTCAACCCGGATGAGCGCGCGCCCGCCATCGGCGATTTCGACGACTATACGCGAAGCGCCGGCGTCGAGGCTGTTTTCGACGAGTTCTTTCACCGCCGCCGCCGGGCGCTCGATCACCTCGCCTGCGGCGATGCGGTTGACGGCGTGCGGCGGCAACAGGCGGATGCGTGGCGCAAGGGCCGTGTCGTCAGCCTGGGGTCGGGATCGATTCGGCATGGGGCAGCATAGACCCGTCGCAATGCCCTTGCGACGTTTTATGTCGAGACGCTCCCGCCGCTTAAAGAATGCCCGGCAGGTTGAGCGCCTTGTCTTTCTTGATCACCACCTGGCCTTCTTCGCCGGTGACCGCCTTGATCGCTTCCTCGCGGGTCGCCATCCATGCGGCGGGATCCTCGACCCGCAACGGCGCGGCGGAATCGTCAACCTCTCCGTTCACGAACTTCCAGAACATGAGCTGGTTCGCGAGGCTGCGGTCTTTTTCCGCCCTGCCGCCGCTTTCCGCGCCAAGGATCGACCGGATGTTCTGGTCGGCTAGAAGCGCGCCGGAGCGTTGCAGCAGCAACTGTTCGCCGTCAGACGGCGGGGCCGCCGAGCGGTCGCCAAGGAGAACCTGCTGGGCGCGTTGTGACGAGGTCAGTTCCTGCGGACGCGTCTCGCCGGGCTTGGGCGGGCGCAGCGCGTAATCGGGCGGCACGACAAGGGGGGCCTTGGTCGCGATGGCAAATTCATCGGGCGGGTTCTTGCCGCTTCCGAGCGCTTTGCCGATGCCGGCGCAGCCGCCAAGGGCGAGAGCAAGGGCGCCAAGCGACGCCGCCGTAACCACCATTCTCGTCATAGCCACTCTCTTCGGTAAAATTTGCGCGATCCTACCCGGTCTTGCGCGCCGGCGCAAAGCGGGGGCGGGCGGTGTCAGCCGGTGCGCTTGCCATCGCCGCGCGTCAGGAAAGCGTCGAGAAAAAGAAACGCAACGCCCACATTGATGGCGGCGTCCGCAATGTTGAACACCCACGGGAAGCCGAGGCCGGAAAAATCGAGGAAATCGACCACATAGCCGAGTCGCACCCGGTCAATAAGATTGCCGATAGCCCCGCCGATTACGAGGCTGACGCCCGCCGCCGCCGCCTTGCGATGAAGCCGCGCCAGCCAGACAACGAGGCCAACCGCAATCACCGCAGACAGCAACGAAAGAAGGACACGCGAGGCCTCGCTGCCGGCGCCGATGCCAAAGCTCGCGCCGTAATTGCGCACATAGGTGAGATCGAAAACGGGCGAGAGCTCGATCTTGCCTAGGGCGGGAAGGTCGACGATCGCCACGATCCAGAATTTCGAGGCCTGATCGGCAAGCACGATGGCCGCCGCCGCGGCGAGGCCGATGGCGAAGAAGCGGTTCGCGCGCGCGGCGCGGAGCCATTCGGCCGCGCTCCCTTGCGCGCGTCGCACGAGGCCCGGCGTCTCCATCGTCGGTTTCTCGTTCCCGGAGTCCTGCGACATTCAGCCCGCCGCCGCCCCCGCGCCCGCAGTCACGGCGCGATCGACCGCATCGGCGCAGCGCGCGCAGGCGGCAGGATGGTCCGCCACGATCCCGACATCATCCGTATACCGCCAGCACCGCTGGCATTTGGCGTCCTTGCTGCGCGCCGCAACTACGCTGACGCCCGGCGCATCGGGTAGCGAAAAGGCGCCGGACGGAGCGGGGCCTTGCCCAAGCGTCACCGCGCCGGAGATGAACAGTTCCGCAAGGTCGGCGCCGACGGCCGCTGCGCGAAGATCGTCAGAGCTGAGGTAAACGATCGGCGCGGCTTCAAGACTTGAGCCGATGCGCTTGTCGCGGCGCTCGATTTCCAGGGCCCCGGTGACGACGCGGCGGATGTCGCGCAGGCGCTCCCAGCGGGTCGCGAGGGCGTCATTCCGCCAGCCGGCAGGCGCCTCGGGGAAGGTTTGCAGGTGTACAGATGCCGCGCCCGCGCCATGGCGGGCGGCGAACGCCTCTTCCATGGTGAAAACGCAGATCGGAGCGAGCCATAATATGATCCTGTCACAGAGAATATTCATGACGGTTCGGGCCGCGCGCCGACGCTTCGCGTCCGGATGGTCGCAATAAAGGCTGTCCTTGCGGATATCGAGATAAAAAGCCGACAGGTCGAGCGCGCAAAAATCGAACGCCTGCCGCCACACTCCCTTGAAATCAAATGCCGCGTACCGCGCGGTTATCTCGGCATCCAATTCGGCGACAAGATGCAAAATGTAACGCTCGAGCTCGGGCATTTCCGAAACGGGCAGCGCTTCATCATCAGCATACCCCGCGAGCGCGCCCAGCAGATAGCGCAGCGTGTTGCGCAGCTTGCGATAGGCGTCGACCGCCGAGCCGATGATTTCCTTGCCGATGCGCA
>CAZSBU010000312.1:0-2617 GCA_964605055.1 uncultured Caulobacterales bacterium | reverse complement strand
TCGCCTTCGAAATGGGCCCGGTTGAGGGCATGACCGCCGCCGACATCAAGAGCTATATCCGCTACATCGCCGACTGGCGCCTTGGCCAGCTTGGCCTGCCGAAAATTTACGGCATTGAAAAGCACCCGCTGCCGTGGCTCGCCGAAATCCTCAACGGCGTCGAGCACGCAAACTTCTTCGAGGCGCGGGCGACGGAGTATTCCAAGGCCGCGACAAAAGGCGAGTGGCATGGCGAAACGGGCGTTTGGGCGAATTTCGACTCGCTGATGGCGCGCCGGAGCCTCGAGGCGTCGGAAGCGGCCCCGGCGGCGGTCTGACTGGCCGCCGTCAAGGCCCCGGTCACGGAAAACTGAATTTGAAAATTTATGCGTTGTGGTAATTGTTTCCCGCAATCTTGGGGAGGCGCGCCGCATGAAACCACAACGCTCAACATTTTACCGCCTTTTCCTTGGCGCGCTGACGGGGGCGGGCGTTACGCTCGCGCTGCTGACGACTGCGCAGGCAGGTCCCCAATTTGTCGATGGAGAGGGCGTCGCCAATTTCGGTTATGACGTCGTGGCTTATCACCAGACCTTCACGGCGACGCAAGGGTCGGCCGACTTCACCGCCGACTACAATGGCGCGCCGTTCTGGTTCGCTTCGGCCGAAAACCGAGATCTCTTCCTCGCAAACCCAGAGCGTTTCGCGCCCGCCTATGACGGGCATTGCGCCTTCGCGGTCGCGAGCCACAAGAAGCTGACCGTTGATCCGGCCTCGTTCTCGATCGTCGATCCGCAAACGCGGCAACTCGTCGACAAAATAACGTACACGCTCGAAAGCCCCGGCGTTCTTTATCTGAATTACAGCGCCGACGTGAACGGGAAGTTCAATGCTCAGCTTCCCGACATCATCATGCAGGCAGATTATGCGTGGACGGATTGTCTGGAAAAGTTGCCTGCGGCGCGCCCGAAAAAGGGCCTGCGCGATCTGTTCGGCGGCAAGCGCCCCGACGATTGCCCGGCGGGGCCTGCAAGGGCTGATTAGGTCGAAGGTCTCCGCGCGGCGTCAGGCCGGTTTGCGCGCGACCAGAAGGTGCTGGCCGAGCGGGCAGTTCTCGTCGATTTCGACGACTTCAAGCCCCGCCGCAATGGCCCAGTCTTTCAATTCTTCGGCGCGCACAAAGGTGATCATGACATCATTGCCGAGGAAGCGCGAAATTGCCTGGCGCCAGCCCGGCCGGTAGGCGGCGACATGGTCGGCGCGGTCGCGTTCGAGATATGACGCAAGCACCAATCCGCCCGGCTTCAACACGCGGAACGCCTCGCCAAGATGGGTCCGGACCTCCGCCGGCTTCAGATGCGTGAACACCGACATAAAGATCGCGACGTCGACGACGCCGTCAGCGACGGGCAGTTCGAGCGAAGTAACGACCTCGAAGCGCCAGTCGTCGCGATCGACGATCCGGCGTGCGTGCGCGACGAGTTCAGGCGCGACGTCCAGACCGAGATAGGAGATGCGGGGTTCGTCGGCGAGCGCCCGGGCGGTGCGTCCCGATCCGCACCCGACGTCCAACAGAAAAAATGGCCCGGCGGGGGCGCGGTCGAGGATCAGCTTTCGCTGGACCGCGCCGATTTCTTTGAAATGTCCCCCGACCGCGCGCTCAAGGGCGCCCGTCTCGTCGTTCGCGTTCCGTCGACGCAACGTGCGCACGAGGCTCCGGTATTCCCGGACGAAGTGTGGCTGGCGCAGGTTCAAGGGCATCGAAGCGTGGTTCCGTTTAAAAGCAATAGAAGACGGCGCATTCTGCCGTTCGCTCTACCCGATCGCTTCGGCGAGGGCGAGAAGACGCGGGCGCATCGTCTCCGCCATGCGGGATGCGCCTTCCTCGAGCCGCTTCAGATTGCGCCTTGAAGCGTCGTCAAAATTGGGCGAACCGAAGCCCTTCGTCAGATCATAGTCGAAGCGGTCGTAAGCCGCTCCGAGCAGCTTCTCGAGCTGGTCGTTGACCGCGCGCGACTGCCCGTCCGACATCGCCGACAATAGCGGCGTGCGGAACCGGCCGACGGGCGAGAGCCACTCGAAAAAGCCCCAGCCGCGCGCCGCCTCGAACGGATAGGCGTCGGTCAGGCGCCCCGTGCCGATCGACACGACGCGGATCTCATCGCCCGGAAACAGCGTCGCGGCCTCGGCGTAAGCGGCGAGGGCGGGGTCGTTGAGAAAAACTCCGCCGTCGATCAGCGTCCATCCCGCGCCCATGTCGTGATCAACGATGCGGCGCGGGGGGAAAAATGTCGGCGCGGCGGCCGAGCCGATGACCGCGTCATTGACGCTGACGGCGCTTGAGATGCGGCCGACATAAGGGCCGATATCGGGCTTGTCGACGCAGGCCTGATAATCGGGTCCGCCCCTGAAAAACGCCGCCTCGCGCGGGTCGATTGAATAGGCGCTGATCAGGAGGTTGCGTCGCAGCCCTGCGAATTGCTGTGGGCCCAGTTCCTCGTCGAGAATCGAGACGAGCGGTTCCGACGAATAAAGCGGGCCGAAAAACTGGCGCAGGCGTCCGATAACGGGCAGGCGGCCCCAGAAGCGCAAGGGGAAAATCTCCCGCGCGCGCGTTCGGTAGAGCCTTCGCAAGGAA
>CAZSBU010000311.1:0-2621 GCA_964605055.1 uncultured Caulobacterales bacterium | reverse complement strand
ATGCGCAAGGACCTGCGCATCGCGCTCAATGAGGCGCGCCTCAATGGCGCGCGCCTTCCCGTCGCCGCGCTCGTCGACCAGTTCTACGCTGACGTGCAGGCCATGGGCGGCGGCCGCTGGGACACGTCGAGCCTCGTCAGGCGGTTGTCGGACGTTGATTAAACCACGCGCAAGCTGTGCGCGGCGTTTGCCGCGGGCATGTCGCCCGTATACGGTCCGCCGCTTAAAAGGGAGGGATCGACGCCATGACCGGAAACATCCGAAAACGGGCAAAGCTTGTGCCGGCGGCGGCTGTGATTGCCGCTGCTCTGTCTGTAGCGGGCGCCGCGCAGGCCGCTGAAGATTCGGTGGCGTTCATTTCTCCGACGGCCGAGCCCGTAAGCGTCGGCGCCGCCGGGCAGTGGCCGCCGGACATTGCGCGGCTCCTGATGGTGCGCGGGGCGCAAATCAGCGGCATATCGCCCGACGGCGGAAAAATTGCTTTTACGTCTCTCATTACCGGCGTGCGGCAGATTTTCGTCATGCCCGTCACCGGCGGCGCAGCGGAGCAGATCACCTTCGGCAATGGCGTCACATTCTTCCGCTGGGCGCCGGATGGGAGCGGCCTTCTCTACGGCGTCGATAATTCGGGCGACGAACAGGAAGCCTATTATTTCATAACCGCAGACGGAGCGTCCGAGCGCCTCGTGATGCCTGCCGTCAAGGATGGTTTCCGTTCGTTCGGCGCCTATTCCCCTGACGGATCAAAGTTTGCTTACGCTTCGACCGAGCGCAACGGCGCCGACTTTGATCTTTACATCGCCGATCTCGCCACGGGCGCGGCGGAGATGGTCTTTGAGGGGAAGAATTTCTTCGCTGTGCGCGCCTGGTCGCCTGACGGCGCGCGCCTGATCGTAACCGAAACCGTCGGCGAGGACGGCAATAATCTCTACGCCTTCGATATCGCTGAGCGCCGGATGGACTTGCTCTACAAGCCCGAGCCCTACGCCAATGTGGAGAGCGGGTTCGGGGGCGGCTCGGGCTTCGCCTTCAATCCCGACGGGTCGGGACTGTATTTCTCGACCAACATGGACCGGGAGTTCACGGCTCTTGGCCGCCACGATTTCGCCAGCGCCTCATTCACGCTGATCGAGGAAAACCCGGCGCACGACATCCAGCAGCCAACGCTCTGCGGCGAGCGTTATCTTCTTTACACGATCAATGAAAACGGGGCGGACTCGCTCCGGGTGCGCGACCTGAAGTCGAACAGGGCGCTTGCAGCGCCGTCGATGCCGCGCGGGATTGTGAACATCAGTTGCGCCAAGGACGCGCCGGTCGCGCTGCTCCAGTCGTCAACCTATCAGGGACCGGGCGCGCTGCATGTCTGGCGCGTGGGCGAGCGCAACGTCAAGACTGTCCTGAGCCCGACGATGGCCGGCGTTGATCCGGGCAAACTTACCGCGCCCGAGGTCGTCAGGATGAAGGCGCGCGACGGCGTCGAACTGCAGGGCCTGCTGTATCTGCCGCAGGGGCTGCCCGCGGGCGTCAAGCCGCCGGTCATCTTCGACGTGCATGGCGGCCCGACAGGCGAGTCCCGCGCCGGGTTTGACGCGGTGGCGCAGTTCCATGTCGCGCGCGGCGTTGCGGTCTTCAAGCCGAACGTGCGCGGATCGACCGGCTTCGGGCGCACCTATGTGCAGCTCGACAATCAGGAAAAGCGCCTCGACAGCGTGCGCGATCTTGTCGACATGCTGGACGGCCTGAAAGCAGACGGCCGCGTCGACGCATCGCGCGCGGCGGTCAAGGGCGGGTCCTATGGCGGCTATATGGTTAACGCGGTTCTGGGGCTTTACCCGGAGGCGTTTGCCGCAGGGGTTTCGCTGTTCGGCGTTGGCGACTGGGTGACGGGGCTTGAGGTCGCCTCGCCGGCGCTGAAGGCGGCGGATTTGATCGAATATGGCGACATCAACGATCCGAAGTGGCGCGCGTTCTATACGGAGAATTCGCCAATACGTTTCGCCGACCGCATTCGCGTTCCGGTGCTTTATTCCCACGGCGCGATGGACCGGCGTATCGACAAGGCTGAGACGGAGGTGATGGTGCGCGCCCTGCGGGCGAACGGCGTCGAGGCCCCCTATATTCTGTTCCCGGATGAAGGGCATGGCTGGCGGAAGCTTTCCAACCAATTGTTCTATTTCCGGCGCGAGGCGGAGTTTCTCGCAAAAGTCTTCGCGACCGATGAGGTCGGTTCGCCGAGCGGGACAAACTAATTCCCCGTGCGCGGCCAGGCGTTTGGCGACGCCCGGCCGCAGGGAAAATTTTCTCACAATGTCAAAGAGCCGATAGTCGAAAGCACGCCTGTTCAGTCTGCGCGGGCCATGGCCCGATCGCAGTTCGATCATGCGCCCGGCGAAAAGGGTGGGGGATAACTGGCGGGACAAGTGGCGGGACGGATTTTTGTTTGCCACATGAAACAATGACTTAGTCGCCGCGCGATATTCTGCCAAGACTCCGCTCAGGTCAGACCACGCCAACAAAAAAGCCGCCCCGGCGGGGGCGGCTTACGACCGAGGGATCAGGTCGCCCCGTCGGCGTGAGTTCAGGCGACTTCCACGCGCACGGCCGCCTCGGGCAGGTCGGCG
>CAZSBU010000310.1:0-2626 GCA_964605055.1 uncultured Caulobacterales bacterium | reverse complement strand
TTGACGAGGCGTATTCACTTGGCGCGCTGTTGCAACAGACAGAGCAGTTGGGCACGAGTATCAGCGATGCGCTGCATGTGTACAGTGACGAGATGCGGGATAAGCGTCTGTCGAAAGCCGAAGAAAAGGCACACGCTCTTCCGGTTAAGCTCGTCATTCCACTGGGCATTTACGTCTTTCCAGTCATGCTGGTGGTGATCATGCTACCTGTTATATTGCGGATCAGAGCCACAGTGTTCTGATAGATCGCGTTTTATTTTGGAGGGGGTAATGACGAGACATTTATTCAGGGTATGCGCGATCACCTGCGCAGCCGCGCTGCTCGGCGCCTGCACATCTAATTTTGGCGATCCGGCGAGGAGCGATCTGGGGCCTGAGATGACGTCCAGTTCGATGTTCGGCGATGCGCCGAGTAAGCTGTTCGTTGCAAAGGCCAAGGAAAATTATCGGCAGGGCAAGTTCGGTCATGCCGAGCGGTATTATCGCAAGGCGATCGAGGTGGACTCCAAGAACGCCGAAGCTTGGCTCGGTCTGGCCGCATCCTATGACCGGCTGCGCCGCTTCGACCTTGCCAAGCGCGCGTATGACAACCTGATCGAGTTGACGGGAAATACGCCGACTGTCCTGAACAATCTGGGCTATCACTATATGCTGCGCGGGGATCTCGACAGCGCCAGGCGCGTGCTTGAGGTCGCGTACCGGGATGCCCCGGATAATCCGCAGATCCGGAATAACCTGGAGCTGTTGGAGATGTGGCACGAGTCGCCGGAATCGCGGCCTGTGAAGCATGGGGCCTCGCCGGCGTGATCAAGGTGGGCCATATGCCCGATCCTCTGGCGGCGTTTGCGCGCCCCATTGGCCAGTTGGCAACAAGAAGGGCTCCGCCCCATGGCAACAATGGTCAGCGTTATTGTTCTGAGTGGTTTCGTCGCTTGCCTCGTGTGCGCGATCATCTCGGATGTCCGCGCAATGCGTATCCCAAACTGGATTTCGCTCGTACTGATCATGCTGTTCATGGTCTATGCGGTCGTCGCCAATCCGGCGGTCCCGGTGATGGCGCACACCATGGTCGCGGGGGCGGCGCTCGCGCTCACCTTCGCGCTGTTCGCCGCGAACTGCCTCGGCGCGGGGGACGCCAAGCTGCTGACCGCGCTGGCATTATGGATGGGACCGCCGCTCATCGCACCGTTCCTGGCGACAATGGGCATTCTCGGCGGGATATTTGTGCTGCTCCTCATGACGGCTCATGCGCTCGCCACGAGATTCGCAGTTCTTAACGACTATGCCATGTTCGCCCGCTCGTCGCACTGGATGCGCGCACGCAAGGTGCCTTATGGCGTGCCGATCTGCGTGGCAGCCAGCGCTATGGTGCCCGCGCTGTTCTGATCCGCCGTTTGGGATGACAATCTACGCGGCTGTGAAATCGCGATGCGGTAAAAATCGGTCTCTAGAGCCTGTTCAATGAAGCCTGGATCGCCGAACAGGCTATAACTTATTGTTTGGTCGCACTTTCTGACGCAAAACCGGCTTCCACTTTTGCTGAAAGTGCTCTAGCAGCGAAGCGGTCATGTCCGACCAATCCAACGACGAACCAGACAGCCTTGACAAGTTCCGCAAGCCCATCCCATTCCACCCGGATTGGACAGACGCCCACTATGCATCCGAGATTATCGAGCGCACGGCGCAAATCCTGAACCATTACGATATTGATCTCGGCGATCTGAAATCTCAGGACGACACGATCGAAGCCCTGTGTCGGGTTCTTTTCGACTGGGTTCCCGGGCTTCGCGCCGATCACATTCCGAAATTGACCATCTCCGAACCGGGCGGCGTCATCTTCGGTGAATGTGCAGATCCGGCGCGGCCGGGTATCGCTCAGCCAGTTTCGGAGCGCTTGGGAAAGGCTCTTGACCACTACCGGAACATGGACACAGGGAAGAACCGAAGAGAAGAGCTGGAGCGGTTTGTTAAACGCAGCGTGTCGGCAGGTCTATCGCCGTCGTCACGCCCACGCGAACGCAATGATTTATAGAATCCGAGACACGGACGCCATGAATATTACTGTATACCGCACCACGGACATTACAGATCCAGCGTTTCGCGATCGTGTTTTCCAAGTGCAAACCCATGTATAGGCAATATTATAATTGAAGTACCCGTCTAGAGCGGCCGAGCGAGGACGGCGATCCGCTTGAGGTATTGGCAGGGACAGTGGATTTTGAGTGTTTCCGACCGCTGTTGACCAAGGGGCTTGGCTATAGCGACGGCGCCAAGGGCGGCCGGCCGCCGTTCGACCCTGTGGCGATGTTCAAGGTTCTGGTGGTTCGGGCGCAGCATAATCTGTCGGATGCGCGCATGGAGTTCATGATCAGAGATCGGCTGTCATGGATGCGCTTCTTCGGCTTCGACCTTGGCGGCGCGATGCCCGACCAGAACACCATCCGCCACTATCGCAACCGGCTGACCGAGAGCGGCACGCTCGATGCATTGATGCAAGCATTCGAGCAGCAACTGCGCGAGGAAGGATACCTGGCGATGGGCGGCCAGATCGTCGATGCCACGCTGGTGCCTGCCCCGAAGCAGCGGAACACTGAGGACGAGAAGGCCGCGATCAAAGCGGGCAAGT
>CAZSBU010000309.1:0-2643 GCA_964605055.1 uncultured Caulobacterales bacterium | reverse complement strand
GCTGACGGAGGCCTTCTTTCCGGCGCAGAACGACACGCCGCTGGAGCCGATGACGATCGGCGATCTCTTGCGCCGACAGGCCGAACGGCGCCCTGACAGGGCGGCTCTGAAAGAGCTCGGATTTGACGGCTCCATCGGCCGCATTTGGACTTATCGCGAGCTATGTCAGGAGGCGGAGCGGCTGTCCCTTGCGCTGGCGAGCCGTCACCGCCAAGGCGCGCATATAGCTGTTTACGCGCCAAACATTCCGGAATGGGTATTGCTGGAATTTGCTTCAGCGATGGCGGGGCTCGTTCTCGTCACCGTCAATCCGGCGTTCCAGACGCGCGAACTGCGCTACGTACTCGAACAATCCCGGTCGGAAGCGATTTATTACGTGGACGCCTATCGAGGCAATCCAATGGGAAAAATCGTTGCGGAGGTTTGCGACAGCCTTCCCGGAGTTACGCATCGTATCCGGCTCGATGATCACGCGGCGCTTTTTGCGGGCGTTGAAAAAGGCTCCGTGCGAAACGTTGCGCCCGAAGACGTCTGCCAGATTCAGTACACCTCGGGTACGACAGGTTTTCCCAAGGGCGCGCTCCTGCATCATTTCGGCCTTGTCCAGAATGCGCGCGACACGGTCGCCCGGATTAATCCCCGCGACGATGAGATCGTCGTTCACAACATGCCGCTTTTTCATACGACAGGGTGCGCGGTCGTTTTGCTTGGGTTCATTTCCGTTGGCGCAACGCTTTTTCTCGCTCCGATCTTCGATCCCGCGATGATTGCGCGCGTCATCGAACGGGAGCGGGTAACGCGCTTTTTCGGCGTGCCGACAATGATCGTTGCGCTGATCGAGGAAGTCGTGAAGACGGGCCGCGATGTCTCCTCAATTCGCGGCGTTGGATCGGGCGGAGCGATGGTTGCGCCGGAGCTCGTGCGTCGCTCGAAAGAAGTGCTCGGATCAATCGTCGGCATCGTCTACGGACAGACGGAAGCCTCGCCAGTGATCACCGCCGTTTGGCCGGACGACTCGCTTGAAGATCTCACGCAGACAATCGGCCAACCGCTTTCGCATGTCGATGTAGCGATCCTGTATCCGCAATCGAGCCGGGTGTGCGCTGTCGACGAACAGGGTGAGATCTGCGCCCGCGGCTATCTCATCATGACAGGGTATAATGACAATCCGGATGCGACGGCGAAGGCGATCGACGCCGACGGTTGGCTGCGCACGGGCGATCTCGGGCGGATGGATGCGCGGGGGTTTTTACGCATCACCGGGCGCGTCAAGGAGATGATCATCCGGGGCGGCGAGAACCTGTTTCCTGCCGAGATCGAGAACGCCATGCTCGAGCATGACGCCATCGGCGAAGCCGCCGTCGTCGGCGTGCCAGATGAGAAATGGGGCGAGCAGGTCGCTTGCTTCATGCGTCCCGTTGGCGCGGCGCGACCGTCGCCGGCTGAATTGAAGGCATTCATACGTGCGCGTCTTGCGCCTCAGAAAACCCCGCTCTACTGGATCTGGATCGACGCTTGGCCGCTGACGGGCTCTGGCAAAATCCAGAAATTCAAGCTCGCCGAAGCGTTCGCAGCCGGCGCCTACGAACCGCTTACCGCCTGAGCCTCGGCCTCGCCAGCAAGCGCCAGATAGCGATCGACCGCAATATCCTCCGCCCGGTCGGTTGGCCTGACGCTCGCCGCTTCGAGCCGCGCCTCGGTCTCGGCGCCCCACAGGGCGCGCATTGACGCCCGCAGCATTTTGCGGCGCTGCGAGAACGCCGCCTGCGTCACGCGTTCCAGCGATGCGAGATGGGCAAGCCGCCGCGGCGAAGGTGAAAAGACGACAACGGATGAATCAACCTTGGGCGGGGGCGTGAACGCCCGAGCGGGCAGGTCGAACGCCCGTTGCGGCCGGCTTGCGGCCTGCGAGATGACAGAGAGGCGGCCGTAGGTTTTTGATCCCGGCGCGGCGAGAATCCGGTCGGCTACTTCTTTCTGGAACATCAGCGCCATCGTGCGCCACAGGGGGGCTTCTTCGTGGTTCGCGACGAGCCATTTTATGAGGAGTTCTGTTGAAATATTATAGGGCAAATTGGCGACGATCCGGATCGGATAATCGGCGCCCGGAAAGGTTCGTTCGTCGATGCGGAGGGCGTCGGCGCCGATTACGTCGAGCAAACCCGGATAGGCTGCGCCAAGTTCTGCAAGCAAGTCAAAGCAGCGGGCGTCGCGTTCGACCGCGATGACGCGCGCGCCGCTTTCGAGTAAGGCGCGGGTGAGGCCGCCGGGCCCTGGACCAACTTCGAGAACGCTCTCGCCGGGGCTGACGCCCGCCGCGCGCACGATCTTCCGTGTAATATTCAAGTCGAGCAGGAAGTGCTGGCCGAGCCCTTTGTTCGCGGCGAGCCCATGCGCGGCAATCACATCGCGCAGCGGCGGAAGAGCTGCGGGCGCGTTGCCTCCTTCATTTGGGTTGCTCATTGCGCGCCCCTGCGCGTGCGCGCAATGCGCGCAGCGAGGCGCCAGGCGGCGATGAAGCTGTCGGCTCGCGCCTTGCCGGATCCCGCGATGTCGAGGGCGGTTCCGTGGTCCGGGGAGGTTCTGACGAAGGACAGGCCAAGGGTGACGTTGACGCCGCCGTCGAAGTCCAGCGCCTTCAAC
>CAZSBU010000308.1:1338-2651 GCA_964605055.1 uncultured Caulobacterales bacterium | reverse complement strand
CGCTGCTCAAAATGCTCGACGCCCTGGAAGATTGCGATGACGTGCAGAACGTCTACGCGAATTACGATATTTCATCCGCCGAAATGGAAAGATTAGCTGGCTGACGACGCATCTGCGGCGCGCAGCCAGCGATCACTTCTGCGCCGATGCTGGCCGGGCGCCCCCTTGTGAGACCCATCGGTCGATCGCCGCCAGCAACCTTTCCTGGCTGATGGGCTTGGAGAGAAAATCATCCATGCCTACAGCAAGACTCTGATCGACATCCGCCGCCATGACGTGCGCCGTCAAGCAGACGATCGGCGTGCGCGGGCGGCCTTCGCGTTGCTCCTTTTCACGGATGGCGCGGGTTGCTTCGTAGCCGTCCATCACCGGCATCGATACATCCATCAGGATCATGTCAAACTCTGCGCCTTCCGAGGCAAACCGGGCGACCGCCTCCCGTCCGTTTGAGACGGTGGTCAGATCGTGCAGCTTCGCATTCAGCATGTGCCGAATGACGAGCTGGTTCACTTCGTTATCTTCGGCAAGCAGAATGCGCGTCTTCGCGATCGCGGGAAGGGCCGCTGTACTGGTCTCAATTGACTTCGCCGCTTCGGTCTTCGGCATAGCAGCTTCGCCGGATCGGCGCGCAAATACCTGATTGATCGTGCGCAACAAAAGCGCGGCGCGGGCGGGCTTTACGAGATAGGCTTCGACGCCAATTTCGCGGAATTTCCGCGAGTCGCCCGGCTGGTCGACCGACGTCAGTACAAGGATGGGCGTATCGGCGATCAGAGGATCGGCGCGCATCGATTGCGCCAGCATGCTGCCGTCGATCTCGGGCATGAAATAGTCAAGGATCGCAAGGTCAAACGGCGCGCCGGCCGCTTGGGCGTCCCGAAGGAGCGCGAGCGCTTGGCGCGCGCTCGAAGCCGTTGCGACGTCAAATCCCCACGCGCCCAGCTGTTCGACGGAAATCTGTCTGTTCACGTCGATATCGTCGACCACCAAAATGCGACGGCCCGCCGCTGCTACGGGCTCTTCGCTATCCGCAATCTGGGTGTTGTCGACGGGCAGGCTCAGGTCAAACCAGAAGGTCGAGCCGTCGCCAGGCGCAGAGGCGACGGAAATCGAACCGCCCATCGCCTCGATGAGGCGCTTTGAGATGGAGAGCCCAAGGCCAGTCCCGCCGAACATCCTCGTCGTCGACGCGTCTGCCTGCGAGAATGAGTCAAAGATCTTCGTCAGCTTGTCCGTTGGAATGCCGATGCCGGTGTCGGCGACCTCAACGCGAAAATTCAGCCGGTCGTTTTCTTGCGATCCTGATACCCCGA
>CAZSBU010000308.1:754-1328 GCA_964605055.1 uncultured Caulobacterales bacterium | reverse complement strand
GACCATCACATAGCCTTCGCTCGTGAATTTGACGGCGTTCCCGACAAGATTGGTAATGACCTGACGGATGCGCCCGCCATCGCCCATGACAACGCCCTTGAGGCTCGGCTGGAAACGAACGACCAGTTCGATCCGCTTCTCATGCGCATTCGGCGCCATGAGGGCGACGACGTCTTCGACCGCCGACCGCAAATCAAATGTCGTGATGTCCAGTTCGAGCCGGCCCGCCTCAATCTTCGAAAAGTCGAGAATGTCGTTGATAATGGTGAGCAACGCGCTTCCGGACTTGTGAATGGTCTCCGCGTAGAGGCGCTGGCGACCATCCAATGCTGTCTGGTTCAGCAGTTCCGCCATGCCCAGAACGCCATTCATCGGCGTTCTGATCTCGTGACTCATGTTGGCAAGAAACATCGACTTAGCCTCCGACGCCCGTTCAGCCGCGATCCGTGCGTTATGGAGCTCATCTATCAGTCGGGATCGCTCGGCATCGAGCTTGGCCATCTGGACGTGCGACATGCGGCCGAACAAAAGCACGTAGGTGACGATGGTCGCGAAGACAGGAATGACGGCCAGC
>CAZSBU010000308.1:0-744 GCA_964605055.1 uncultured Caulobacterales bacterium | reverse complement strand
CGGTAGGAAGAGCGGCGTTCCGGCGCTGTCATAGAGGCAATAGGCGAATGCGAGAACGTACGGAGACGTAGCGATCGCGGCGTTGATCGTAACAGCGCGCAACTGTGCAGTCGCCAGCATGCAGCCGCCTATGATGTAGAAGAGCGCTGCAGCCTCGCCGAGAGGGTGACCCGATCGCCAGGCAAGAATGGGGGCAACCGCCCAGAACGATGTCGCGCTCATGGCGATGAAGGCGTAGCGCAAATCCGACGCGTCGCGCCGGGCGCTCGCCCGCATGCGCCGTTCTGCTATTGTCCGGCCAACGCCGCCCAACATGGTGAGCGCGTACCAGACCGCCACTGTCTGTAGCGGGACTATCGTTGCGAGCAGAACAGCCCAAGCCGAAATATGGATGTAGCGCGACCATTGGGTCGACAGGATCGTATTGAGCGTCACCTCGCCGGCGTCGTGCTGACGCGCGCGCGTTTCCTCAATGCCTTCCGCCTTGACGTCCATAGCCGCTTCTTCCCCGCAGAACCGGAAATCTATGGCCCCGAAGTTAATTACCGATTTATGATTGCGCGGCGATCCGGGCCGTGGGAGGCAGCGCCGGTCGGCCACGCTGACCCACCTGTCCCGACCGGAGAAATGCATGAAAATCAACGGCAATGAGATAAAGCCGGGCGACCTGATCGAGCATCAGGGGGAACTTTGGCTGGCGGCCAAGACGAAAAAGAAACCTGCCGCGATTGCGGTCACGCCGGC
>CAZSBU010000307.1:0-2653 GCA_964605055.1 uncultured Caulobacterales bacterium | reverse complement strand
TGGCGACAGTGGGAGTTATGCTATTTTGCTCATGGATTTTTCAAGATAATATTGCGCGGTTTTTGCTCAATCCGCGGCAACCGTTTCAAACAACAACACCTCCACCTCCGCCGGATTACGCATCATCTGACGCTTGGGCGGTCTTGCCATCAATAACGTCCTCCCACCTGCCGGCAGTGTTCCTTGTGCATTCCACTACTTACTACGAACGAACTGGTTGGAACGCGCCAGTTCGTGGATCATCAGCTGACGCCGATCTCGAGCGCGTCGGCCTTCCGAACGAGGCCGGGCCGTATATGGCGTGGGCCGACGTCTACGCGCCGCGGTATCGACAAGCGACGCTTTTTGCACGTTTCACATTGAAGTATGAGGGGCTTGCTGCGCACGAACGCGCCTACACCGACGTTCGCAAGGCCTTCCTCGCTTTTCTAGACAGGATTCCAGATGACCAGCCGATTGTACTCGCAGGTTATGGACAGGGAGGACTGCACGTCCTTGGTCTAATTTCGGAATTTTTCCGCAGCCCGGAGAATGCTCTCGTTGAAAGACTAGCCGTCGCTTACATCATCGGGCAGGCAACGCCCAAGGACTTCGTGGTCGCCGCGCCGTCTGGAATAAGCATTTGTGCAACGCCCGAAGCCGTCCGCTGCCTTGTTGCTTATATTCCCGTGGAGCATGGGAACGGCCGGGAAATGGAACGTGTGCGACGCTTTTCGATGGTCTGGGATGCAACAGGAAATATCCAGCCCGCGGGAGAAACGCCTCTCTTGTGCGTTAATCCGCTCGACTGGCTCGTCCACGAAGATTATGTCGGCTCTGACAAACCTGTCGGGGCGGCTTCTGCAGCGGGCATCGAACTCGGTCGTCCGAACCCAGCGGTCGCAGGAGCGGTTGGGGCAGCGTGCGACCGCGGCATTCTGGCAATCGATAAGCCCAGGCAAAGATACCTTAGGACCGAGGGAGCGTTCGGAGCCAAATGGAAGGTTCAATCGTTTAATTTATTTTTTCACGACCTCGCTGAGAACGGCCAACGCCGGGTCCAAAGTTTGCGAGCCGTACTTGAGGTCGAAGCCCAACGCGTTAAGCCCATAGAAGAAATCGTCGAAATCGTTGACAGTCCGATTAAACAAGTTCCTTCGGAAAATTAACTGCCGGCTGGTGGACAAGAGGTCGAGATGAAGAAGCAGATTAGGAAAGTCGTCATCCCCGTCGCTGGTCTCGGTACACGAGTGTTGCCGGCCACCAAATCTATTCCGAAAGAACTGCTTCCGGTCGTCGATCGCCCTCTAATTGACTATGTCGTCGAGGAGGCTCGCGAAGCAGGCATCGAGCATTTCGTGCTGGTTACTGGGCGGGGCAAGACAGCGATCGAAGACTACTTTGATCACGCGTTTGAACTGGAAGCGACACTACGTTCGAAGGGCAAAAATGAAATTCTCGCAGCTGTCGAGGCAGTTATTCGTCCTGCCGGCGCTATTTCCTCGACCCGTCAGCAGGCGCCGCTGGGGCTTGGCCATGCCGTATGGTGCGCGCGTGATATCATCGGTGACGAGCCTTTCGCCGTGTCGCTCCCTGATGAGATTGTGCCGACGCGACCAGGGTTCTTGAAGCAACTTGTCGAAGCCTACAATGATGTCGGTGGGAACCTCGTTGCTGTTGAAGAAGTTCCGTTAGCGGATGCGTCGAAATACGGGGTTATCGCACCAAAAAACCGTGAGGGTCCGCTGATTGAAATGTCTGGTATGGTTGAGAAACCGCAACCTGCGGAGGCTCCCTCGTCATTCAGGATCATTGGCCGGTACATCCTCCAGCCGGATATCTTTGCAATTCTAGAAACGCAGGAGCGGGGTGCTGGCGGTGAGATCCAGCTCACGGACGCGATGAATAGTCTAAACCTCCGTCAGACATTTCATGCGCGTCTATGCGAAGGGATGATCCACGATTGCGGTTCAAAGCTGGGTTGGCTTCAAGCGAATATTGATCTGGGGCTTAAAACGCCGGTCCTCGGTCAAGCGCTCGCGGAGTATATTCGCAACCGAATGTTGGCTGAGTAGTTCGGCCTCCTCGATTGGCAGCGGTGGTAACCTTGCTGCGTCGGCTGCAATATTCATCGCCGCAAACGGTTTCCGCCGCGGAGCAGCGATGAGGGCACTGCGGCGGACGCGCCCGCTTTGCCAAGGTGCTTCGCGCGTTCGCGGCGGAATTGCTCAGAAGCGCTTTCCTCCTTCGCACTGAGCAAAATTTCATCGCTTAATGAAGCAGCGGCCGGTCGTGCGTCGTCTCGAATTATAGCGACTTCCGCTTCCGGCGTTGTGGAGAGCGAGCCGACCCGGATTGGACTTGCACCGATGCGGGCGTGCGAGGCTGAAGTGCCGTCGTCACTTGCCCCATCGGTTGATTTGCCGGACTGGCTTGATAATTGGCGTATCTCCATTGCGAGCGCCTGAACCGCCCGCAGATGCCGCTCCGCTTCTTGATTGTGTTTAACCGCAACACGCGCCGCATGAACCGATATCGCAGCTATTAGCGTGCCGCCACCAAAGGCTAACACGACACTCACGAGAGTGATCGGGTGCGCTGCGTAAAACTCGCCAAGCGACTGCGCCGCCGCCTGCGCCAATATTATGAAGTTTTCGATGTCCATAAATCCACG
>CAZSBU010000306.1:0-2655 GCA_964605055.1 uncultured Caulobacterales bacterium | reverse complement strand
GCTGCTCGACGACGCCGTCGTCGACGTCGAACAATGGCTCGCCGACGAAGTGCAGTCCGAATTCGCCGCGCAGGAGACCGCGGCGTTCGTCAATGGCGACGGCGTCAACCGTCCGCGCGGGTTTCTCGCCTATCCGGTGGCGCCGGAAGCGACGCGCGGCGCAAGCCAGATCGGCTATCTAGCGACAGGCGTTGCGGGCGGCTTTGCGGCGACCAATCCCGCAGACCGGCTCCTTGATCTCATCTATGCGCCAAAGCAGGCGTTCCGCGCCAATGGGCGGTTCGTGATGAACCGGTCGCTCGTCGGGGCCGTGCGCAAATTCAAGGACGCGGACGGCAATTACCTCTGGCAGCCGTCACTATCCGCAGGCGGCGCATCGACGCTGATGGGCTATCCGGTGACGGAGGCTGAAGACATGCCGGGCCTTTCCGACGGGGCATTCTCCGTCGCCTTCGGCGACTTCCAGCGCGGCTATCTCATCGTCGATCGCATTGGGGTGCGCATCCTGCGCGATCCGTATTCGGCAAAACCCTACGTGCTCTTTTACACAACGAAGCGCGTCGGCGGCGGGGTGCAGAATTTCGACGCCATCAAGCTCCTGAAATTCGCGGCGCTCTAGGCCCGCGAAGAAAGCCCGGCCGGCGCGCGTTTGCGCCCACACCGCGCGCCGGCCGGCGCCTCAAATTTCAACTGAACCCGAAAAGCCGAAAGGCCGACCCGATGTCGCTTACCCTGATTACGCCCCCTTTGGGCGAGCCTGTCCCGCTCGCCGACGTGAAGGCGCATTTGCGCGTGACCTCTGATACGGAAGACGCGCTGATCGCCGGCTATGGTCTTGCCGCGCGCCAGACGATTGAGGCGCGCTATGGCCTCGCCATCGCAAGCCAGGTCTGGCGGCTTGATCTGCCATGCGCGCCGCGCCGCGCGCTGACCCTGCCGATCGGACCGGTCGCCGCTGTCGAGGCCGTCGGCATACGTCGGAATGGTCTCGCCGAGGCGCTAGACCCCTTTGACTACGAGGTCCACACGGGACTGGTCGGCCGGGTGCGGATCAAGCGGGCGCTGCCGGGCGATGCGGGACTCATCGTCACCTTCACCGCCGGCTGGCCGGACGCCGCATCAACGCCCCCCGAACTCCTTCTCGCCATTCGCACGCTCGCGGCGCATTTTTATGAACACCGCGAAGCGGCGGGCGTCGATCGCTTTTACGCCGCGCCCGCAGGGTTCGGTCCGCTCGTTGCGCCCTATCGTCAGGTGCGGCTGTGACCGGCGCGCTGTCAAATCTCATCGAACTTCTTGGCGAAAGCCACGCGCCAGACGGCGCGGGGGGATCGACGCGCAGTTTTGCGCCGGGGCGCACGCTCTGGGCCGAGGTGCGCAGGCTGCCGTCGGCGCGCGACGGGACGGGCGATCGCGCGCGGCGGCTTCAGCGGCTCGCCGTCGTCATTCGCCGGGGCGAGGACGCGCAGCTCAACGGGCGCCTGCGCTTTCAGGGCGTTGATTTCGAGATCGTCTCCATCGAGTCCGAGGAAGAGCGGAAGTCCCGACTGACGCTTATCTGCGAGGAGGCGCTGCCATGAGCGCGACGCCCCTTGATTCTGAGAACGACGCTGGTCTTGCCCTCCAGACCGCGATCTATGCGAGCCTTCGCGACGACGCCGCCGTGCGGCTCGTTCTTGGCGACCCGGCGCGCATTTACGACGACCCGCCGAACCGGCCGGTTTTTCCGTATGCGGCGTTCGGCGATGCGCGCGTGTCGCAGCTGCCAGGAGCGGAAGGATTTTACGAGCATGATGTTCGGCTGCGCGTGTCCTCTCGCTATCGCGGACGGCGCGAGGCGCGCCTTGCCGTCGCCGCCATTCGCGATGCGCTCCACGATGCAGACCTTGCGCTCGTCGGCGCTCGTCTCGTCAGCCTGCGGTTCGTTTTCGCCGACATCCTGCGCCGGCCCGATGGCGAGACCTTTGAGGGCGTCGTGCGCTTTCGCGCGGTTACCGGGCCGCCTTGATCGGGGTTTCCCGATCACTGACTCGCCCTCAGGAATTTGAAAGGAACCATTGAAATGACTGCCCAAAAAGGGAAGGACCTCTTGCTCAAGATCGCCGACGCCGGCGACCCGCCGGCGTATCGCCCCGTTGCGGGGCTGAGAGCCCGGACGCTGTCGCTCAACGCCGCCGCCGTCGATGTAACGCATGCGGAGAGCGTCGGCGGCTGGCGCGAACTGCTCGCCGGCGCTGGCGTGCGGCAGGCGTCGGTCTCAGGCTCGGGCGTATTTTTATCGGATGAAACAGCGCGCCTCGTCAGGGCGGCGTTTTTCGCTGGTGAGATACGCCGCTGGCGGATCGTTGTGCCGGGCCTCGGCGCCATCGAGGGGCCGTTCCTGATCGCCAATCTCGATTACGCCGGCGACCATGAAAGCGAGGCGACGGCCTCGCTCGCGCTCGCCTCCGCCGGCGCGCTCGACTTTGCCGGAGAGATACAGTGACAAGAAAAACTCCCACCACCGGCTGGCGTCCGGGCGCTGCGTTGCTCGACATCGGCGGCGCCCCTCACGCTTTGCGATTGACCCTCGGCGCCATCGCCGAGATCGAGGAAAGGCTTTGCGATGAAGGCGGTGGGGGCGGGGGGCTCGATGCTCTCGCGGCGCGTCTTGTC
>CAZSBU010000305.1:0-2658 GCA_964605055.1 uncultured Caulobacterales bacterium | reverse complement strand
CGGCGATCAACCCGCTCGACTATCAGATCCGTCGCGGCGACTACGCCGATTACGTACCGCTGCCGGCTGTGATCGGTTACGACGTCTCCGGCGTCGTCGAGGCTGTCGGTGCAGATGTCACCGAGTTCGCCCGCGGCAACGAGGTTTACTACACGCCGAAGATCTTCGGCGGCGCCGGATCGTACGCTGAGGTCCATGTCGCCGACGTCGATGTCGTTGCCCTCAAGCCCCGCAACCTGTCGCACGTCGAGGCGGCGAGCCTGCCGCTCGTGGGCGGGACGGTCTGGGAAGCCTTTGTCACCCGCGCTCGCCTGCGCGTCGGCGAGACGATCCTCATCCATGGCGGTGCCGGCGGCGTCGGGACGATCGCGATCCAGGTCGCCAAGGCCATCGGCGCTAGGGTCATCACGACGGCGCGCGCCGAAAATCACGATTTCGTCCGCGCGCTCGGCGCGGACGATGTGGTCGACTACTCCTCCACCGACTACGTAGACGCCGTGGGCGCGCTAACCGGCGGGCGCGGCGTCGACGTGGTTTTCGACACGATTGGCGGCGATACTCTGACGCGAAGCCCGCTCGTGCTCGCGCCGTTCGGGCGGGTCGTTTCGATCGTCGATATCGCGGCGCCTCAGAACCTCATCGAGGCCTGGGGACGGAACGCTTCCTATCACTTCGTCTTTACACGCCAGAATCGCGGCAAGCTCGACGAGCTGACAAACCTCGTTGAACGTGGTCTCGTGCGGCCAGTGATCGGCGCCGTCCTCCCCCTCGAACGTCTCGCAGAGGCGCACGAGGTTCTGGAGACGGGTTTGCGACGCAGGCTGCGAGGGAAGGTCGCGATTGACGTCTCGGGAGAGGCGAAAACGTTTGTGCCGCCGCTCGCAACCGCAGCCTGATCTGTGTGTAAGGAACGAGGCATAGCCGTTCACGACACCATGGTGATCCTTAAAGGAAAGATTACGTTTTTCGATAGACAGAGATGGGCGACGGTAGGCTCCGGCGACATCATCGCCACACATAACGATGAACTCTTGAAGGCTTACGTCACCAACCCTCATTGGCAAGGGCCTGATGCTTGGTTGCGCGATCACCCCCGAGCAGATACTGGATGGAGAACAATTTATGACCAACAAGTGGCCCCAACTCGACTACCTCGCCTGGCGAGAAACATATTCCGCACTTCATTTGTACCTGCAGATCGCAGGCAAATACCGCTTGGCTCATAGCCCGTGGCTCAATCGCTCGTGGAACGCAACGTTCTACGTCACGCCGAACGGTCTTGCCTCGTCCACGATTCCAGACGGGCCAGGTATCGAGATCCTCTTCAATCTACGAGAACACGAGGTCGTAGGGGCCAACGGCGAAGGTCGGCGGGCTTCCTTTGCCTTGGGGCCGACCACAGTTGCGGCGTTCCACGCCGACTTCGTGAAGCTTGTTTCCGAGCTGCGTGGCGATCCAACGTTCCATGGCAAGCCTAACGAGGTACCGGACCCAGTCCCTTTTCGCGAAGATCATCGTGACCGCCCCTATGACCGCGACGCCGTGCAACGTTTTCATCAGGCGCTGGTCGCGATCGACAGGGTGTTCAATCGATTCCGAACCTCATTTCTTGGCAATTCCAGCCCGGTTCACCTCTTTTGGGGCGCTCTCGATTTGGCGGTTACCCGCTTTTCCGGCAGGCGTGCTCCGCTACACCCCGGAAATATTCCGAGCCTGCCAAACGATGTGGCGCAGGAAGCCTGCGACCGCGAAGTTTCGTCGGCAGGTTTCTGGCCGGGCGGCGGCGGTATCGATTATCCTGCCTTCTACGCTTACGCCTATCCAGCGCCGAACGGCTACCGGGCTGCGGCTGTTCAGCCCGATGCCGCGTTCTGGCATGAAGGCCTGTCTGAGTCTGTTCTTCCCTATGACGCCGTACAATCGGCGGCCGATCCGGACGAAGCGCTGATGGCTTTCCTGGTTTCGACTTACGAGGCCGCTGCTGACCTGGGCGGATGGGACCGCGCCCTCCTCGAATGTGCGCATGGACAGCCACGTCAGGTGCGCGCACCGGATGCTTCGCCGGCGGATCACACTCTTTTGGCCGACGGAGAAAAGGTCGAGCGGGAAGACGGCGCGTCCAGAGGGCGCTACCGGATAGTCGTCGACAAAGCCGAAGCCGAAATGACCTACAGCCGCGCCGGAGACAGGCTGATTATCATCGACCATACCGAAATTCCATCGGCCTTGCGTGGCCGCAAGATCGGCGAGCGACTGGTGCGACAGGCGGTGGACGACGCCCGGCGCGAAGGAATCGCCATTGTTCCACTTTGTCCATTCGCGAAAGCACAGTTCGACCGCCATCCGGAATGGCGCGATGTGCTCGCCCGGTCATAGAATGTCAGCGATTTTTCGTTGACCTTCGGCGACTTCGAGATACAGCCGCCTTCAGACAGATTTTTAAACTTCACGGTCTCCTTGCAGCGAAACTTGTTTCTCGTGAATGACCCCCATGAGGGTTGTTCCTACCGTTGTCCCTGCCAAAAATCAGGTTCGAGCGTACTCATGGTGCAATCCGCCAAGGTGCGGGATGCTATTAACAGCTCCGTCATTGGATTTTCGCCGGCGTATCGGCGCATCCTTGAACAAACTGAGGTGTGTACGCGCTGCGTTGTAATA
>CAZSBU010000304.1:0-2666 GCA_964605055.1 uncultured Caulobacterales bacterium | reverse complement strand
TAGACCGTCCGCCAGTCGTCGGGATCCGGAATCGTGCGGAAGCCGTCGCCGGCGCCCTCCGCAACGATCCGACCTTTGAATCGGTGACGCTCGCGGGACCGGGCTTCATCAATCTCACCCTTGCGGACGACCATCTGGCAGCAATGGTCGCGGCGCTCGCGGCTGATGCAAGCCTCGGCGCATGGCGGGCGGCGGAGCCGGAAACCATCGTCATCGATTATGGCGGTCCCAATGTCGCAAAGCCTTTGCACGTTGGACATCTGCGTTCGGCGATCATCGGCGAGAGCCTGAAGCGGATTTTGCGCGCGGCCGGGCACCGAGTGATCGGCGATATTCATCTCGGCGACTGGGGGCTGCAGATGGGCCAGCTCATCTCGGAGCTGGAGATGCGCCAGCCTCAGCTCCTCTATTTCGCGCCAGAGGCAACCGGCCCGTTTCCTGAGGCGCCGCCCATCTCGCTCGCCGATCTGGAAACGATGTACCCGGCCGCCTCGGCCGCCTGCAAAGCGGACCCGGTCCGCGCCGACCTCGCGCGCAAGGCGACAAAGGCGTTGCAGGATGGCCGACCCGGCTATCGCGCCCTGTGGCGGCATTTCGTCGACCTGTCGGTAGCCGCTCTTCGCGCCGACTATGAGGCGCTTGGCGTGACCTTCGACCTTTGGAAAGGCGAGGCGGACGCCGACCCTCTCATCCCGCATCTGGTTGCCGATCTTCAGGGCAGGGGCCTTGCCGAGCAGTCCGACGGCGCGCTGATCGTCCGGGTCGCACGGGAGACAGACCGCAAGGAAGTCCCGCCGATCATGCTCGTCAACTCCGAAGGCGCGGTGGGATATCACGCGACTGATCTCGCGACGATCATTGACCGAAGACGCTCCATCGCTCCCGACCGGATTCTCTACGTTGTCGATAACCGTCAGGCGCTGCATTTTGAGCAGGTTTTCCGGGCGGCGGATCTCGCAGGCTATTTCGCTGAGGATCGCCTCGAACATCTCCCCTTTGGGACGATGAACGGGTCCGACGGACGACCCTTCAAGACGCGGGAGGGCGGCGTCCTCCGCCTGCGCGACCTCATCGACCAGACGCGCGCCGCCGCCGCTATGCGCGTTGCGGAGAGCCGATCGGAACGCGAAGGGGCGCAGGCGCCGGGCGAGACCGAAATTGCGAAGATAGTCGAGCGCGTTGCGGTGGCGACAATCAAATTCGCCGATCTCTCCAATCCGCGCGTAAGCGACTACATCTTCGATCTGGATCGCTTCTCCTCATTCGAGGGCAAGACCGGACCCTATCTTCTTTACGCCTCGGTGCGCGCCCGCTCGATCCTGACCCGCGCCGCCATCGATCCCCGACTGCCTGCCGGCGAGTTTTGCATTGAGGCGGCGGAGGATCGCGACCTGGCGCTTGCGCTCGTTCTCTACGGCGAGGCGACGCGGCAGGCCGCGAACCGGCGACTGCCTCACCTTGTTGCGGAGCACGCATTCGTTCTCGCGCAGAAATTTTCGACCTTCTACGCCGCGCGCCGCATCATCGACGAGCCGGATTTGACCCTGCGCGCGTCGCGTTTGGCTCTCGCGAGTGTGACCGCTCGGCAACTCGATCACGCGCTTTCGCTTTTGGGCATCGACGTTCCCGAGCGGATGTAATGCCGACGGATCCACGATGGGAAGCCGACGGCATTAAAGAAAACAAAGCGTTAACTAACGGGTGTTGCGGACATTGGCGCGTTCGTTGCGCAACCGCTGACGTCTCTGCGTTCGCCTTCGCACAAACTCAATAAATCTTTCACGCAAGTGTCACGCTCGCTCTTTAGGCGTGCCGAGCGAGCACGTGGGCGAAGCTGCGTGGGTGTACCTTTCACAGAGGCTGGGGATAATCATGAAACTAGCTAAACTTCTTGCGACGGGCGTGGCGGCCGTTGCGCTTTCAACGGCTGTGGCGCCGCAGGTCATGGCGCAGTCGGTTACGTCGTCGGTGCGCGGCACGGTGCTCTCTGACACGGGCGCGCCGGTGACTAACGCTACCGTCACGGTTATCGACACCCGCACGGGCACCTCGCGGACGGTCCGGACCGGCCAGAACGGCCAGTTCAACGTGACCAACCTCGAAGTCGGCGGCCCGTATGAAGTCCGCGTCGATTCATCCGCCTATCAGAACCAGACCATTGAAGGCGTGTTTGTCGACCTCGCCTCGCGCTCGAACCTGCGCATCAGCCTTGCGCCGACGTCCGGCGATGAAATTGTCGTCGTCGCAGCGCGGTCAATCCAGACCGACCTCGCGATCGGCCCGAACAGCTCGTTTGGTCTCGACAAGCTGGAAGACCTGCCGTCAATCGGCCGCGACTTTCGCGACATCATCCGGATTGACCCGCGCGTGCGCGTCGACGCGACGAATTCTAACGCCGTCAGCTGCCTCGGCACCAACAACCGTTTCAACACCTTCACGATCGACGGCGTGCGCAACGGCGACGCTCTTGGCCTGAATGCTTCCGGCTTCCAGAACCGCCGCGGCATTCCGATCCCGTTTGACGCCATTCGTGAAACGGCGGTCGAATTTGCGCCGTTCGACGTCGAATATGGCGCGTTCACGGGCTGCGCCATCAACGTCGTGACGAAGTCGGGAACGAATGAGTTCTCCGGCTCGGCCTTTGCGGTGTTCAACAGCCAGTCGCT
>CAZSBU010000303.1:0-2671 GCA_964605055.1 uncultured Caulobacterales bacterium | reverse complement strand
CGGCTTCGATCTCGAAGCCCGCCGGCAGGAGGTCGGCGACGATAGTGGGGTGACGCCGATCAGCAAGCGTACGGCCAGACAGGACGATGACAAGACGCGACGACTGCTTCACCGCATTGAGATCAGCGTCGCGGCCATCTTCTGTCGCAACGCGCTTGACGATCTCGATGCCGCTGGCCGCCGGCGCGGGCGCGGCGATCGGGTCGCCGGAGACAGTCGTCGTGACAAAAAGCGGGCCTTGGGAATCGTTCCTGAACGTTGCGCCCTCTCCCAGTTCGCCGGCAGACAGTTCGAATGCTGGCGCCGGACCAGAAAGCGCCGCGGGCGCGCCATCTCGGACGATCGCGACGTCGCCGGTGCGGTCAAGCAGCGCTTTTGCCGCCGCAAGAAGATAGGCTTTTTCCTGTGTGTGCAGATCTTCCGGGTCTTTCATCAAGCTCGCGAAACGATCCGTTACGAGATCGAACTGCGGGACGGACGCGGTCTCGGCCATCGCCGCCACGAGACCCGCCGCATCGCGCAACGGCGTTTGATAATAGTCCGACTCATCCTCCCAGCCGATGGCCTCGTTGGCCCGCGAGAAGGCATTGAGCGCCCGTGATCGATCGCCGAGCCGCGAAAGGGCGGCCCCCAGATGGGCGAGCGTCAGGGGACTGCGCATGCGGTCGAGGAGCGAGTCATGCAGGTAACGCAGCTCCGACAGATCGCCCCTGCCTGCCAGCGTCAGCACATAATGCGCATAGGTCGACGCGCCGAGCCGTTGCTCAGCGGTCGCCGCATCGTCGAGCGAACCGGTGACATAATCGACATTGGAATACCGGTCGATGCGCGAGACTTCCGCCATCGCGTTCAGCGCACGACTGATCGCTGCTTCGGGGATGGCGTATCCATCTTCGCGGGCGCGGAGGAGAAATTCGGTGATATAGGCCCCAAGCCAACCGCTTGCGCCGCGATCGCCCTCGCGCCAGAGCCCGAACGCGCCATCCGGACCCTGACGGTCCAGAAGGTCGTTCACGGCGTCCTGGACGCGAGCGCGGACGGCGGCATCGGGGTTTGCGCCAACCTCAGACCCAAGCGCATTGAAACTGAGGAGCGGGCGCGCAACGCTCGTTATTTGCTCGGAACATCCGTAGGGATAGCGACTGAGCGACTGCAGCAGCGGGGCTGGGTCTATCCCGCGCAGACGCGAAAATGATACGGAGGCCGCGACCGTTTCCGCCGAGAACGGCCTGATCAGAGCGCTTGTAAGGGAAATCGTTTCTCCCGGCTGAAGCGACCGAACGCTCGTCTCTGTCACCGTCATGAACGACGTTCTGACTTGTATCGGGTAGGCCCGCTCAACCCCGATCCCCGCAGGACCTTTGAGGCTAAGATCGATAGAGGCGACGCCCAATTCACCTGCGCGCAATGGAACGGCGACGCGCCGCGACTGACCGGGCTCAAGCTCAAGCGTCTCAGCGAAATTTGCGCTCAGTGGGCCGTCTGAAGAAACGCTGACGGAATAATCGCCAGCGCGGCCCTCAACGTTATCAACCAGTAAGGCCGCTGCCGCCGTATCGCCGGGCGCGAGGAACCGGGGCAGCGCAAGCAAAGCCGGCGCCTCATCGCGCACCGTCAAGGGGCGTGCGGTCGATCCGAGACGCGTCGCGCTCCACGCAACGCCCATCAACCGCAACTCGCCGTTGAAGTCAGGAATATCTAGTGTGACAACAGCCTCGCCGTTCGGGCCGAGCGCAACGGGGCCGGAGAATATCGCAACGCTCTTGGTTGGGACGACAGTCAGTCCTTCGCCGCCAATTTGATCGCCGCCGAAACGCGCCGCCCCGCCCAGATTGGCGTTCAGGATCCGTCCGTAGTCATCGCGCACCTCGACGCCGAGCGCTTTCTTGCCGAAGAAGTATTCGACTGGATCGGGCGAGGCGAATTTCGTCAGCCTCAGGATACCCTCATCGACGGCGGCCAGCGTAAGCATGACCTTTTCCCCGCGCGCCGCGCCCGCGACCTTCACCGCCACGTCCAGCGACTGGCGCGGCCGAACGATTTCAGGCGCAGCGAGCGTTAACGCCAGCTTTCTGTCGCTTGTCTCCATCGGCACATAAGCAAGACCCATGGCCCGGCGCGGCACTGGAATGTCCGCCGGACTGCGCGGCGTAACGATGGTCGCGAGCACATAAAAGCCCGCGCCCCAGGAGGGATCAGTATCGATCAGAATTTCCCTGCCGCCTTCGTCGACGCGCAGGCGCTGAACGGAGTGCACGCGATCGGTCGCTACCGTCACGAGCGCTTCGCCCGCATAGGGCGCGCTCAGGAACAGGCGGGCGCGGGCTCCGGGCGCAACGTTCTCAGAGGTGAGCGTCATCGTAGCCTCGTCAGGCCGATCCGCGCCTGCGCCCTGGCTGCGCCAGCCGACATAAAAGCGGATGTCGCTCGGCGCGCCCCCACCCGGTGCGATTGCTGACAAACGATAGGAGCCAGGCTCCAGTTTTTGTGCGATACGCGCAGGCGCATCAGCCGCGAACGCTGTGCGACCCTCCGCCTTCAGAACGTCCTTGAACGAACGGCGCCAACGCCATTGACCTTCATCGCGGTACCAGTCGAACCAGTAATCCTCCTCAAAAATTTGCCATTCGACCTCGCCCGCGAGTTGGCTGCCTTGCGGATCGACGAGAAT
>CAZSBU010000302.1:0-2681 GCA_964605055.1 uncultured Caulobacterales bacterium | reverse complement strand
GGCGCCGGCGGCGACCGCGGCGCGCGCGACCGCCGGATTGCGCGTGTCGATCGACAAGGGCGCAGCGGTCTCCGTCATCAGGCCCTTGATGACAGGCAGGATGCGCGCGAGTTCGACAGCCTCAGGCACGGGATCGGCGCCCGGACGCGTCGACTCGCCGCCGATGTCGATGAGCGCCGCGCCCTCTTCCACGAGCTGCGCGCCGCGCCGCACCGCCTTGGCAGGGTCGAGAAACGATCCTCCATCGGAGAACGAATCCGGCGTCACATTGAGGACGCCCATAAGAAGCGGTTGAGGTCGCATGACGCCCCGGCGCATGACGCGCCCTTCCGGCGCTGTATTGGGGACCTTATCCGGCGGCATTCGGCGCGCCAAGGGAGCGGGAACGGATCGCGGCGAGCCGTAACGCCGCGCGCTCCGTACAAAGAGCGGTCGGCAACCGTCCTTTGCCCTTTGCCCTTTGCGTCAGGTCGCCGACGAAACTCTCGATTGACGGCTCTCAGCAACTTCGCCGAACAGGACCGACGGCGCCCAGCGGGATAAAGACATAGCGGCGAGGCCGCATGCGAGCGCGAGCGCCGCCGCTATCATCCGCGGACGCCATCGAACGAATGGGCGGGAGGCCGGCGGCGCCTCGCGAGCAGATTGTAAGAGCAGCGGCGCAGGCGGAGCCTCGTGCGCAGCCTCTGAGGGAAGATCAATCGCAGCGAGCTGCACGGGCGCAATAAGCCGATAGCCGCGCTTGGGAACGGTTTCGATGTAGGAGTCCTTTGCGCGGTCTGCGAATTTCTTGCGCAGAATACAGATCGCGCGGGTAAGGCTTTCATCTCCGCCATAGCGCACGCCCCAGACCCGATCGATCAGTTCGGTGCGCGGAACAACATCGCCGCGCCTTTCCGCCAACGCGCAAAGGACGTCCATTACTTTTGGTTCGAGGTGGATCTCTTGCAGACTGATGACGCCGTCAAGATCAGCCGCACCATGACGAATTATATTTCGGCTGGGCTCAACGACATAATCGCCGACGGAAAACGTCGTATCTGAAAGATGGTCGGCAACCATGTCGCGCATACCGATCTCTCGCTTGTTCAGGAACAGCTTATAACGTTTGGCGAGTGGTATCTACACCGCCATGTTCGGTTCGTCTGGCGAATATCACGCTTCGGCGTGAACTCGTTCACGCCGCGCCCAATTCGTCGGGAAACCATCAGATCGGCATCGGTTTCCAATCAGGGCAAGGGGTCCGCTCTACGCTTTAATGGCGCTTGCGATCATATCAAAAGGAGAGAAACATGACGCATACAGCCAAAACCGCCGCCGTCGCCCGCCCGTTCGTCTTCGCCTGCTTCGCCGCAACCTTACTCGCCGGCGCGCCCGCCTTTGCGGGAAGCGCGTTGCAGGTCACGGATACGGTTAAGCTCGAGTACCGCCCGGCGGCCCTTTCGACTCATGAAGGCCGGGTGGAAGTTTTCAAGCAACTCACGCGGTCAGTCGATCGGACATGCAACCGCTACCGGACTGGCAAAATTCACGACATGCGCGAAATGCGCGCGTGCAAAAAAGAGCTGACCGCCTCGCTGCTCGAGGAGATCGGCGATCCTCGTTTGGCGAGCCTGAGCGAGCCCAAGTCCCGGTCTCGCATCGCCGCTCGTCAGGAGTAACGCGCCAGGGGCCCCGCGCGCATCGCAGCCGATCCGTGCAGGTCTAAACACTGTTTGCATTGCCGTAACAAAAATCCCGCGGGTCGCTGCCGACCCGCGGGATTACCATGTTTAGCCAACGCTTACCTTAGCTGCGCTCTCAAGCGCCAGCAGGGCTCGGGTTAAGACCGCTCTCAGGCCCCTTGCGGGATGGCTCCCCGGCTGAGGGTACGGACGATGGCGGCGGCGCCTGCGCGCTGTCTGCGGGGTCTTCGCGGATGATCTTTTCGCCGCGCAACAGCCGGTTGATGTCTTCGCCCGTGAGAGTCTCGTATTCGAGCAGCGCGCTTGCGAGCGCTTCCCATTCGGCGTTCCGCGCCGTCAGGATCTCCCGCGCCTTGTCATAGCCTTCCATGACGAAGCGCTTGATCTCGTCCTCGATGAGCTTCGCCGTATCGGTCGAGATCGCTTTGGTGCGGGCGATCGACTGGCCAAGGAAAACCTCGCCTTCGTCTTCGGCGTAGGCGATCGGACCTAGTTTTTCCGACAGGCCATATTGCGTCACCATCGCGCGCGCGATCTTCGTCGCCTGCTCGATGTCGGAGGAGGCGCCGGAGGTCACTTTCTCCTTGCCGAATTTCAGTTCTTCGGCGACGCGTCCGCCCATCGCCATGGCCAGACGGGCTTTCATCTGTTCAAGGTTGAACGAGAGCTTGTCGCGTTCGGGCAGGTATTGAACCATGCCAAGCGCGCGCCCGCGCGGGATGATCGTCGCTTTATGGACGGGATCGGAGCCCGGCATGGTCAGGCCGACGATAGCGTGACCGGCCTCGTGATAAGCGGTCAGCATCTTCTCGTCCTCGGTCATCACCATCGAGCGACGCTCGGCGCCCATCAGCACCTTATCTTTGGCGTCGTCGAATTCCTTCGCCGTCACGCAGCGCTTGCCGCGGCGCGCCGCCAGCAAGGCCGCCTCGTTGACGAGGTTGGCGAGATCGGCGCCGGAAAAGCCCGGCGTGCCGCGCGCGATCGTTTTCAGAT
>CAZSBU010000301.1:0-2714 GCA_964605055.1 uncultured Caulobacterales bacterium | reverse complement strand
TTATTGAGCGTTGGCGCATCAACGCAGTTCTGCGCGATATCAAAGGCGCCCAGCGTGTCGATGAGTCCCGTGATCTCAATGTTGTAATAGTCGACGGTCACGATGAGACCGTCGAGCAACCCGCCGAAATCGCCGTTCGGGCGGTAGACGCCACCGATCGTCAGGGTTTTCGCCTCTTCGGAAAACAGGTCGGGATTGCCGCCTGACACACCCGGCACAAACGCCGACAGGAAGTTGGTCGAGTTGTAGGGGTTGACCGCCGCGCCAGCGGACGGGCCGACAAGGGCGACGCAATTGTCAAAACGGAATTGCGACCCGGCGTTAATGAACTGCGGGTTGCAGGGATCCTGCGCCGCGCCGAGCGTTACCGTGAACTGCGGCGAGAAAGCTTCGCTGATATTAGGCACACGGACGGTGCTCGCATAGGTCGCGCGCAAGGTGAGGCTGTCAACCGGCGCATAGCGGCCGCCCACGTTCCACGTCGTTGTAGTGGGATAGACGTCATAATTCGAATAGCGAACGGCGCCGGTTACCTCAAGTCGCTCGACGAACGGCAGGCCAGCGAGAACAGGCACGTTTCCTTCAAAGAAGAATTCGTTGACCTCATATTCCCCGTTGGACGGATTTTGCGGCCCACCGCGCGAGTCCAGGGTGCCAAAGGTCAGGCCGGCGCGATTAAAGGAATCCGGATCGAACCGGCTCCGCTCGTTGCGGAACTCGTAACCGAGCGCAAACCCGATGGGACCGGCGGGCAGCTCGAACAATTTCGAGCTGTCGCCGGATATGGAGGCGACAAAATTTCTCTGCTCGATTTCGTTTTGAGCCGTTACGGGCAGGAAGGAGAACGCAGCAGCTTCAGGCGTGATCGAGTTCTCGCCGAAAATGTTCAGCGGCACGCACTGTCCGTCGCCCGGCACGAACGTAGAAATTCCGAAATTAGAGTTTTGCTGCGGGAATCCCGAAGACGGCGGGGGGTTGGCGCCCGCATCGATATCGCTGCGGCAGACGATCTGTCCAGTGCCCGGATCAACCACAGCGTCTACAGCTGCGAAGAAACGGTCCTCGATCCTCGCTATCGAGGTGATGTCGGCATCCGTCCGTCCGTAGGTATAGGCAAGGTTGTAGCTCAGGCCGGTATCGAAGATGTCACCCTCGAAACCGCCGACAATGCGCAGCGTACGACGCTCAGCGACCGGATTGGATCGCGCCGATAAATCAAGGACGTCGCGCGAAACGGCGATGATTGGATCAATGCCTTCGCCCTGAAGCGTAGCGATCTGGTTCTGCAACGCCTGCGGAATGAAGGGGTTGTCGAGAGAAATCGGGATGTCGTCGTTGAACCCGTTAACCTGATTGGATTCGGTCGTGCGGGTCGTGACATATTTGACGTTGGCGAAAAAGTTGACGTTCGGGACGATTTCATACTTCGTTCCGGTCTGGATGATGAACCGGTCGATTTCCGGCAGCAGGATTTCATCGTCGGGACTGATCGGCACGCCGTCGCCGCCAACAGCGGCAAACGGATCGATGAACACATCGCCGACGACATAGGGACGCAGCGTGCCGTTGCCGAAGAACTGGCAGGTCGGGATCTGCGACGCGCCGATCGTTCCGCAGCCGGTGACGCCGCCGCTGCCTACGACCTCCACGAAGGCGCTCGAAAAGCCCGCCGTGTTGCCGTCGCCAAGAGCGATGACGCCGCCGGCGCTTGAGATCGGCAGTCGCACGTTGGGAACGAATACGTTGTCGAACCGTGGGTCGATACCAAACGCCGTCTGAACGGCGGGGCTGGTCGCCTGAAGCGATAGCGCTCCGAGACCGGCGAAGTCGCGATCGCCAGTCAAAACGGAGGTCTGCTTCTGATATTCCGCGCCGAATACTACCGAACCCCGGCCGCCATCGATTTCAAAACCGTTGGCGACCGAAATGAAGAACTCCTCCGCATCGCCCTTGTCGGTGATGCCGCCCTGTGTGCGCACTTCTAGGCCATCGAATGATGACCCGTCCCGCATGATGAAGTTGACGACGCCCGTGACAGCGTCAGCGCCATAAACGGCCGACGCGCCGCCGGTCAAAATCTCCACGCGCCCGAGCAGCGCGGTCGAAATCGTGTTGACGTCGACCGTGCCCGTGCCTTCGGCACCGGCGACGTGGCGGCGACCGTCCTCGAGAACGAGGGTGCGCTCAGTTCCAAGGTTCCGGAGGTTCAATTGGCTGGAGCCCAGCGGCGCGCCGTTGAATGCCGAGAAGGATCCTGGCAGCGACGCCTGCAATGCCGGCGACTCGCGGAGAAGGGTGCCGATATCGATCTGGCCGGAAGTCTTGATGTCTTCTGCGTCGATGCCGACGATCGGGCTCGCCGAGTTCAGGGCGCTATCCTGTTTCAGGCGAGAGCCCGTTACGACAATGCGGTCGTCCGCCTCATCAGCCGGCTCTTCCTGAGCGAACGCCGGCGCTGTGGCAAGCGCCACCCCCGCAGTCGCGCCGCACAACAGCGCTTTCAATCCGCAGCTTTGAAATCCTGCCCGTACTTTCATGCCCCGTCCTCTCCTCGTGCTGGTCGCTGGGGGTGAAAATCTTCAGAGGCCCTAAGCCCCCTGTCGGAGTTCACACCCGCGTGAGTGAGAGAATAATTCCGCTAACTTTCCGCATTTGCGAGCGAGAAATTGCAGAATGAGACGAAATCGTGACGACGGAAAAATAATCGTTGCAAA
>CAZSBU010000300.1:0-2715 GCA_964605055.1 uncultured Caulobacterales bacterium | reverse complement strand
CCGCGCGTCGGGCGAATGGGAACCGAACGTATTCGGCGGCAATGTAAATCTGGAGGCGGTCGAATTTTTGAAGCGCCTCAATGAGCTAGCCTACGGGGAATACGGCGGGGCGATGATGGTCGCCGAAGAATCGACCGCATGGCCAGGCGTTTCGAAGCCGACATATCTCGGGGGGCTCGGCTTCGGCTACAAATGGAACATGGGTTGGATGAACGACACGCTGAGATATTTCAGTCGTGATCCCGTTCATCGTTCCTGGCATCATGACGAGATAACTTTCGGTCTTCTCTATGCTTTCAATGAAAACTTTATCCTGCCGCTGAGCCATGACGAGGTCGTACATGGCAAAGGCTCGCTGCTCGCGAGGATGCCTGGCGACGAATGGCGCAAATTTGCTGGTCTGCGTGCGCTTTACGGTCTGATGTGGGCCCATCCCGGCAAGAAGCTGATGTTCATGGGCGGCGAGTTTGCTCAGGCGCAAGAATGGTCTCACTCGGGCGAACTTGATTGGAACGCAGCTGCGCAACCACTGAATGCTGGCGTTACGAACCTCGTTCGCGATCTGAACGCGCTCTACCGAGCGAGCCCGGCTCTGTATGAACAGGATTGCGTGTCATCGGGGTTTGAATGGGTGCAGGACGATGCGCGCGCCATGTCGGTTTTTGCCTTCTTTCGCAAATCTGCGGTCGGCGACCGGCGGATGTATTGCGTTATTAACATGACGCCCGAGCCGCGGCGCGATTATCGGATCGGCGTCGATGGGCCAGGGAAATATCGCATCGTGCTCAATACCGATGAGGCCCATTACGGCGGCGCTGGAGACTTCAGCGTCGCCGCTGTTGAGGCAACGGATTTTGCATGGAACGGACGCAGCCATTCTGTCGTCCTGACCCTTCCGCCGCTCGCGGCGATTTATCTTGAGGCGGAGTAAAGCCAGATGGCGTTTGAAATACTCGATGGCGACCGAGAAGCGCTTGGGCCCACAGTCACACGCGAGGGCGTAAACTTTGCGGTGTTTTCCGGCGAAGCCGAAGGCGTAGAGCTTTGCCTGTTCTCGCCTTGCGGGACCAAGGAAATCTCGCGTTCGCCGCTCCGCAGCGGCCCGGGCGGCGTATGGTCAGGATTTGCGCCAGGGCTAAAGGCCGGCGCTGTCTATGGCTATCGCGTCCACGGCAAATACGCGCCGGAGGAGGGATTGCGCTACAACGGAGCCAAGGTGCTTCTTGACCCCTACGCGAGGGCGATTTCAGAAGCTTTTCAGTGGGGCTCGGAACATTTCGCCTACTCCACCGAAAGAGGCGACGACCGGATCATCGACACCCGCGATAACGCTACGACGGCGCTAAAGGGCGTCGTTGTCGACGACCTGCCTCGCGCTGGCCGCGGGCCCCAGACGCCGTGGGGTCAGACTTTGATTTACGAAACGCATGTGCGCGGGTTCACGATGCGATTTCCCGGTCTGTCGGAGGCAGAACGCGGCGTCGTTACAGGTCTGGCGAGACGGGAGGCGCTTGATTATCTCCGCGCGCTTGGCGTGACCGCAATCGAATTGCTGCCGATGCACGCCTATATCGACGACGACTTTCTGACCCGGAAGGGCCTGCGGAATTACTGGGGCTACAACACTGTCAACTTCTTTACGCCCCACGGGCGATATGTCGGACCCGGCGGCGGCGGCGCCATGCGCAGCGTCGTCGAAGCCGCTCATGACGCCGGGCTCGAGGTGATACTCGACGTTGTTTACAACCATACCTGCGAGGGCAATCACCTGGGCCCGACGCTTAGTTTCAAAGGTCTTGATAATCGCGCCTATTACCGTCTCGTTGCCGACAGCCCGCGGTTCTTCGACGACGTCACAGCGTGCGGCGCCACGATGAACTTCGATCATCCCATCGTGCGTCGGCTCTGTATCGACTCGTTGCGCTTCTGGACCGACCGAATTGGCATTGACGGCTATCGGTTTGATCTTGCCCCAGCGCACGGCCTCGTTGGTTCATCGTTTCGAACGGATGCGCCCTTTTTTGAGGAATTGCGGGCGGACCCGATACTGAAGCATGTGAAGTTAATCGCCGAACCCTGGCACGTCGGACCCGGTGGGCATCTCGATGGACGATTCCCGCAGGAGTGGGCCGAGTGGAACGGCCGGGCGCGCCATTCGATCCGGCGTTACTGGCGGGGCGACGCAGGCTCCACCGGCGAGTTTGCGAGCGCTCTGCATGGATCGAGCGAACTTTTCCAGACCAGCGGACGTGGCGCGTGGGCGAGCATTACTCACGTCGCCTGCCATGACGGCTTCACGCTCGCCGACGCTGTTCGTTACGAACAGAAGCACAACTGGGCGAATGGCGAGGAGAATCGCGACGGCATGGCCGACAACGCCTCCTGCAACTATGGCGTGGAGGGCGAGACAAAAGATCCGTTCGTCAACGAATTGCGCGCGCGCCAGCAGCGCAACATGCTCGCGTGCGTTTACCTGTCGCTCGGTACGCCAATGTTGCTCGGCGGCGATGAGTTCGGGCGCACGCAGGGCGGCAACAATAACGGCTACGCTCAGGACAATGAAATCAGCTGGTTCGATTGGTCGTTGGCGAGCGGCGCGGGGGCCGGGCTGTTGGCGTTTACGAAGCGTTTAGCCGCAATCCGGCAGGGGTTCGGCGTGTTCTCGCGCAGCGACTTTGCGATGGGGCCGACCGAAAGGGACCCGACCTACGACAT
>CAZSBU010000299.1:1414-2744 GCA_964605055.1 uncultured Caulobacterales bacterium | reverse complement strand
GCACCACTGGTTTGACGGCGACGGCATGATCCACGGCGTCTGGTTCGAGGGCGGCCGCGCCCGCTACGCCAATCGCTATATTCGCACGGCGGATTTCGAGGCGGAGCGCGACGGCGCGCCAACCGCTGGCGGCATCTTCGAGCCGGCGCGACCGCGCGAAGGCCGCACCACGGTTTACAAGGATACGGCAAATACGGATCTTGTCGTCCATAACGGACGGCTTCTGGCGCTGTGGTATATATCCGGCCAGCCGGTCGCGGTTGATGTCGCAACGCTTGAGACAATCGCCGCAGAAGATTTCGGCGGACGGCTGCCGGGCAACGTCTCAGCCCATTCCAAGGTTGATCCGGTCACGGGCGAGCTCGTCTTTTTCGATTACGCCTTGTACGAACCAAAAATATGGACGGGGTCAATATCGGCCGCCGGGGAATTGACGCATTTCCAGACGATCGATTTGCCCGGTCCGCGCCTGCCGCACGATATGGGGCTGACGGAGAATTACGTCATCCTGCATGACCTGCCGGTCGTGTTCTCGGCGGCGGCGATGCGCCGCAAGATGTGGCAGATCGAAGTCGCCGATCAGCCGACGCGATTTGGCGTCGTACCGCGAAAAGGCGGCGCGCCGCGCTGGTTCGAATTTCCAACTTGCTACGTCTACCATGTTATCAACGCCTGGGAGGAGGGCGACGAAGTCGTCATGGCGGCCTGCAAGATGGTGCCGAACGGCTTTTCGCCCGACCCGGCGGCGTTCGGCCCCTACGCGCCGATGGCGGTCGTGCTCGCGCTCCGCGCGCAGCCGTTTCTATGGCGCATGAACATGAAGACCGGCGCCGGCCGAGAAGAACAGATCGACGACGCCCTGTCGGAATTTCCGGTGGTCAATCTCAACCTGACGGGCCGCAAGTCGCGCTATTCCTATCATGTCGTCATGGACGACTGCGTACTGCAGCGATATTCCGCCCTCGTCAAATACGACCTTTCGACCGGACGATCCGAGCGGCATGAGTTCCCGCGCGGCGTCTACGGATCGGAAGCGGCTTTCGCGCCTCGCGACGGCGCGACGGGTGAAGACGACGGCTATGTGGTGACTCTGGTCACCGATCTGGCGCGCGGCGCATCCGAGGCGTTCGTGATCGACTCGCGAGATTTCTCCGCGCCGCCGCTGGCGCGCGTCGCGCTGCCGCAGCGCGTTCCGGCAGGCTTCCACGCAACGTGGATGTCGGCGTCCTGATCGTCGACGAACAATCGCGCCTCATAGTGCTGATTACCTATGACGTAATGAAAATGATTGACGGGAAAAAATCTGCGATCACATTTCCCGTGATCGGCC
>CAZSBU010000299.1:0-1404 GCA_964605055.1 uncultured Caulobacterales bacterium | reverse complement strand
AAAAAGGAAAAACCTCGCGAGCCGTTGTAATATTTCCACAATGATCTGGCCTCACCCCAAGGGCCTCTTATGCGAGTCCGGCGAGGCGCCGGCCGTCGCATCGCAGGTGCGCAGGGGAAGTCATGTTGAAAGCAAGGTTGCTCGTTATCTCGTTTGCCGCGCTGGCGGCGGGCGGGTGTCTTGGTAGCGAAGGCGAGGCGCCTGCAGCGCCCGGCACAGGCGTCGGCGTTACGCCGCCCGCGACTCCGCCATCGACCCCACCGACAACGCCTCCCGCGCCTCCGCCCCCGCCGCCGAGCGGCGCCGTGCCGGCGCAGATCGGGTCGTGGCGTGAACTGATCGTCTCGGCGGGCGGCGTCATCAATCCGTCCGAATACAGACGGGTCGCTGAGAACTACAACGCGGCCGAGATCATGGATTACCGCCTTGGACCGACGGCTGCCGACTTTGGCAACGCGACGAACGCCGCGCCCACACTCTGGGGTCCCGACCAGACAAGCGGCTTTGGCCTGTGGCCGTTCGGGACCCGGCCCGCGAACAACCCCGGCGAACCGGAAAAATGCGTCGATTCCAGCCGCCTGCCGCGCAGCGATCAGGAAGCCGCCGCGCGAGGCGTGGAAGGGCCTGCATGGCTCGCGGGCGGAGCGTTCGCTTATCTGCCGGATAATCCGGGCGATCCGGATTTCAGGCTAGGCATTGGCAACATCAAGGGCGCGGACGGCGTCGTCTTCGATCCGTCGGGTGGCCTCTGCATGCGAATGTATGCACAATGGTTTGGCGACTTCTGGGTTCGAGGCGGCATCGGCGCCTCGATCACCCCGGTCATCCGCGATCTGGTGGCATCAACCCGCCCCGACCTCCCGCCTGTGCCTGTCGCTATCGCCCGCGGCCGCGCCAACGCGAGCCAGGTTGGTTTTGCCGCGTTTCGAGACGGCTCAATTCAGCCAACGCTCGTCGGAAATTCTGCGGCGGAATTCTTTGACGGGGCCGGCGTTCGGCTGCCCGCCGGGATGGTGCCGACCGCGCTGGCGGTGACGCCCTATAACAAGTTCCTCGTGGTGACAGTATGGGACACCAATACGGTTTCGGGCAAGCTTGCGTTCATCGCCCTGCGCCCGCGTCAAATGGCGGTGGGTAACCCGTCGCAGACGCCTAACACGCGCTGGTACTGGGGTACGCCCGGCGCCTGGACAAATCGCGGCATGAAGCTGTTGGGGTTCGTAGACCTGCCCTTCGCGGCGCCGACTAGCGTTGACGTTTCGAACAATCTGACGCTGCAGAACCCGCGTGGGTTCTCCGACAACGACGATCCCGCGCGCGGCGACCTCTCGCGGCAATCCGCACGAGACCTGTGGCGCGGCGTCAATCCGGTCTTTCCGACTGGCGATGTCCAATGGCACCAGA
>CAZSBU010000298.1:0-2754 GCA_964605055.1 uncultured Caulobacterales bacterium | reverse complement strand
CGCGCGGGAGTAATCGAGATAAAGCATCGATGAAACAGCGTCGACACGCAGCCCGTCGACATGAAATTGATCGAGCCAGTAAAGCGCGTTTGAAATTAGAAAATTGGCGACCTCATACCGTCCAAAATTATAAATCAGCGTACCCCAGTCGGGATGCTCCCCGCGCCGGCGGTCCGCGTGTTCGTATAACGCAGTACCATCAAAGCGCGCGAGCCCATGGACGTCTTTTGGGAAGTGCGCAGGCACCCAGTCGACTAGAACGCCGATATTCTGGCGGTGCGCTGCATCAATAAACGCCCGCAGGTCGTCCGGTTCGCCAAAGCGTGCGGATGGAGAGAACAAGCCGATCGGTTGATACCCCCACGATCCATCAAAGGGATGCTCGCAAATCGGCATCAACTGAATATGCGTAAATCCGAGATCG
Source organism: uncultured Caulobacterales bacterium (assembly GCA_964605055.1). Taxonomy (GTDB): domain Bacteria; phylum Pseudomonadota; class Alphaproteobacteria; order Caulobacterales; family Parvularculaceae; genus Amphiplicatus. The sequence continues at coordinate 2,330 of CAZSBU010000298.1, read as the reverse complement.
CGGACGTAGGGAATGAGCCTATGTGCCAGATCGCGGTAGCTTAGCGGTTGCCCGTTCGACCGCCGCCATGACCCGGCGTGCACCTCATAAATCGAGATAGCCGCATCCCGACCGTGGCGGGCGGCCCTGCCCGTCATCCAAGCGTCGTCCCCCCAGTCGAAGCGATTGAAAGACGACACACGCGAGGCCGTCTTTGGCGGCGTTTCCCCCCACCGGGCGTAAGGATCGGCTTTGAGTGGCAGCAGCGCGCCATCCGGGCCGACAATCTCAAACTTATAGACCGCGCCTGCGGATAGTCCGGGGATGAATATTTCCCACACCCCGCAGCCATGGCGGAAGCGCATGACGTTGATGCGCCCATCCCATTTATTGAAATCGCCGACGACTGAGACCCTGTGGGCGTTAGGGGCCCACACGGCGAAGGTGACACCATCGACGCCATCAATACGCCCTGGATGAGCGCCCATGACATCATAAGCCCGCCAAAAGTTGCCTGTCTTGTGCAGTTGCGCCTGCTCCGCCGACAGAACGAGGCCAAATCGGTAGGCGTCTTCTTCATAAACGGCGTCATCGCCCGGCGAAACGCGCAGTCGATAGCGCGGATGCGGCTGAGTCTCTGAAATAACGCCGCAAAACAAACCCTCGTTACCGACGCGGGTGAGTTTTATCGCCACGCCCGTATCAAGGATCGCTTCAACGTCGGCCGCGCCCGGACGAAACACCCGAAGCGCAACGGGGCCGGAAGGCGCGATCAGATGCGGCCCGAGAAAAGCAAACGGATCTCTGTGAGCGCCCTTTTCAATCAAGGCGACCTCGCGGGGGTCGGCAAGCAAATGCCCTTGAGATGGAGACAATCCGTCCATGCCTGTCGTCGCCCCCCTCAGGTTTGCGCCTTACCGACAGATACGGCCGAAGCGCGATCAGAGACTGCAAACGTCAGCATCAAGTCGAGGACGAACAGCAAAAGGAAACGCGAGGTCATTGGCGTGCGGATCGAAGCGACGTCCGGATTGGCTACTGCAATTCGAATGTGTGCGGCCTGCATGGCGGCGCTCGCTGCTGGCGCAATCACAATAACGGTTGCGCCGGCGTTTCGCGCGACTGAAAGCCGATGCGCAAGCCCAGCGACGTCTTCATCACTTGCGAGCGCAATCAAAACCGTAGCTTTTGTCGCGCTCGTGGCCATTTCCGCTTGCAATTCGGGATCGCTCGCCGCGATTGCCGGCACGCCAGCGCGTTCAAATTTATGAGCCGCGTCCGCAGCGACAAAACCCAACGAGCCGCCACCAAACAGGATGATGCGAGACGCGTTGCTGATGGCGTCCGCGCCCGCCTCGACGGCGTCTTGGTCCAGCGCCTGCTGAAGATCGATGAAGGCAGCGTGCACCCGCCCAAAAAGTCCGGCGGCGATGCTGTGCCCGCTCCGAGTAGCACGAATTTCTGCCGCCGGCAGGGCGCGATCGACGATTGCGGTCATGCGCCCGAGATCACGGGAAATTTTCTGCTTGAGGTCTTGAAAGCCAGCGCAGCCGACGGATCGGCAGAAGCGGACGACGGTCGGTTCGCTGACGCCTACCCCTTGAGCGATTGCAGCAATAGACGACCGCGCCGCAACATTCGGTCGGGCTAGAACGAATTCCGCGACCCGACGCTCTGATTGACGCAAGGAAGGCGCGCGGGCTTCAATTGTCGACATGATCATCGGGGCCTCTTTACCGTGCGCTCAGGCGCCCAATCCCGCCACCTGTATGTTGCCCGGACGACGGGCTGCGCCGCACAGGCCATTGCTTCAACGAGCTAATATTACTACCCTCGCCAAAAATAACAATTCGTGATCTGCCACCGGCAAGGCGTCCTGAAGCAGTGAAACGAATATTCGCGGTCGACCGGGAGGCGCGCTTGGTCTTTCATCTGACCCTCATTACCGGGGGAGCGGGCGACCCCGCGCCGTCGCTGGCTCGTGCTATCGAAGGGCGGTTTTGTGGCTGACGTCCGGTTTGACGAGGTTGGCAAGTCCTACGGCGACGCTTCCGTCATCGAGAACCTTTCCCTGCATGTGCAGGATCAGGAATTCATGGTGTTCGTTGGCCCGTCGGGCTGCGGGAAATCGACCGCCCTGCGCATGATTGCCGGGCTCGAAACGATCTCCAGCGGCTCCCTCAGCATCGGCGGTCGCGTCGTTAACGACGAGCCGCCGAAAGCGCGGGACTGCGCCATGGTGTTCCAGAGCTACGCCCTGTACCCACATATGACCGTGCGGGAGAACATCGCCTTCGGTCTGAAAATCCGGCGTGTAGACCCGGCCGAAATTAACCGTCGTGTTGAGGCAG
>CAZSBU010000297.1:0-2808 GCA_964605055.1 uncultured Caulobacterales bacterium | reverse complement strand
GGTCGTGGCCTATACGCCGCCATTCGCGCTAAATCAACCTAGCGCTCGGCTGGTGGGAATGGGTTTGTCGCCGCGTTTTTTGATCGTATCTGTAGCATTGCCGCGTCCTTATGTTAACGTCTTGTTAGACTACATTTTGGCAGCCCGCGTTCCCACCCAATCCGAGTAAGCGTAATGAGACGAACGGCTACCGTCCTAGTTTCGGTTGCATTCGCGCTCGCGGGCGGCGCGGGAATTTATTCCTCACTTCAATCGTTCAACTATTTTTCTGATAACGAAATTCGCGCAATCGGGGATTGTACGCCGGTATCGGGTATCGCGGCGCTTACGGATATTGCCGTGATGCCCGGCGCGAGAAAGGCATTTGTTTCATCGCTTGGCGACGATTCCAGTAGCCGGGGCGCCATCTACCTGGTTTCCATCGCAGATCCCCTCGACGGTTCCGGGTGGCGGGACAGGTCGGGCGAAGCTCCAATGGCGCTCCACCCGACTGGAATTAGCTATTTTGAAGAAGGCGATAGGCGACGCCTTTTTGTCGCCAATGCGCGCGCTCGATCTGTCGAACTCTACGATGTCGACGCCAATGGCGATCTGATCCACGCGGAAACGGTAACTGATCCTCGTTTCACTCGATTAAGCGCAGTCGCGGCAGTTGGTCCGCGTTCGTTCTACGTAACCAATGAAGCGGATTCGGACCGCACATCACTATTGGGTCGGCTTGCGTTTTTCGCGCGCGCAGCATCTGGAAAAGTTTATTATTTCGACGGCGTGGCGGTCAGCCTTGGCGCTGAAGGTCTGCGTTACGCAGGCGGAATTGCAATTTCACAGAATGGCCGACGCGCCTATGTCAGCGAAACCGCAGGACCCTCGATTGCCGTTTTCGACAGGCATCAATTGAGCGGCGCGCTAGTCTTGTCACGGATCGAAAAACTTAAGGCGTCGCCACAACGCCTCACTATTGCGCCTGATGGATCCGTCCTTGTCGCTGCGCAGCCGAAGCCGCTAGCCAGAGCACTGTTTGGCTTCGTTGGGGTTGAACGCTCGCCTTCGCTCGTGATGAAGTATATCGATGGCCTTCCGTTGACAGAGATATTCTCCGATCCGGGTGAAAGGATGGCTGGTTCAACGGTAGCTGCTATCGATGGCGCTGATCTTTTGATCGCTGCTCCGACCGAGCAGCGATTTTTGATCTGTCGGCTTCCAAGTTAGCACGCAGAGAAAACTCCTGAGTGGAACTCAATGAAATATCTCTCGACGCGAGGCGCCGCGCCTGAAATTGGATTTCGTGACGTTTTATTGACCGGGCTAGCGCCTGATGGCGGTCTTTACATGCCCGCCAGCTTGCCGCCTCTATCACCTGTTGAGGTGGAGAAAATTAGCTCCGGCTCGTTGGCCGGGGCGGTCGCGGCGATCCTCGCGCCTTTTGCGGCGCCCGATATAAATATCGCGACGCTGGAGCGCCTGGCCGAAGATGCTTACGCAACCTTCGACCACCCCCAAGCGGTCCCGTTACGACGGCTGTCGGATAATATTTGGGTTCTTGAATTGTTTCACGGGCCGACGCTGGCATTTAAAGACGTCGCCATGCAAATGCTTGCGCGCCTTTATGATTGGGCGCTTGCCAGTGACAAGGACAGGCGCACGATTCTCGGTGCGACATCAGGCGATACCGGCGGTGCGGCGGTGGCCGCCTTCGCTGGCAGCCCAACGGCCGAACTCTTTATGCTGCATCCATACGGGCGTATCTCCGGCGTGCAGCGGCGCATCATGACGACCGCAACGGCGCCGAACATTCACAATATAGCCGTAGACGGAACATTCGACGACTGTCAGCGGCTGGTCAAGGCATTGTTCGTCGACCCCCAACTGGTTCAGGCGCGCCGCCTCACCGGGGTAAACTCGATCAATTGGGTGCGGTTGATTGTGCAGGCCGCGTATTATTTTACAGCGGCCGGACAATTACCGTCGGGTGCGGTTGATCTGGTATTCGTGACGCCGACGGGCAACTTCGGTGACGCATTTGCAGGGTACGTCGCCCGTCGCATGGGGCTGCGAATGGAGCCCATAGCCGTCGCGGTCAATCAGAACGATATCATGCGCCGTGTATTGACGGAGGGCGTTTACCGGCCCGGAGCCGTCGCGCAAACCAGTTCGCCGTCAATGGACATCCAACTGGCGTCGAACTTTGAGCGATTGATGTTCGAAGCTTCAGGCCGCGACGCCGAATGGGTGCGTAGCGCCATGGACGATCTGGCCAGGGATGGGCAAGTCCGCCTTCCATCATCCGTATTGCGAACGATGCAGGCGGATTTTGTCGCCGCCAGCGCAAGCGAGCCAGACGTCGCGAGGACGATCGCCGAGACTTACGGGCAATATGGACTTTTAATTGATCCCCATACGGCCGTGGGTCTGGCGTGTCTTGCGCAGTTGCGTCGTCTCGGCGTAGCGACGGGACCAGCAATCATTCTCGCTACTGCCCATCCGGCGAAGTTTCCAGAAGCGATCGAACATGCGACGGGTCTCGTCCCGCCTGCGCCTCCCGCCCTGAATGAGATTATGCATCTCGACGAACGGTTCGTCAGAGCGAAGGCTGATCTTGCCAGCATTCGCCAAATCATTCTTGACGCGCGCTAAAGCCGCGATTACGCGCCGGAGACATCATGGAAATCATCACCACATCAAGCGGCCTTAGGGTGATCACTGACCCGGCGGCTGATCTCGAGACGGCTGCCGTCGGGGTCTGGTTCGAAGCGGGAACCATTGACGAGCGTGAGGATGAGCATGGCGTCGCGCATCTGCTCGAGCACA
>CAZSBU010000296.1:0-2813 GCA_964605055.1 uncultured Caulobacterales bacterium | reverse complement strand
TGGTGGAAAAGGCGGCGTGACGTTTTAATCGGGGCCGGACCCGTTAATTCGGGAGGCCCGTCCACGCCCCTGCAAACGGCACAAAATCGCCGGAAACCGCCAGCCGACTGATTTTGGCCAATGCCTTGAACACGGAAGGCGAGACCCTTTTGCCATCGATCGGGCGGCCCCGTGGGGTGGGAAGCCACGCCTTCCAACTAGGCCGATTTCGGTTATTCTTCTGAAGCGATCAGGAACAGCTGAGACGTGGATAGAGCCGATGTCGACCAAAAAACACCTCGCGCAAGTCAACATAGGGCGGGTCTTGGGCGGTCCTGATCACCCTGCAATGCGGGACTTCTTCGACAATTTGGCGCGCATCAATCAGCTGGCTGAGCGGATGCCCGGATTTGTCTGGCGTCTGAAAGATGAGACCGGCGACAGCGCCATGTCTCTCTCTTGGCCGGGTGATCCGACCATGAACGTCAATATGTCGGTCTGGAAAGACGATGAGTCCCTGGCGACGTTTGTGTTCAAGACGGTCCACCAGAACTTCTATGCTCGCAAGCATGAGTTTTTCGAGATGCCTGACGAGCCCACAGTCGCCTTGTGGTGGGTGGACATCGGGCACGTCCCCACCGTTGAGGAAGCGAAAGAACGCCTTGATCACCTGATCGCACATGGCGCGACGGACTTTGCCTTTGGGTGGTCACACCTTTCAGTCGCCAAACTGTGGCGCGAGCGCCGCTGCGCATACGAGCGCCGCTGCGCATAACAGGGACCGGTTTCGGGCGGCTTGAACCGCTCGCGATTTACCAGTCGAAGGGCAACTAAGGGCCAAACCTTTCCCTAAAATATTCCGTGGGCCCGACCCTAGCGCTCTTCGGCGAGGCCTCAAGAAATCGGCTCGCCCGCCTGAAACCTGTCGATGAAGGCGCCGAGCACGTCGCTCCAGCGGGCGACATTGCCGGTCAGATGGTCCATGGCGACGCCGCCGCCGAGGTCGATCACATAGTCGACGCCGACCTCGTTGCGGCCGGGTAGCACATAGGCCCGGCCGAACACCTGGCTGTCGTTGAAGCTGTTGACGATGCGGAAGTCCTGCGGCGTCGCCTCGCGCCCCAGCGAGAAATTGGCGAAGAAGACGAGATTCTCGCACGCCTTGGGAACGCCCGCGCAGTCGAGCGCGCGCACCCAGAAACTGATGTCGCCGACGCGCCCGCTCGCGACCGGCGCGCGGGTTGCGGCCTCTTCCGTCATTTCGGGGTTGAGGCCGGCGTCCGCCAGAACCTGTTCAAGCTCTTCGGCGGTCACCGCCGTGACGTTCTGCGCCGATGCGGACGCAGCCATCGCCAGGCCCGCAACGCCGCACGCCAGAGTGCGCGCCGCCGCGCGCCGCAAGCCCATCCAAGCCATCTGTTTCATCGCCCCGCTGCAACCCCGATAGATTGACGATGATGAAAGAAGACGGCCCGGATGACAAGGCGGGGGTCCTTCGAGACGCCGCCTTGCGGCGGCTCCTCAGGATGAGGCTTTTCTGCCGTTTTCTGACGGGCGGGCCTGAACTGACCTTTATGACGGGCGCTCACATCCTGTTGTGGCGGGCCCCGTGCGGCGTCGCCGCGCGTTGACTTCGAAGGCGACCCGCCTAGTTTTCACGCCAGCCGCTCGCCAGCCGCATAAACGTTCTGGCGTTTGCCCGGAAAGTCGCCCGAATGACGAAAACCGCGCCCGCCCGCCCCCTGTCGCCGCACCTTCAGATCTGGCGCTTCACCGTCACCATGGCGGCGTCGATCACCCACCGGGCGACCGGCGTCATGCTTTATTCGGGCACTATTCTCCTCGCGGCGTGGGCGACTTCGGTCAGCCTCGGCGAGGCGGCCTATTCCTATGTCGGACCCATCGTGCGCTCGCCCTTCGGGCTGATCGTTCTTGCCGGCTATGCGTGGGCGCTCCTCTTCCATTTCCTGAACGGCGTGCGCCACCTCTATTGGGATACGGGGCGGGGCCTTGCGCCGAAAACCGCGACGGCGACAGCGTGGGCGATCTACATCGGCTCGGCGGTCGGCGCGCTCGCCATTGTCGCGGCCGGCGTCGCCGCGCGCAGCGCCTGAGGGACCAGCCATGTCAGCCAAGGGAACGCCAACTTTCATCATGCAGCGGGCAAGCGCCGTCATTCTGGCGCCGCTCGCGTTGTGGTTTCTTTTCTCCGTCGCGCTGCATCTGGGCGACAGTTACGCCGAGGTCAGCGCCTGGCTCGCCCACCCGCTTAATGCGATCTTATTGGCCGCCCTTGTTACGGTCGGGGCCTTCCACATGCGCATCGGGCTTGGCGAGGTGATCGACGACTACATCCATGGGTCCATTCGCGGGCCTCTGCGCGTACTCAACACAATCGTTGCGCTTGGCGTCGTCGCCGCCGTCTACTGGTCCTTGTTCGGATCAACGCCCTAGGAAGAGCCCTCATGTCCCAGACCTATGACGTCACCGATCATGTGTACGACGTCGTCGTCGTCGGCGCCGGCGGATCGGGCCTGCGCGCCGCGCTCGGCGCCGCTCAAGCTGGCCTGAAGACCGCCTGTGTCAGCAAGGTTTTTCCGACGCGCTCGCACACCGTTGCTGCGCAAGGCGGCATTTCGGCGGCGCTCGGCAATATGGGCGAGGACGACTGGCGCTGGCACATGTACGACACCGTCAAGGGGTCCGACTGGCTCGGCGATCAGGACGCCATCGAATATCTCTGCAAGAACGCGCCGGCGGCCGTCTACGAACTCGAACACTGGGGCGTGCCCTTCAGCCGCACGGACGAAGGCAAGATCTATCAGCGCGCCTTC
>CAZSBU010000295.1:0-2815 GCA_964605055.1 uncultured Caulobacterales bacterium | reverse complement strand
GATGACGGGCAGAAAAACGAAGAGCATCGCCGCGATGAAATACCAGTTGCCCGCAAGGTTTGCGTCCCATTCCGGCGCGAGCGACTCAGCGGCGGCCTCAGTAATGCCGAAGAGAAGCGCATCGAGTTGACCGGGAAACAGGTTTGCCGAAAATCCGCCCGAAACCCCCGCAAACGCAGCGCCGATCCCCGCAATAGGGTGGCGGCCCGCCGCAGCATACAATACCCCCGCCAGCGGAATGAGCACGACGTAGGCGGCGTCTGCCGCGAGGTTGCCAATCATCGCCACGAGCGCAACCATTGGCGTCAGGAGGAATTTCGGCGCAGAGCGTACAGCGCCGCGCATGGCGGTCGCAAACAGGCCGGAACGCTCGGCGACGCCTGCGCCAAGCATCACGACCAGCACATAGCCGAGCGGGTGGAAATGGGTGAACGTCTGGGGCATGTCGACCCAGAGGCGCCGGATGTTATCCGCCGACAGGAGGCTTGCCGCCGAGATCATCAGCGGGGCGCCGTTGTCCTGAACCTGCGTCGGGTGCGCGGCGGACCACCCAGACATCGCCGCAATGACGGAAACCGCGACAAGCGCTGCAATGAGATAAAGGAACAGGAAAGCCGGATCGGGAAGTTTGTTCCCTGTGCGTTCGATCCATCCGAGAATCCCGCGTTGCGCCGAGGCGCTATCGGTTCCTGTGGCCATTCGTGTTCTCCCGAAGTCTCAGCGAAAAAGGGGGGCGGCCGGACCGTGCGCATTTGGTTAAAAAAATGCAACTCCGCGCGCCACATAATCGCCAGTCATTTGCCGACCGGGCGGTCCTTGCAACGCCGTCTTAACCATAAGCCCGGCAAAATATGCCCGTCTGAAGAATTCAGGCGGAGGATTTGCGCAATGTCGTCAGTAGAAATTCTGGACCTCGCGCGTGAGGGCTTCTGGGTGACGTTGCTTGTCGCCGGCCCCGCCATGCTCGCGGGCCTTCTCGTTGGCCTCGCCATCGCCTTGCTGCAGGCGCTGACGCAGGTACAGGAAATGACGCTGATCTTCGCGCCGCGCATTGCGGTCATGTTCATCGTCATCGCCATCGCCCTGCCGTTTATGGGGGGCGTGCTCGGACGATTTGCGCTGAAGCTCTTTGCCCTGATTGCATCGGGCGGCGCGCTCGGATGACGCCGGCGACGCCGGACGCGGCGATTTCAGCGGCGCTCGCGGCCCTGCCAGTCGACGCGTTCATCATGTTCGCTGTTTTCTGCCGGGTTGGGGCGCTCATCATGACTGCGCCGGGCTTCAGCGATTTTTCCTTGTCGCCCCGCATCCGCCTTGCCGTGGCGCTCGCGATATCCATTGCGCTCGCGCCCATCGCCGCGCCGGCGTTCCCGGTTGACGCGGGCGGGGGCAGCCTTGCGTCCATGACCGGCCTGATTGGAGCAGAAATCCTCGCCGGCGGATTCCTCGGGCTGTCAGCCCGTGCTGTCATGAGCGCCTTGAATGTCGCTGGGCAGATTATCGCCCTGCAAATGGGTCTTGCCCTGGCGCAGATTTTCGATCCCAGTCAGGAAATCCAGGGAGCGCTCGTCAGCAGTTTTCTTGCGGTGCTTGGCGCAACGCTGATCTTCGCATCGGACCTTCATCACCTTTTGCTGTTGGCGCTGCGGGACTCTTATGCGCTATTTGCGCCTGGCGCGCCTCTCGCCTTCGGTGACATGGCGAAAACCATCCTTGAGGCGAGCGGGGCGGCGTTTTCGCTAGGCGTCAGGCTTTCCGCGCCGTTTATTCTGTTTGGTCTCGTCTTTTATGTCGGGTCAGGGATTCTCAGCCGGCTGATGCCGCAGGCTCAGATTTTCTTTCTTCTGCTGCCGGCGAACCTGGCGATTGGCCTGATGCTTCTGATGATGACGATCGGCCTTATAATGACTGCCTTCCTGACGCATTTTGAACAGTCGATCGCAGCGTTCGTGAGATAACGTCATGAGCGAAACCGCTGACGCCTCGCTGCGCACCGAAGAACCGACGCCGAAGCGCCTCGAGGACGCGCGCCGCAAAGGCGACGCCCCGCGCAGCCCGGAGATCGTCACGGTCGCAATGCTCGGCGCGGCGGGGATCGGCGTCTGGCTCCTGTCAGGATCGCTTTCGGATGGTGTCGTCCGGTTAGGCGTTCCTTTCCTTGAGCGCCCGCATGACTACATCGTGGACGCCGGGTCGATGGCCGGAATGTTTGCGGGCCTCGGGTTGCGCCTCGGCGCGCTGTGCGCCGCTTTTGCGGCGCTTTTTGTCGTAGCCGCCATCCTCGGGAATATCGCGCAGGCGGCGCCCGTGTTCGCCCCGCAGAGACTGGCGCCCAAGCTGTCGAAGCTGTCGCCCGTCGAGGGCGCCAAGCGGATTTTCGGCGGCGCTGCGTTGGCAAATTTCCTCAAAGGTCTGTTCAAGCTCGGCGTTGTCGGCTCGATACTTACCTTTGCGCTCTGGCCGGACCGAGAGATGCTGGCCGGCCTTCTTTATGCGGACCAAGTCGCCCTGACCGCGCTCGTCCGCGACGCCGTCTTGCGTCTCATCGCTGCGACGCTCGGGGCGATGATTGTCATCGCTGCGCTCGACTACGCCTATCAGAAGTCCGCCTGGCGCAAACGGCTGCGGATGACCAAGGAGGAAGTGCGGCGCGAACTGAAGGAACAGGAGGGCGATCCCGCGATCAAGTCGCGGGTGCGCCAGCAGCGCGAGGCCCGCGCCAGGCGGCGCATGATGGTCGCCGTGAAAGACGCAACCGTTCTGATCATGAACCCGACCCACTACGCCGTCGCGCTTGCCTATGAGGCCGGCTCGG
>CAZSBU010000294.1:0-2815 GCA_964605055.1 uncultured Caulobacterales bacterium | reverse complement strand
GATGACGCGGTGAAAGGTCAGGCCGTCATAGAAACCCTCGCGCACCAGCGTCTTGATCCGCTCGACGTGCTTCGGCGCGACTTCGGGCATCAGCTTGATGACCACGCGGCCATCCTTCAGGTCGAGATAAAGCATATTGTTCTTTCCTTGGGCATTGGCGGCAGAAGCGCCGGCGAGGAGCAACAGGCTCAGCGCCGCCGCGATGACGGTCAAGTTTGATCTGCGGTTCATGTTCCTGTCCTGATTGGGCATGCGGGCTCAGCCATTGTGACTGGCGAGACGCGCGCGCAGACGCTGTGCGGCGAGCGGCGGCACGAACTGATCGACATTCCCGCCCATCACCGCGATCTGGCGGATGAATTTGGACGCGATATGGCGATGCTGCGGGGAGGCGGCGAAAAAGATCGTCTCGACATCGGGCGCGAGCGCGGCATTGGTCCCGGCCATCTGCATTTCGTAGTCGAAATCGGTCGCATCGCGAAGCCCGCGCACAAGAACGCTCGCTCCGTGCGCGCGGGCGGCGTCCACGCTCAACCCGTCGAAGGTCACGACCTCGATCTGCGTTGTGGTGCGCGCGGCGATCACGCGGGTTTCCGCCTCCAGCATCTCGACGCGCTCGGCCCACGGGAACAACGGCGTCTTGCCGTGATGCACGCCGACGCCGACCACGAGCCGTCCAATCAGACGCACAGCCCGCTCGATGACATCGAGATGGCCAAAGCTGACCGGGTCGAAGCTGCCCGAATAGAAGCCTGCTTTGCTCATGTTCGCGGTTTAACCACAGCGGACCGCGACGCACAAGCGTCCAGCATTGGCGCGCTTGCCGACAGCCTCGACGAATATTCAGTATTGAAAATCAAGTCACAAACATTCCATAAAATTACCCACCTTAAAACAAAATAAAACAATGTTCCGAGTCAAAGTTTCAGGCGTTGCAGGGGAGTCCTGCAAATATCGAAACTCAATCTATGTGGGAGAGATGCAGATGAGAAAGCTTCTTGCATTCGGATTCACGATTATGGTCGGCGCAATTCTGTCGGTGACAGCCGCTTTCGCGCTGGAAGAGGCCGTGAAAGAGGCTTGCGAAGCCGATATTGCGGCGTATTGCGTTGCGGTTGCCGACGATGACGATGCGCTCAAGTCCTGCCTCGATCAGAACAAGGAGGTGGTCTCCGCGCAGTGCCGTCAGGCTCTGGACGAATCCTGAGCGTCGTGACCGGTTTGCTGAAATGACTGGATGACCCGATCCGGTTCACCCCGGCGGCAGAACATGTCTGCCGCCGGGGTCTTTTGCGCCGGGCTGTGCTGCGCCGGAATGTGTGAAGTCGGTGAACGCACCCTAAACCAAGCCGACGGACGGATTGACGTCGGTGGAACGAAGGCGAACCTCGCGCGTTGACTGTGCATCACGACGCCGGGCGGTCGGTCATGCTTGCAGGCGTTGAAGAGATTTTCGGGGTATTGGCGTCAATAGAACACATCGAGCCATACCCTCTTGTACAGGGCAACAGGTGTCTCGATGAGAACTTGGCGGTTGCTGTAACAACACAGCGAAAGGAGCTACCATGAACTGGGATCAGATCAAGGGGAAATGGAAGGAGTTGACTGGAAGCGCCAAGGCGAAGTGGGGAGAGCTGACCGATGACGACTGGGCGCAGATCGAAGGTAATCGCGATAAACTGGTGGGCAGGATCCAGGCAAAGTACGGCATAGCGAAAGAAGAGGCCGAGAAGCAAGTCGAAGAGTGGACCAATCAGAAATAATGAACTTTAGCCGTCGTAGTCCTCAACGTTCTCGCCATTGGCGTCTTCGGGAACGTGGACAACGGACACAACCCGCTCCCCAGCGCCAGTGGTGAAGATCTTCACGCCCTGCGTGGCGCGGCCGACGATCGAGATGTCCTCCACCGGGCAGCGAATCAGCTTGCCGCGGTCGGTGACGAGCATGATGTGGTCGCTGTCCTCGACCGGGAATGCGCCAACCAGCGGCCCGTTGCGCTCGTTGACGACCATGGCGATGATGCCTTTGCCGCCGCGCCCGGAAATACGGTATTCATAGGCGCTTGTTCGCTTGCCATAGCCGTTCTCCGAGACGGTGAGCACGAACTGTTCGCGCCCGCTCAACTCGGCGTAGCGCTCAGGCGACAACTCGCCCGGCTCGACCGCCTCCTCGTCGCCGGCCTCGGCCTCGGCCACGGGCTCCTCCTCGGCGGCGTCCTGTCCGCTGGCCGCGCGGCGCATGGCGCCTGCCTGTTTCACATAAGCCGCACGCTCTTCGGGCGCGGCCTCGACATGGCGCAGGATCGCCATCGAAATGACCTCGTCGTGATCGTCCATGCGGATACCGAACACCCCGCGTGAGTCGCGGCCCTTGAACTCGCGCACGGCGGTGACCGGGAAGCGGATCGCGCGGCCCTTCGCGGTCGTCAGCAGTACGTCCTGGTCTTCGCCGCAGGTGTCCACGCCGACGATGCGCTGGCCCTCGTCGAGCTTCATGGCGATCTTGCCGGACTGGCGGACCTCGACGAACTCGGACAGCTTGTTGCGCCGGACATTGCCGTCGGCGGTGGCGAACATGACGTGCAGATCGTCCCAGCTTTCCTCGTCCTCGGGCAATGGCATGATCGAGGTGATCCACTCGTTCTGGTCGAGCGGCAGCAGGTTGATGAGCGCCTTGCCGAGCGATTGCGGCTGCGCGGCCGGCAGCTTCCATACCTTCATCTTGTAGACCATGCCGCGCGAGGAAAAGAACAGCACGGGGGTGTGGGTGTTGGCGACGAACAGCCGCGTGACGAAATCCTCGTCGCGCGTGGACA
>CAZSBU010000293.1:0-2820 GCA_964605055.1 uncultured Caulobacterales bacterium | reverse complement strand
AGGCCTTGTGGGAGGCGCGGCGGACGCCGTCGGGCGATGACCTTCCCCTGTTCGCCGCCGCCAACGCCGCTGAACTGGGCGAGGAGCCCGCCGCACGCCTGCCCGCCATGCCAATGCGCGAGGAAGTCGCCGCCGATTACCAGACCTTTCGATTGTCGCTGAAGGATCATCCCATGACCTTCATCAGGCCAGTGCTGCGCGCGGAGGGCGTTCTCAGTTGCGCTGAAACAAGCAGGGCAAGGGCCGGCGCACACGTCCGTACCGGCGGCATCGTCCTGATCCGACAGCGGCCGGGCAAGGGCAACGCCATTTTCATCACTATCGAAGATGAAACGGGCGTCACCAATATCTTGATGTGGGCGCGCCTTTTCGAGCGGTTCCGCCGCGAGGTGATGGCGTCGAGGCTGATGGTGGCGGCAGGCGTGGTGCAGCGCAGCCGCGAGGGCGTTGTCCATCTGATGGCGAGTTCAGTATCGGACCGCACCAACCTGCTCGGCATCCTGTCGGATACGCCACCAAGAATGCCGCTATGCCCAGTCGACGAAGTCGCCCGACCGGTACAGAGCCGCCATCCACGCGATGTCCGCATATTGCCGAATTCAAGAGATTTTCATTGAACAGGCGAGACAAGCGGCGCTCTTGACGGCGGGCGGCAATTCTAGACTATCCGAAGCCTAGAAAGCGAATATTGGGGGCCAAGCAAATATGTTTCCTGTGTCGCGTATTACTATTTTCATGGCATTGTGCGCGCTCGTCGGTTGCGGCGCGTCGGGCGACTCCTCGCCAACCCCAACTCAATCCCCACCGACCCAGCAGCCCCCGGCGGCCCCGCCGCCACCCTCCGGCGGCGGTGGGACAGCCAATCCCGTCTGGACGCAGGGCGTGTTTGAGCCCGCGAGCACGTTCGTAAACCGCTGTGAAGTGGTGCGAACAGGCGTCGACATCGAGGGAAATGCGTTCCCGGACCGTCAGGGCTCGACGCTTTTGGAGAATTTCTGGCTGCGGTCCTGGACCAATGAAACCTATCTCTGGAACACCGAGGTGGTCGACCGCAATCCGGCGAATTTCAGCAATCGGCTCGACTATTTCGCGGTTCTGAAGACCGACGCCATTACGCCATCCGGCCGCCCGCGCGACGAGTTCCATTTCAGCCAGCCGACGACAGAGTTCCTCGCGCAGCGCAATTCGGCGCCAACCGCCGGCTACGGCGCCCGTCTCATCGTGCGCTCTGCGACCCCGCCGCGCGACGTTCGCATCGCCTTCACCGAGCCCGGCGCGCCGGCGTCGGACGTCGTCGGCGGACTGCCGAACTGGACGCGCGGCGCGCGCATTCTGACAGTCGACAACGTCGACCTCGTCAATGCGAACACGCAGGACGAAGTCGATCGGATCAACGCCGGCCTTTTTCCAGCGACGTCGGGCGAGAGTCACTCCTTCGTGATGCAGGACGCCGACGGCTCGCCGCCGCGTATGGTGACGATGGTGTCGGCGAACATCGTGCGCCAGCCGGTAAACCTTGTGCGGACGATCCCGACGCCGGGCGGTCCTGTCGGCTACATCCATCTGACGACGTTCAGTCCGTTCTCCACCGAGGCGCAGCTGCGTGACGCCATTGAGACGGTGCGCGCGCAAGGGGTAAGCGACCTCGTTCTCGACCTGCGCTACAACGGCGGCGGTCTTCTTGCCGTCGCCTCGCAGCTCGGCTTCATGACGGCCGGCGTGGCGCGCACCGATGGGCGCACCTTCGAGGGCCTGCGCTTCAACGCCGCCGCCGGATCGCGCAATCCTGTCACCGGCGAGCCCAACACGCCCATTCCGTTCTTTCGCACAGGGCTCGGGTTCAGCGTGCCCAACGGCGTGGCGCTGCCGACGCTGAACCTGCCGCGCCTATTCATTCTGAGCACGGACGAAACATGCAGCGCCAGCGAGAGCGTCATCAACGGCCTGCGCGGCGTCGACGTCGAGATCGTCCTCATCGGCGGGCTGACCTGCGGCAAACCGTTCGGTTTCTTTCCGACCGACAACTGCGGTGAGACCTATTTCACGACCCAGTTCCAGGGGATCAACGACAAGGGCTTCGGCGACTTCGCCGACGGCTTTGCCCCGGCCAACATCACAAATGCGCCCTTTGCAGTCAAAACGCCGGGCTGCGCAGTCGCCGACGACCTAACGCGCCCGCTCGGCGCCGAGGATGAGGCAATGCTGGCGGCGGCTCTGCAGTTTCGCGCCACGGGCGCCTGCCCCGCGCCGCCTGTCGCCTCGGCGACAGTCGCTACGGTTGGCGAACCGGGGCTTGCGACCATGACGAGCGATCTGACGCCGGCTCAGATCGAGTGGGAGCGCAGCCGCGACATGCGCCTTTCCGGCGACTCTTCAGGCGGGCGCTGACCATGGCGCGGCCGCTTCCCCGTTTGCGGATTATGCTCCCGGTACGGATAATTATGGCGGCGCCGGTCCTCTTGCTGCTTGGCGGATGCGCGACGCCCATGACAGAAGGCCCGGCGCGCCTCGAGATCGCCGACGTCGAGACCCTGACGGCGTTGAAGTCGGCGCTCGGCGAGGCGCTCGGGCGCGCATCGATCACTCTTGGTCCGGAGGATCTTTCGACGTCGGGCGCGGTTTCCGTGCTGCCGCCGCCGCCAGGCCCATTGGAGGACCGCAGCCTCGCCATGCCGGTCATATTCGATCTTGGAATCGAAGACGGGGCCTGCGTCGCGGTGCGCCGCGATACGGGCGCGGTCGCGCCGCTGCGGGGCGTGCGCTGCAGGCCGGCGGCGTGAGGCGCGCCGCGACACCCGGTGCGCGAGCGTGGAGCGGCGG
>CAZSBU010000292.1:0-2820 GCA_964605055.1 uncultured Caulobacterales bacterium | reverse complement strand
GGATGCCGGGCTCGAAATCGGTGAACAAACGCGCAAGGCGCGTAGCGGGGGCGCGCCAGTCCATCCACAGATGCCCCGTCGCGAAGGCCATCGTCATCGCCCGCATACGGAAATTGAGCCAGCCCGTCCCCTGAAGCGAGCGCATGCAGGCGTCAACGAACGGAAATCCGGTTTGGCCCTCCGCCCACGCATCAAGGGTCGCTTCCCCGCCCTCTGGCCTGAGGCCCCGATAGGCCGGATGCAGCGCGGTTGTCTCGATGGACGGCGCGTCTTCGAGTTTCTGGATGAAATGGCAATGCCAGTGCAGGCGCGAAATGAACGATCTGACGGACGCGGCGAATGCCGCATCGTTCGCCGCTTCGTGGAGCGCAAGCGCGCGCTGTGCGGCTTGGGCCGCCTCGCGCATGGAAAGGCATCCAAAGGCGAGATGGGCCGAGATGCGCGAGCATGCTTCGGCCCCCGCAGCAGGCTCGGCCATCGCGCGCCGATAGGGCCGACCCCTATCGGTCAGAAAGGAAGAAAGCATCGCCAGCGCTTGCCCCCGCCCGCCGCGCTGGCGATCCGGACACGGATCGTCGCGAAGACCGAGCGCGCGGGCGTCCGGCGTCTCGTCTGAGGGAACAACCGCAAAACGAATGTGCGTTGGCGCGGGCGTGGTCGGCGCGGCCATCATGCGATCCCAGCGCGCGGCCCAGCCATTGCGGCTGGCGAGCGGGCGGGCGACGCCGAATTGCGGCGTCTCGATCATTTCGATGCCGGCGCCGCGCGCCCAGCGCCGCACGGTTCTATCGCGGGCATAGGTCCATAGGAGGCCCGTTTCCTCATGGGCGCGAATGGCGGCGAGACCGTATCGCCGATGCAAATCCGCGAACACTTCGACAGCCTCGCCGACGCGGATGCACACTCCGCCGCCGCGCGCGGCGAGCGCTGCATTCAGATCGGTGAGGCACTCGGTAAGAAAAGCGTAGTGCCGCCCGCTCATCTCAGGCTGGCGCCACAACTCCGGTTCGACGATGTAGAGCGCGAGCACCGGCTCGCCGCTTGCCGCCGCCGCTGCAAGCGGGGCGTGGTCGGCGACGCGAAGGTCGCGCTTGAACCAGACGGCCTGCATGAACGCTCCGTAGCATCCCGGGGTGCGGTAGATTGCTCACGGGTTTAGCGCGCCGAGCATTAAACCGGGATGCGGCGCTTTACAGCGGTTCGGCGAATTGGCATTGGAAACGGCTCGAGCGTTCGGGCGGTTAGCTCAGCTGGCAGAGCGGCTGGTTTACACCCAGTAGGTCGGCGGTTCGAACCCGTCACCGCCCACCATCGCCGCCGGCGCGGCCCGCCCTAGCGGAACAGCAAAAGCGGAATGCGGCAAGACAGGATCATCGAGGTCGTCGTCGACCCGATGATCAGGGCGCGAATGCGCGAATGCCCATAGGCGCCCATGATCAGGAGATCTGCTCCGGATGTTTCCACTTCTTCGGTAATGACCTTCTCCGCATGTCCGGGCTTGATCCGCGTTTCAGCCTCATAGCCGGCTGCGATTAGCGCCTCGGTGGCTGAACGAGCGGCGCTTGCGTGTTCAGAGCCCTCTGCGCTGACGGTCAGTACAATGATTTTTAGCCGGTCCGCCATCGGGCTTGCGGTCAGGCTTGCTAGCGCCTTGCGCGCGCTGACGCCGTCGTCGAACGCGAAGACAGCCGTCTTGATTGGTTGAAACGCGCGGGTCACCACAAGCACGGGCCGGTTAACCGATCGCACCACCCGTTCGAGATTGGCCCCGAGATGTTGCTTGTCAAAGTCTGCGCCTTCGCCGCGTTTGCCCATGACAAGGAGGTCGCCGGCTCGCTTGGTCAGCGAATCGGCGATCTCGCCGAGGCGAAGGGAAAGGGTGATTTCAGTGACGCCCTGCGCCTCCAGCCGGAGCTGCGCCGCATCGAGAATGGCGCGGCCGCGTTCCTTGTTCAGCCGGGCTGTCTCGGCGTCATGCTCCGCAAGGTCCTCCAACAACGATGAGCGCGCGCCAAGGCCGATCGCGCCGGACAAATCAGACGGCAGCGAACCGGCTTTCTTCTGGCTGAGAATGTGCAGCAACTCAACAAAGCCAGCATATTGGCGCGCGGCCCATGCTGCATGGTCGCAAACGCTGTGCGTGTAAGCCGAGCCGTCGATCAGGGCGAGTATATGCGTCATGATTTTTCTTCCTAGTGCGCCAGCAGCTTGTCCAGCGCGCCGGGTTTGTCGTGCAGGGCGATCTTGTCGAGGATTGTTTCACTGGCTTCGTTCAGGCCGACAATTTCAACTTTTGCGCCTTCGCGACGGAACTTCAGTACGATCATGTCAATCGCGGCGACGCTCGAGATATCCCAGATGTGCGCGGCGCTGACGTCGATGATGACTTCATCGAGCGCTTCCTTGAGGTCGAACGCGGCGTTGAATTTCTCGACCGAGGCGAAGAATAGCTGGCCTTCGACCCGATAAGTCCGTTTGCGTCCTTCCTCCGAGAGATAAGAGGTGACGCGGAAAACTTCCGAGATCTTGCCGGCGAAGAAAAGGCCCGACAGCAACACGCCGATCAGCACGCCGATCGCCAGATTGTGGCTGAATATGACGCCGACGACGGTGCCCAGCATGACGATAGATGAGCTTTTAGGGTGCACGCGCAGCGCCTTGATCGACGACCAGCTAAAGGTGCCGATGGACACCATGATCATGATCGCCACGAGCGCCGCCATTGGAATCCGGCTTACCCAGTCGCCCAGCAGCAGGATCATCGCCAGAAGAAAAACCCCCGCCGACAGCGTCGACAGGCGCCCGCGACCGCCGGATTTT
>CAZSBU010000291.1:0-2844 GCA_964605055.1 uncultured Caulobacterales bacterium | reverse complement strand
CCCTGTTTCCTGCGCAAACGGAATAACCTGACCGCTGAAGAAGAACGAAAGGCCTGTGCCAGCACCTTGATTAAACACGTCGAACGGCTGAAGCTCGTCCTCGACGATCAACGTTGCCGAGTTGGTCATACTCCAGAGCGCCCGGCTGAGGTCTGGGACGCCAAAGCCGTAGCATCGCAGGCGGTTCTGCCTCTGGTTGTCTGGGAACTCGCGGCGCATGGCGTCCGACAGACCTTCAACGGCGTGCTTGGAGGAGGCGTATACGCCCATGAATGGCGCAACGAGCCGTCCCGCCACCGACCCGATATTGACGATGCGCCCCTCACCCGCCGCGCGCATTTGCGGCATGACGGCCTGGGTCATCCGCACAAGGCCGAACACATTCGTCTCGAACTGCCGCTTCCAGTCTTCAATGGGCACTTCCTCAATGGGCCCCGTGACGCTGACGCCGGCGTTGTTCACGAGGCCGTAAAGCGTCGCCCCCGCAGCAGAAATCTCCGCCAGCGCCCGCTCAATGGATTCTGGATCGTTGACGTCGAGCGAGACTGCCGAGATACGCCCCTCCCCCAAGCCGGAAAGCGTTCGCAGCTTTTCCATGCGGCGCGCCGTGGCGAACACGCGAAAACCCTTATGGGCGAGGTGGACGGCAATCGCCTCACCTATGCCGCTCGACGCGCCGGTAACGAGGACTGGTTTGAGCACAGGGAAATTGCCTCTCGGTTGCTGGCGGGGGGCGGCAGAATTGCAGCGCCCGTTCGCGAAGTCACGCCCTTAACTGAGCGTCAGGATGAAGTACGCCGGCACAATGACATAAGCGGCCAATGCGGTAATCAGCACCGCCCTGATCCACCGCGCTGCGAAACGCCGCCACAAAAGAATGATCAGCCCGATCGCCAGCAACCCCTCCAATCCGCCGACGACGACGCCATAGCGATCCGGCTCCCAATAGGAGACGGGGCTATGGAAACGCCAATTGCTGAACGGCCAGAAATGGACATGCGCGTCGCTGCCATGCACGGGAAAATCGGCGGCCAGATGTAAAAGTCCTGCGCCGGCGAGAACTGCTACAGCCCGCCGTCGCACTAATAACGAGATAATCAGAACGAATGCGAAAAGCGGAAGCGAATTGGAGATCGCCTGGCCGAGCTGTACTGGCGGTGACCAATAGAGCTCGCCCCAGAGCGTGCGCTCCGGAACGCCATTCAGTTTAGACCATGCCCACAGCCCGATCAGGAAAGCGTCCGGGGCCAGCCCGCCAGCCAATGCAGCGGCGTTGATCTGGATCTGCTTGGGGCGACAGAAAGCTGCTGCGGCGATCAGAAGATGGGTTGGGGTCTGCATAGCCGGTCGGGGAAATAAGCATGCAGTCAATCGACCGGCAGGCAGGTTTCAGACGAGGCGAGAGCGCTCCATAGCCGCCTTCACAAATGAGGCAAAGAGCGGATGCGGGTCGAAGGGGCGCGATTTCAGTTCGGGGTGGAACTGAACGCCAATGAACCACGGATGATCCGGAATTTCGAGAATTTCTGGGAGCGTTCCATCAGGCGACAATCCGGAGAAGACGACCCCCCGTTCAGCCAGTCCCCCAGCCCACGCGATGTTCACCTCGAACCGGTGCCGATGCCGCTCTGAGATCTCGGTTGCGCCATAGATTTCTGCAACGCGGCTGCCGGACGCAAGGCGAGCAGGATAAGCGCCAAGACGCATCGTTCCGCCAAGATCGCCGTCCGCCCGCCGGGTCTCGCGTTCATTGCCCTTCACCCACTGCGTCATCAAACCGACCACTGGCGTGCCAGTGGTTGAAAACTCCGATGACGTCGCACACGTCTCGCCCAAGAGCGTGCGAGTCGCTTCGATCATCGCCATCTGCATGCCGAAACAGATGCCGAAATACGGGATCTTCTTCTCGCGCGCGAAGCCGGCGGCGCGGATTTTTCCTTCTGACCCGCGTTCGCCAAATCCACCGGGTACAAGAATGCCGTGTACGCCGCCAAGCGCAGCGATCGCTTGGTCCTCGCGTTCGAATATTTCCGACTCGACCCAGTCAACCTCGACGCGGACATTGTTGGCGATGCCGCCATGGGCGATCGCCTCAATCAGGGATTTATACGCGTCTTTCAAAACCGTGTATTTGCCCACAACGGCTATGCGCACGTGGCCGTCCGGCCTGGTGATGCGCTCGACAACGGCTTGCCATTTTGAAAGATCGATTGGCGGCCGGTCGCGGACGCCAAACGCGTCGAGCACTTCTTCATCGAAACGCTCGTCATGATAGGCGAGCGGCACCTCGTAGATCGTCCGGCAGTCGAGCGCCTGCACAACAGCAGAGGGGCGCACATTACAAAAAAGTGCAATCTTGCGTCGCTCCGCATCAGGAATTTCACGATCCGCGCGCACCAGGATGACGTCTGGCTGGATGCCGATGGAGCGCAGCTCTTTAACTGAGTGCTGCGTAGGTTTGGTTTTCAATTCGCCAGCTGACGGTATCCACGGCATCAGGGTCAGGTGAACGTAGACGGCGTCGCCGCGCGGGAGTTCGTTACCAAGTTGGCGGATCGCCTCGAAGAAAGGCAGCGCCTCGATGTCGCCGACGGTGCCGCCGATCTCGCAGATGACAAAGTCAGCTCCGCCTGCATCCGCTGTGACGAAGGCTTTGATTGCGTCCGTCACATGCGGGATCACCTGAACGGTCGCGCCGAGATAATCGCCGCGTCGCTCGCGTTCGATAATGCCCTGATAGATCTTTCCGGTCGTTATGTTGTCGGACTTCGATGCCGACACGCCCGTGAACCGCTCATAATGGCCGAGGTCGAGATCGGTTTCCGCGCCGTCATCGGTGACGAA
>CAZSBU010000290.1:0-2889 GCA_964605055.1 uncultured Caulobacterales bacterium | reverse complement strand
ACAGAGGATAATTTCATCGCCAAGGCCGGCGCGCAGCGTGCGGCTGCCGAGCGCGGCGTTGCGATCATTGCGCCAGACACAAGCCCGCGCGGGGAAGGGGTCGCGACGGACCCCGCCGGCGCCTGGGATCTCGGCCTAGGCGCGGGCTTTTATGTCGACGCGACCGAGGCGCCGTGGGCGTCGCATTACCGGATGTTCTCCTTTGTGACCGAAGAGCTTCCCGAATTGATTGCAAACAACTTTCCCGTCGAGCCTGAACAGTTTGGAATTTTCGGCCACTCGATGGGTGGGCACGGGGCGCTGATTGCGCACTTGCGCCATCCAACCAAATTTCGCTCATGCTCGGCTTTCGCTCCGATCGTCGCGCCAAGTCAGGTTCCGTGGGGTCGGAAAGCGTTTTCAGCCTATCTCGGCGAGGACCCGGCGAACTGGGCCGATTACGACGCCACGGCGCTTGTTCGGCGGATACCGTCCGCAGCGCACATCCTGATCGATCAGGGCTTGGCGGATCAGTTTCTAGAAAGGGAGCTTCGCCCTGATCTGTTCGTGCAGGAGGCCGGCATGGCAGGTCAGCAAGTAACCTTGCGGCGTCATGAAGGTTACGACCATTCTTATTTTTTTATCGCCAGCTTCATTGACGATCACATCGCGTGGCACACCGCCGTTCTACGGAAATAAAAAAGCCGGCCCAACGTGCGGGCCAGCTTGATTTACTCGATCGATGCAGAAGACTCAGTTGGCCGAGGATTGCGCGGCTTCGGCCTCCGCGTCGCCTTTGAGATATTTGTTCAGGAACGCCACATAGGCGTTCGACGCCGTTATGCGGTTTTCTCGCTTCAGGAATCCGTGCCCTTCATCCGGGAACACAAGATATTCGACGGGCACCCCGTTTTCCTTGACCGCTGCGACGAGTTCGTCGCTTTCTATCTGCAGAACCCGCGGATCATTGGCCCCTTGAACAACCAACATCGGCTTGACGATGTTCTTGGCGTGGAAGAGCGGCGATATCGCGCGATGGCGCTCGGCGTCAGTCGCTGGATCGCCCATTTCATCAAACAGCGCCTCGCGGAAAGCTTCCCACCATGGCGGGATGGATTCAAGGGTGCGCACCCAGTTGGTGACGCCGAATATGTTGACGCCCGCGTCGAAAACTTCCGGTTCGAACGCCAATGCCGCCGCCACCATGTAGCCGCCATAGCTGCCGCCCATGATGGCGATATTCTCGCCGTCCACCCAATCGAGGGTTTCAAGATATTTCCGGCCGTAGACGATGTCCTGCAGGTCGAGCTCGCCATGCTTTCTATCGTCCATGTGGAAGAACGTCTTGCCGTAGCCGGATGACCCACGATTGTTGGCGCCCAGAACGGCAAAGCCGTGATTGACGAGATGCTGGATCATCGCCGAATAGCCAGTTCGAGTCTGGCCGCCAGGACCGCCATGGACGAACACGACGGCAGGAACTTTCGCCGTTGGGCTTGCGCCTTGGGGCTTGTAGAGGATGCTTGGAATTTCCAGCCCATCGAAGCTGGGATAGCGCACAACCTCGCTCGCGACGAGGTCAGCCTGATCGATCGCCGGGTTGAGCGCATTGGTCAGCTGACGGAATTTCTTCCGCTTCAGGTCGACAGTGAACACGTTTGACGGAGCGGTGTCGGCGTTGACGAGAAAGCTGATCTGCCTTTCGTCCGGTGAAAACCTGACCTGGCGCAGATCGCCCTTCGGCAGTTTCACGGGCAGGGCGAGAGGCTTGTTCGTCGATGTGTCGGTGATCGTCACTTGCGTGGCGGCGTCGGCGTTGACGGCGCTGACGCGATAGCGACCAGAAGGAGAGTGGTCGACATACATAACGTCCCAGTCCGCTTCGATCAGCGGCTGGCGCTCGCCAGTGGCGACGTCGTAGGTCCAGGCTTGCGTAAACTCGCCATATTCGTCCGTACCGAACACGAGCTTGTCGCCGGTCGGCGTGAAATCATAGACTGTGTGCGAAATGTTGCCTTCATGGGCGGTAATGAGCCTGGGTTCCGCTGGCGCGTCGCCGATTTCGATAAGAAACAGGTTGTTGTCGGCGGACGTGCGCTCAAGCGAGGCGGCGACGAGTTTGCCGTCATTGCGAATGATGAAACCGCCGAGGCCAGCGTCGTTCTGAAAAATCATCGATCGCGCATAGTCATCGGCGTTGTACCGATAAAGGTCAAAGAACCTCGGATCGCGCTCGTTGGTCTGTACCACGAAAGCTGCGCCATCCTCGATCCAGCTCACAAAACCGGCTTTGACGTTTTCTCCAGGGGTAAGGTCCCGCGTGTTGCCGTCCTCGCCCCGCACATAAAGGTGGTTCAGTTCGTTCCCGCCTTCATCAAACGTGTAAAGAACGCGCCCGTCATTCGGAAAATAGCTGACGGCGAAGACCGAGTTCGTTGTCGAATTCGTCAGGGGTGCGATTGCGCCGCTCGCTAGATCTAGCGTCGCGGCGTTGAACGTCCCTGTTGCGTTGGTCGTGATCAACAGGCTCTTTCCGTCGGGCGAGTACGCCTTGTCCGCCCCGGCGATGCTGATGTCGGTCGTGTTGAAGAAAGCTTCCGCGTCGTATTTCCTGGGCGCGTCGGCAAAAGCACCAGCGCCAAGGCCGAAGGCGGCGACAAAGCTCGCGACGCTGGCCGCAGCCCTGTGCAGGGTTCGATTTGTCTTGTTCATATTTCCTCCCCGGGATTTGTCCCCGATAAGAGGCAACATTAGGCCGTTCGTTGGGTTGCGGCAAATCCCAGCGACTCAAAACAAAAGCGCCCCCGCGGGGGCGCTTTCCAGTTAGTCAGGCTCCGCCTTGTCGCAAAGTCGTCTCAGGCGGCTTTCTCTTCGGCCGGGTCGCGCAGGACATAGCCCCGGCCCCAGACG
>CAZSBU010000289.1:0-2898 GCA_964605055.1 uncultured Caulobacterales bacterium | reverse complement strand
CGCGAGCGAACGGGTCCCCGCTCCCGCCATTGGGCGCGGGACGATCCACAATGGACAGGGTGGATCGAATGGATCGACCTCTTCTGCTTTTGCACCGCCTTCACTCCGACTGTCACAGGCGAAGGGTGCGGCCGCCGAGGGGGGTGGGGGATAACTTTTCCGGCGGGATAACGCAGATGTGATCGGCAAATCCGTTACGGCGCTACCGCTCCGCCCTGCGCAAGGCGCGCCAGCAACTGCGCCTTGCTGCTGACATTCGCCTTCTGAAATATGTTTGAAAAATGCCATTTCAGGGTGTTGTTCGAAATGTCGAGCGTTTCGCGCATTTGCTCACTCGACGCCCCCTCCAACAACAGACTGACGACCCGCTTTTCGGCATTCGTCAGCCCTAGCCCTCGGAAAACATCCGGCTCTGGCTTTGGTTCTCTCGCGTTCGCCTGCTCAAGCAGCTTTCGCAATCTTTGGGCGCGGCACATATGCGAAGAGAGCACGCGCGCAAGAAGTCTGTGTTGGGCTGAAAAACGCGCGCCGTAAGGGCTGTAGAGCGTAATCGCGCCAACATCGGCATCCTGCGCGCCGATGCGCATTGCAAGCATGTCGTAGATATCGGACCTCTTGTTGACTTCGTTGTAATACTCAGTGCGCTCAAGAGCCTTTAGATCAAGCAGATCGCTTCCGACGATTACGCCGCCGACGGGAATGAGACGGCCAACCGCCGCCCAAGGGTCCATCGCGTGATAATGCTCGTTATATAGCTCGACCGTTTCCGGATTGAGCCCGGCATTGGCGACGCTTTCAAAAAACGCGCCTCTTATGCGCATGAAAGTGTCGCAATGACTGGAAAACAATGGCGAGATCAGCCGCTCGACTTCGATGAAATCATCGCGCAAAATGATCGCCGCATAGATTTCGTCAAGTAATTCTTCACCCTGCATGTCTTGGCGCCTGCTAGTAAAAACTCGGCAGATTTGATTTATAGCACCGTCTATAAACAGTCGAGTCTTTGATATGAATCGATTTTGAAAAGTACAAGGTCGTCTATGGCCGTTGCAGAGCTTGCCTTTACAAGCGTTTTCGCCGGGCGGGACCAGATATTGAAAAACGCTGAACGCGCAATGAAGCCGTATAAATTCACGTCAGTAGATCGTAAATTCAGGCGGGCTTTTTTTAATATCGCGTGCCGTTTTCTTCGGTTTCGCTCGGCTCGATATCCAGCAAGTCTCCCGGGCGGCAATCGAGCGCCAGACAAAGCTTCTCCAGCGTCTCGAAGCGCACGCCTTTGACCTTGCCCGAGCGCAGCAGCGAGAGGTTTGTTTCGCTGATGCCGATCTCCTGAGCGAGGTCTCGCGCTTTCATCTTGCGCCGCGCCAGCATCACGTCGAGCGTGACGATAATTGCCATGGTCAAACCATCTGGTCGTTTTCCGCCTTTATGTCGGCGGCAAGGGCGCATGTTCCGCCGAACAGGCGAATGGCAAGCCCGACCAGCGCGAAGACGATGGCGATATAGTCGGCGCTGATGTTTTCGACCTCGCTCTCGTAAAAATAGCCGACCGCGGGCGCAACGATGAGCGAGGCCGCCGCGCTGGCGATAAGCCAGTCTCCTGCACGGGAGAGGCTCGCGCCATTGCGCGTCGTAAAGATTTCCCCGCGCGAGAATTGAACCAGCAAGCCGCGGATCGTGTACACCGCGACCAGCGCGAAGATGACCGGCAGGAAGCCAACCATGACATCGCCGAAAGCGATAATCTGGTCGAACGCATCCTTTTCCGGGGTGACGAGCGCTGCGCCGACGCGCTTCAGCGGCACATAAGAAACGTCGCCGAACAGCCAGAGCGTCGTTATCCAGAATACCCATGTGAACATCGTCGCAAGTCTGCGGCTCTGTTTTTCGATCTCTGGCTGCGTCAGTTTTTTCTTCGGCATCGCTCGCCCTCTCAACAATAAATTTACGTGAAACGTAAAACTTTTTACGTCAAACGCAAGCTAGAATCGCAGGGACGCCGCTCGCTTTGTCGCATATCGAGCACGCCTCGTCGGGTGCTCTTGCGGATCGCAAAAGCAGGTCCGGGCGGTCAGAATTAAATGCGGTCGATCGAGAAATCCGCATTCTTCGCGTTGAGGGATTGCCGGAACATGCCGCGGGCGTATTTGGCGGCGTTTTTATCGCCCATGACGCGGTAGGCCTCCGACAGGCCATAGAGCGCGCCCGAACTGTTGGGCTGGCGCACCAGCGTCTCCATGAAGAGCTGGCTCGCCCGCTCCGGCTGGCCGGCCCTCAGAGCAAGCGCGCCGAGCGTCTGGCGGGCCTGGTAATACCAATAGGGCGGCTCGGTGTAGCTAAGCGCCTCTTCAAAAACGAGCGCCTCTTCCATATGCGCCATTGCAGCAGCGAAATCGCCCTCGGCGGCGGCCGCCCGCGCCAGAACCGTCAGCCGGCCAACATTCATGATGTCAGGGGCCGGAATGTTCAGACTGACAAGACCGGAAAGGTCGGCAGTCTCCACCAAATTCGCCATCGCCGCCGCTTCGGCGCGCGCGCCCTCGGCGTCGCCGCTGCGCGCCAGCGCCTCTCCGCGCGCGTAATGACGCATCGCCTGAAGGAACGGTACGTCAGCGCCCGGATCTTCGAGCGCCAGCACCGCTTCCGGCGCGCCGAACTGGGCCATGGCGTAATAGGGCGCAGCCTTGATCGGCTGGGCGAAAGGCACCGCAACCGCCATTTCTTTCGGAAGCTTTGCATCGAGTTTTTTGGCCAGCGCCAGCGTTGTCGACGCATCCCCCGCCATCAGCGCCGAGGCCATGACGAAATGCAGATTGTGAACGTAATAGCCAAATTCATAGAATGGGCCGGCGTCGCCGCCGGCGAGGTAAGCCTCGTCAGCCTCGACCGCCGCAA
>CAZSBU010000288.1:2540-2901 GCA_964605055.1 uncultured Caulobacterales bacterium | reverse complement strand
CCTATAAGCGCGGCTGGGTGAAAACGATTTATACCGGGCTTTTCGTCAGCCTTCTGTATACGATCATTTTGACGATTGCGGTTTTGGCGATCACAACGCAGGTCGTGATCGCGGCGGGTGGCCATTGACCCCGCGCCTCTTAAGGCAGGTGCTGCCTGATCACGCCGCCGCGCCGCCGACGGTCAGCCGGTCGATCTTCAACGTCGGTTGCCCGACGCCCACCGGCACGCCCTGTCCACCCTTGCCGCAGACGCCGACGCCGGGGTCGAGCGCGAAGTCGTTGCCGATCATCGACACGCGCGTCAGCACGCTCGGCCCGTCGCCGATGAGGGCTGCGTTCTTGATCGGCGCGCCGAGTTTT
>CAZSBU010000288.1:0-2530 GCA_964605055.1 uncultured Caulobacterales bacterium | reverse complement strand
CGGTGCAGTTGAAGACGAATTTGCCGGACGTGATGTCCACCTGTCCGCCGGAGAAGTTCACGGCGTAGACCCCGTCTTTGACCGAGGCGATGATCTCAGCCGGATCGCGATCCCCGCCCAGCATAAGCGTGTTGGTCATGCGCGGCATTGGCGCATGGGCGAAGCTTTCGCGGCGGCCATTGCCCGTGGGCGCAACGCCCATGAGGCGCGCGTTCAGCCGATCCTGAATATAGCCTTTCAGGATTCCGTCCTCGATCAGGGTGGTGCGCCCCGTCGGCGTGCCCTCGTCATCAACGGAAAGAGATCCCCGCCGGCCGTGCAGCGAGCCGTCGTCGATCACCGTAACGCCGGGCGCGGCGACGCGCTGGCCGATGCGGTCGGCGAAAGCGGAGGTTTTCTTGCGGTTGAAGTCGCCTTCGAGGCCATGGCCGACGGCCTCGTGCAGAAGGATGCCTGTCCAGCCCGGCCCCAATACGACTTCCATTTCGCCGGCCGGGGCCGGTTCCGCAGCCAGGTTGACCAGCGCCTGTCGGAAGGCTTCGTCGACCTGCGCGCGCCAGGCGTCGGGCGTGATGAAGCGGGCGTATCCTTCACGACCGCCCGCGCCATAGCTTCCCGTTTCCTGCCGGTCGCCTCCGCCGTGACGGACACATTGAGGCGAACGAGCGGGCGGATGTCGCGAACAATTTGCCCATCAGGTCGCACGATCTCGATTGTCGACCATTCGCCCGTTAGTGACGCTGATACTTGGCGGACGCGCGGGTCGAGCGCCCGGGCGTATTCGTTGATTTCCGCCAACAGCGCCGCCTTATCGGCGAAAGCTTCACCGTCGAGTGGGTTTTCATCAGGGTATAACTTTGCGTTGGTCCGCGCCGGGCCCGCGGAGAGCGCCCCCCGATGGCCGGTTTTAACCGCTTGCACCGAGCTCGCCGCCCGCTTCAGCGCGGCCTCCGACAATTCCGACGCGTGGGCGTAGCCAGTCGATTCGCCAACAACGGCGCGCAGGCCAAAGCCCTGCTCGACGTTGAAGCTCGCCGATTTCAGGCGATTGTCGTCAAAAAAGAACGCCTCGGATTGGGCGTATTCGAGATAAAGTTCGCCGTCGTCGGCGTCTTTCAACGCCTCGCGGACAATCGTTTCGGTTCGGGACTGGTCGAGGTCGGCGCGGCCGAAGAAAAATGATGATGTCATACTAGCCTACTTAAGGACCCCCGAGCGGCTCGGCAACGGGGCGGACGCGCAACTGGAACCTTGGTTACGCACGACGGGCGTGCGACCATTTTTCCGGCTCGCGCGGCGTGACGCCATCTCGTCGCGCGGCCTATAAGCCGATTGGAATTTGTAGCGGCGAGGGGTACGTGCTTCTCAAATAGAGCCTGATTTATGAACACGCCGGGATGAAAACGCGCGAGGCCTCAGAAAGCGCGCCCATCCAAGCCGCAAAGTCGAATTGAGGGATTGATGAGCATTTCCAGTTTGACAGCCGCCTTCGCGCAGGCCGTCAGCGATAATCCGGTGAACGGAGGCATTGGCCTCTTGCCGGCGGTTTCGCCAATCGCGGAAGAGGTGCATTTTTTCCACAACGTGGTTTTGATGCCTGTCATCACCGGCATCAGCGTCCTTGTTCTTGCCCTCATCATTTGGGTGGCGCTCCGCTACAACGCGCGCGCCAATCCGACGCCCCGGCGCTTCAGCCACAACACGCTCGTCGAGATCATCTGGACTGGCGTGCCGATCCTTATCCTGCTCTACATCGCGGTATTTTCGTTTGAGCTGCTGTTCAACGAAGGCATTACTCCTGACGGCAAGCGGGTCATTGTGGCTGGCGACGGCCAGACGCGTGAGTTCGCTTTTCAGAACGACTTTGCGGAACGGCGCAGGGTATCGCGTCCCGACCACCTGCAAGTCTTCGTGGCGCAGGGCGGCACGATGCAAAAGGTCGGGCGCGATGACTATGAGCTCGCAGGGCTTGGCGAAGATACGGTCACGGTGGCTATGAACGCGGCTCCCGCCGCCGGTGCGCGCATCGTGATCGAAGGGGGCCGCAGCCGCGTCGGCGGGGGCAAGGAAAAGCGGATCGCGCTAGCCCCGACGATGACGTTGAAGATTAGCGGTTATCAGTGGGGTTGGTCATACGCTTATCCGGATTTCGGCGATTTTGAATACGCCTCCAATATGCTGCCGGCGGATCAAACGACGCCCGACCTTTACCGCTTCGCCGTTGACAATCGCGTCGTCGTTCCAGTCGGGGAGACCGTGCGCGTAACGACGACGGCGCGCGACGTCATCCACTCGTGGGCGATGCCGAACTTCGCAATCAAGGTCGATGCGGTCCCCGGGCGCATCAATGAAACGTGGTTCCGGGCCGACCGCGAAGGCGTGTTCTACGGACAGTGTTCGGAAATCTGCGGCATCAAGCATTCGTTCATGCCGATCGCCGTCGAGGTGGTCTCCCGGCCGGCCTTCGAGGCATGGGTCGACAGCCAACGGTTGACTGCGGGTCTCGATCCGATGTTCGAAACGACGCGCG
>CAZSBU010000287.1:0-2913 GCA_964605055.1 uncultured Caulobacterales bacterium | reverse complement strand
CAGAAATTCGGCGCCGACGTCGTCATCGACATGTTCTGCTATCGCCGGTTCGGCCACAATGAAGGCGACGAGCCGAGCTTCACCCAGCCGCTCATGTACAAGAAAATCCGGGCGCTTAAGACAACGCGCGAGCTTTACGCCGAACGACTGCGCGTCGAGGGGGTTATTGACGCCGGCTGGGAAGAGCGCGAGCGCGCAGAATTCCGTAGCTATCTTGACCAGGAATACGACAAGGCCGGAGCCTTCCAGCCCAAAAAGGCGGATTGGCTGGACGGACAATGGTCAGGCTTTGTGCCGCCCATCGACGACGATCGCCGCGGAGACACGGCGGTGGAGGTAAAGACGCTTCGCCGGATTGGCGAGAAGTCAGCGTCTTATCCGGAAGGCTTCACGGTTCACAAAACGCTTGAACGCGTCCTCGAACAGCGCCGGCAGAATTTCACCAAGGGCGCAGACATCGACTGGGCGAGCGCGGAGGCGTTGGCGTTCGGCTCGCTGGTGATGGAAGGATTCGGCGTTCGCTTGTCGGGGCAGGACAGCCGGCGCGGCACGTTCTCGCAGCGCCACGCCGTGTTCATCGATCAGGAGACGGAGAAAACCTATACCCCGCTCAATCACCTGAAGGGTGCGAAAGCGACTTTCGAGGTGCACGATTCAAACCTGTCCGAATTCGCCGTGATGGGCTTCGAATACGGGTATTCGATGGCCAATCCGAAGTTTCTGGTTTTGTGGGAAGCGCAGTTTGGCGACTTCGTGAACGGCGCACAGGTGATGATCGACCAGTTCATCTCCTCTGCTGAACGCAAATGGCTGCGCATGTCGGGGCTCGTTCTGCTGCTGCCGCACGGCTACGAAGGTCAGGGGCCGGAACATTCATCGGCCCGGCTGGAGCGTTTCCTGCAGCTTTGCGCGCAGGACAATATGCAGGTGGCGAACTGTACGACGCCCGCGAACTATTTCCATATTCTTCGCCGGCAGATGCGTCGCAACTTCCGCAAACCGCTCGTAATTATGACGCCGAAGTCACTCTTGCGTCACAAGCGCTGCGTGTCGACGCTCGACGACATGGGCCCCGGATCGTCCTTTCATCGGGTACTGTGGGACGATGCGGAATATAGGCCCGGCTCAACCATCGCTCTCGCTCCGGACGACAAGATCAAACGCGTCGTCATGTGCTCCGGCAAGGTTTATTACGATCTGCTTGAGGCGCGCGAGGCGCGAGGCGTCGATAATATTTACCTACTACGCGTCGAGCAGTTCTATCCGTATCCCGCCCAATCGATGATCAAGGAACTTCAGCGCTTCAAGAAGGCCGACATGGTCTGGTGTCAGGAGGAGCCCAAGAACATGGGCGCCTGGTTCTTTATGGAGCCCAACATCGAATGGACCCTCGAGCAGGTCGGGGCGAAAATAAAACGCGCGCGCTATGTCGGGCGGTCTGCGTCGGCCTCGCCGGCGACCGGGCTTGCCAGCCGCCACAAACAGGAAATGGAAGATTTCCTGAATGAGGCGTTGACGGTCTGACGGATAACAGCGCCAATCAAGGAGAGCGTGCTTCCATGGCTACAGAAATTCGCGTGCCGTCGCTCGGCGAGTCCGTCACGGAAGCGACCATCGCCAAATGGCTGAAAAGCGTTGGCGACCAGGTGTCGGTTGATGAGCCGCTGGTCGAGCTTGAAACCGACAAGGTGTCGGTGGAAGTGCCCGCGCCTGCCGCCGGCGTCATTTCAGAGATCGCCGCCGAGGCCGGCTCGACCGTCGGCGTTAACGCGCTGCTTGGCATGATTGGCGCGGCTGGCGCCGCCGCAAAGCCGAAGGCGGCGGCGAAGTCCGCGAATGGCGCGGCAAAGCCCGACGCGGCGACAGAAGCGTCCCCTCCAGTCTCTCCTGCGTCTGCCTCTTCCGGCGCTGCGCCGGTCGAACTTCGCGTGCCGCCTGCCGGCGAGTCCGTGACGCAGGCCGACATTGGCGAGTGGTTCAAGAAAGAAGGCGATACGGTCGCGCTCGATGAGCCGATTGTCAGCCTCGAGACAGATAAGGCGTCGATGGATGTCGGCGCGCCTGTTGCAGGCGTCCTGACACGCATCGCCGCCAAGAAAGGCGAGACGGTCGAGGTCGGGGCGCTGCTTGCAGTCATCACGCCGGGCGCAGGCGCGACCGCCAAGGCCGCCCCGGCGCCAGCACCGCCTGACGCAGGAAAGGACGCTAAACCAAAAAGCGAATCCGCAATCGCGGCGGCGCCGCTGTCGCCCGCGTCGCGGCGCGTCGCTACCGAGATGGGCGTTGACGCCGCCGCGTTGGCGGGCACAGGCAAAGACGGCCGCGTGACCAAGGGCGACGTGCTGGCGGCCGCAGCCTCAGCCCCCCAGGCGACGCAGGCAAAAGAGGCGGGTCCAGCGCCTGCGCAAGAGGCGCGCGCGCCTCAGTTGCGCGCCATCAGCCAGTCGAGCGCCGCGCGCGGCGCCAGCCGCTTCAGCGCGGCGACGACGTAAGTCGGCGTCGTCACATAGTAGCGCGCCTTTGGCCTTGGGCTCTCGACCGCGTGGATCAGCTTGCGGGTCACCGCGGCGGGCGGCAATTCGAAGCGGTTGGGCGCGGCCTCCCCCCGGCGATAGCGCGCGGCGATCTGCGCGAGTTCGCCCCGCCGCGCCGAAGCGTCCGGGTCGATCCAGCGCTCGAACTGCGCCAGCGCGTTGGGGTTGAAGCGGGTGGCGATCGGCCCCGGCTCGATCAGGCTGACATGGATCGGCAGGCCCCGCAGCTCCAGCCGCAGCGCGTCCGAATAGCCCTCCAGCGCGAATTTCGTGGCCACATAGGCCCCGCGCCAGCGCACCGCCGAGAACCCCAGCACCGAGGAGCACTGGACGATCCGCCCATGCCCCTGCGTCCGCATCGCGGGCAGAACCGCGCGGG
>CAZSBU010000286.1:0-2922 GCA_964605055.1 uncultured Caulobacterales bacterium | reverse complement strand
GGCCGATCTTATATCGGTCGGGGCCGACCCGTCGCATTTGGCGCAAACGCCGGCAGGCATCGAGGGCGCGCAGCGGTAAGGGCACCCTTCGATGACGTCAATTTTTGGGAGTAGCGCCGCAAGGGCCCGGATCGCCGTTGACTTGCCAGTACCGCGATCGCCAAACGCCAATACACCGCCAACCGACCGATCCACCGCCGCGATCGTCACGGCGAGTTTCATGTCTTCTTGGCCGACGATAGCGGAAAAGGGAAATGCCGGCACGGAACCCGTTGGTCAATGAACGAGACGGGCGACAATTAATGCCGCCCGCCCTTGAAGGTGAAGTGCTAAAGCGCACCCTAGCCGACGTTGACGAAGGTGCTTCAGCGGTTGATCGCTATTCGACGACCGACTTGAGATATGCAATCACGTCAGCACGTTCCTGAGCGGCTGGCAGACCAGGGAACACCATGCGGGTGCCCGGCATGTATTTCTGCGGAGCCTCGAGATATTCGAACATGACCTCGTCGGTCCAGACGATGCCCGAATTCTTGTTTGCGGCTGAATAGTTGAACCCTTCGATCGTACCGGCCGGTCGGCCAACAATCCCGTAAAGGGATGGGCCGACCCGGTTCTGGCCTTCGGCAACAGCGTGGCAGGCCATGCACTTTACGAACACGCGCTTGCCATTGGCGGCATCTCCCGTCAATCCAGCGAGGGCTGACGCGGCGCCCGTAGACGCTGAAACGGTCTCAACCGTTCCCGAGACGCCGGACCCCGTATTCGCGCCAACATTGGCAATCTTATCCTCTGTCGGCTGGGTCGAGGCGGATACCTCTTCAGGCGCTGTTTCTTGTGCTCCCATTTCCGGTTCAGTGGGCGCCTCCTCGGCAGCGGCCGGGGGTGTTTCAGTCGCCATGATTTCGGTCGCGGGCTCTTCTGGAGCCGCCGGAGCAGCCTCAACCGGCGCAGGGGCTGGTCCCTCTGCCGTCGAACTCTCACCAGATCCACCACAGCCAGCCAAAACCAAGGCGAGCGCCGAGGCTCCCAACAATGCTTGCATCGCACCAGTCATTTTCAACCAATCCTCCATAATTCTTTGGGGCGCTTTGCGAGCGCCCCACACGACATTGAATAGCGCGGATTGGAGCCGTTTGTCACGCGCGCATCGCCGCACCTTTGCGGGGAAATCTGGCCCCAACGCATTATTTTTGACCGAGCCCGGAACCAACAAGACAAGGCGCCCGGCCTACTGACCAAAGCGCCAGTCCTCTCGGCGCAGATCGGCGTCACTGTTGGGATTCTAATGCACATGCGTCTTCCGAGCCGACGCGGTTTCGGGATACCTTTTCGATATGGAGGGGCGGCCATGCTTTCGTCGAAAGTACTTTTGCGGCTTTTATACGAACGACTTGCGCCGATAGCGGCGCTGGCGCTTGCGATGTTCTCCCCCGCCGCCGCACGCCCGAACTTTGTCGTTATTCTTGTCGACGACGCTGCACTCATGGATTTCGGCGCTTACGGCGGTGAGGCAGCAACGCCCAATATCGACGCGCTGGCGGCGCGCGGCGTCATGTTGTCCCGTTTCCACACCTCGCCTCTATGCGCGCCGTCACGGGCAATGCTGCTGACCGGCATTGATAACCACCGAACCGGCGTTGCGACGATTCCTGAAATTCTCCCCGCATCGCAACGCGGCAAGCCTGGATATTCCATGAGCATTGAGCCGGGCGTCAGCACGATCGCGGCTCGCCTGAAGTCCGTCGGTTATCGCACTTACATGACGGGTAAATGGCACCTCGGGCACGCTGATGGCGCGTTGCCCGTCCATCACGGGTTCGATCGTTCATTCGTGCTCGACGCATCCGGCGCTGATAACTGGGAACAAAAACCATATATCCCTTACTACGCAACGGCCCCTTGGTTCGAGGATCACCTGCCCGCATCGCTACCGGAAGATTTCTATTCATCTGACTTTATTGTTGGGAAAATGCTCGAGTACCTCGAAAAGGACATCGATGATGCACGGCCCTTTTTTTCGTTCGTCTCGTTTCAAGCAATTCATATTCCCGTACAGGCTCCCGCTGCTCTGACAGCCCAATATATTAATACGTACACCGATGGCTGGGAAAAGATGCGAGAGGAGCGCTGGCGGCGCGCCCAAGAGATTGGCTTAATTCCGGAGGGGGCCGCACTCGGGCCTATGGCGCCGGGCCTGCGCGAATGGAGCACGCTGAACACGGATGAAAAAACCCTAGCTGTCAAGTCGATGGCGGCAAATGCTGCGATGCTTGAATCAATGGACGAACATATCGGGCGACTTATTTCTCGACTGGAAGAAGCAGGCGCACTTTCAAAGACCGTCTTTATCGTTACTTCTGACAACGGTCCGGAGCCGAGCGATCCGCTTTCCATCCGAGGATACGACATTTGGATGCGACTGAACGGATATAGCCGTTCGATCACCGATCTTGGCGAACGCGGCAGCATGAATTACATCGGACCGGAGTGGGCAAGCGCTGCGGCGTCGCCAAGCGCCCTGTTCAAATTCTATGCAACTGAAGGCGGCACGCGCGTGCCACTCATTGTTGCGGGGCCGGGCGTCGACGCGGGGCGGCGTTCAAGCGCGTTTTCCTACGTCACGGATATTGCGCCAACGATACTTGAACTAGCTGGCGTTGACCCATTAGCTGACGATGGCGCGTCGACCTCACTGGCGTTTACCGGGCGTAGCATAGTTCCATTGTTGACGGGCGAGCGCGAAGAAATCTACGATGCACGAACACCTGTAGGACTTGAGGTGTCGGGCAACGCTGCGCTCTACAAAGGTGATTTCAAAATCGTCCGTACTCTGCCACGCTTCGGCGACGGATCGTGGCGTCTCTTCAATATTACAGTCGATCCGGGCGAAACCGCCGATCTTTCTTCCGTACTACCAGA
>CAZSBU010000285.1:0-2953 GCA_964605055.1 uncultured Caulobacterales bacterium | reverse complement strand
AATCATTGAAAAATATTGATTTAATTTCTTATATTGAGTCCTCTCGACCGCACCATCTCCTTTCTCTTTATTTGTCACCTCTGAATTTGACCGCAAACCGGGAGGCTTGCCGCCAGTTCCCGCCCTTGTCCTATTTTTAACGGGCGGACTACCGCGACGCGTGTTCTAGATCAGCGCCTTCGGTATCTACTTACGTGGCATGGTGAATTCTCGTTAACCAGTTTGTGATGTGTTCGTCGTGAGGGTTGTTTTTATCCTTCGCCAACGACCGGACACGGCTGGTTTGCGCTGTTTGCGCCTCGTCATTTTGGGTGATCACGACGTGTTCGGAGTAAACAGGACCAAATGAATAGTTCAGACGCCAGCCCCTTAGCCCCTTACCTCAAGCCAGCCAGCCCCTTCTTTGTGAGGGCGGGCGTTCTGAGTATTTTCGCCAACCTGTTTCTTCTAACTGGCCCTGTTTACATGCTGCAGGTTTACGACCGCGTGCTGGCCAGCGGCAGCTTCGGCACGCTGATTGTCATCTCTCTGCTCGCCTTTGTGCTCTACATTGGCTCTGCCGCCCTTGATTTTGCCCGGGCAGGGCTGCTCAGCCGCGGCGCGAAAGTGTTCGAGGACGCGGCTGAAGACCGTGTAGTCGATTCGGCGGTGCGCCTCGGCCGCGATCATGGCTCGACGCGCGGCGAGGAGCCGATTTCCGACCTTAGAGCTTTGCGACAGTTTCTTGCCTCGCCTGTCGTTCAATCCGTCTTCGACGCCCCTTGGGCGCCATTTTTCCTCGTGCTGATCTTCCTGATGCATCCGGCGCTCGGCCTTCTTGCGCTCCTCGGAATGGCGTGGCTCACGCTTCTCGCCATGGCGAATGAACAGATGACCAAGCGTTCGCTTTATGAGAGCTACGGCCTGCAATCACGCGCGACGCGGCTCATTCAGAATTTGCTGCGCAATTCCGGCGCTGTATTGGCGATGGGCTTTGGCGAAGATGTCAAGCGCCGCATCAAGAACCTGACCAGCGGAGCGTCCTCCGCTACGGCGCGCAGTATAGAGATCAACGCGCTTTATTCGTCGATGACGAAGTCGAGCCGGCTTGGACTTCAGTCGGCTATTCTCGGTGTCGGCGCGATGCTGGCCATCCTGCAAGAAATAACGCCTGGCGTGATGATCGCCGCGTCGATTCTGTTCGGGCGCGCTATGGCGCCGGTGGAACAATTGGTTGGCCAATGGCGCGGATTTACAAACGCCGCCCGGTCGCGCCGTCGTCTCGAGCGCGTGCTTGAAGACTATCCGGCTGAGGCCTCCCATATGCCGCTTCCGGAGCCATCGCCCTCTGTTGAGGTCGAGGGTTTGTTCGTTCGTCCATTCGGCGCGGCGCGACCTATCATTTCGGACGTTTCATTCTCAATAGCCAAAGGCGAGATCATCGGCCTGTTGGGGCCGAGCGGGGCAGGGAAATCAGTGCTCGCACGCGCGCTTGTCGGAGCGGAGAACGCGCAAGCAGGCGAAGTTAAACTTGGCGGCGCAGCGCTTCCGAAATGGGCGGCGGCGGACCTTGGCCGCCATATCGGTTTCCTGCCGCAAGAGGTGGAACTTCTCGATGGGACTGTCGCGCAGAATATCGCGCGATTTGCTCCGGATGCGACGCCCGACGAGATCATTGCGGCGGCCAAAGCAGCGGGCGCGCACGAATTGTTTCTGGCGCTGCCGAATGCTTACGACACCGAGATTGGGGAGGGTGAGAATCCCCTGTCGGCCGGACAAAAGCAACGCGTCGGTCTGGCGCGCGCCTTGTTCCGCGATCCAACTTTCGTCGTCCTCGACGAGCCAAACGCTCACCTCGACGCAGACGGCGAGCGCGCACTCAGCGAAGCATTACTCGCGCTGAAAGCGCGCGGCGCGTGCGTTGTGATTATCTCTCACCGGGCCGGCGCCCTGCGGGAAGCTGACCGACTGATGACGTTGATGAACGGTCGTGTCTTCTCCTATGGCCCGCGCGACAAAATTTTGCCGATGCTGTTACCTGCGCGCGCCGCGGGCCTTTGACAGCTACCCTATCCGGAAGGACGACGAACGTGAGCGTGCAAAAAAACGATAGCGAAGATAATACGCCAGAGGCTGGCGAGTCGGAGGGTCGGTCGTTGGCTATATCGAGCGTCCGTAGTCGGATTATCGCGCGCATCAAAGGTCACTACGAGAAAACCGGCGCAAGCAACGCTGTCAAGAATCTGCCTACCGTCTACCGCAAGACGGTTGACGCGCTTGAGAACACTGTCGGACCAGGCGGGTTGTCTGGGAGCGGGGAAGGGACGCGCTACTGGCGAATCGGCTTTGGCGTAATCGTCACGCTCTTTGGGGGAATGATCGTTTGGTCAGTCTGGGCGCCGATCGAATCCGCTGCTGTTGCGCGCGGCCAAGTGGTGCTCGAGAACCGCAGGCAGGCGATTCAACACCTCGAAGGCGGCATCATTAGCCAGGTTTTTGTCTCCGACGGTATGCAGGTCAGCGCAGGCGCGCCGCTGATTGAGATCAAGGCGACCGACGCCAAGGCTTACCTTGCGGTGTTGGACAGTCAGATGTCTGACTTGCAAGCCCGGCGCGCCCGAATTCTGCAGGAACTTGATGCACCACCCCGGCCGGCAACCTCCGCGCTACAGGTCGCCTCCCCTGAGCCGGGCGTTCTCCGCGAGGAAGGCAAGGCGCCGCTGGCCGTGACCGCCGCCGACGATTTAACGCTGCGACAACCCCCGCCTGTTTTAGCCGTCCTGGAGCCCCATTCCAGAGGATTGTCTGACCCGCTTGGCCCTGGCGCGGACAAT
Organism: uncultured Caulobacterales bacterium; assembly: GCA_964605055.1. Lineage (GTDB taxonomy): Bacteria > Pseudomonadota > Alphaproteobacteria > Caulobacterales > Parvularculaceae > Amphiplicatus. The sequence goes on along the minus strand of CAZSBU010000285.1, from coordinate 140 downwards.
GCGCCCAATGCGCGCGCTCGGGCGCAGCGCGATCTGTTTTTTGCTCGTCAGGCAACCCGCGATGCGCAGCGCGAAAGCCTGCAACAGCGCGTGCTGCAGCAGGTTGCGCGCATTGAGGGTCTGGAGGCGCGCGTTGCCGG
>CAZSBU010000284.1:0-2978 GCA_964605055.1 uncultured Caulobacterales bacterium | reverse complement strand
GATTAAACGCCGCAGGGCCGGTCGCAGCGACGTGATAGGAGTTGCGTTGCTTAAGCCGGGCGCAGAGGCAATGTTAAGCGCGGGGTATTGACCCCTCCCGGTGGTTTGATGCTGAGCCTGTTCTTTATTTCCTTTGGCGTGGCGCTTGCGTTCGCTCACGCTGCCGAGCCAGCCAGCGCTGGAGAGTTGGAGCCGAGGCGCGCCGACCAGCCGCCGGTTGTCGTCGAACTATTCGGGTCGCAGAGTTGTTCCTCCTGCCCGCCCGCCGCTGAGGCGCTGGCGGAATTTTCCGCCCGCTCTGACGTGGTCGCGCTTTATTGGCATGTCGATTATTGGAACAATCTACCGGCCGGGTCCGACGGGCGCTGGCGGGACCCGTTTTCCGACCCAAGCTATACGGATCGCCAGTCGGCTTATAATCTGCGCATCCGCCGCCGCTCGACCGTTTACACGCCCCAGATTGTGGTGGACGGCGTCGCCGAAGCTGTTGGCTCCCGCCGGGACGAAGTGGCGGCGTTGATTGACGCTGACCGACCAATACAATCCCCCAGACCGCGCATTATGGCCCGGCTCGTCGATGGCGCGCCCGACTTCCGAATTTATGATGCGCCCGCCGGAACAGAGGCGCTTTTGGTGTCCTTCATGCGGTCCGCGATCACGGAAGTTCCGGCCGGCGAGAACAAGGGCCGCACCCTTCCTGAGGTCAACAACGTCATGGACGTCAAAATTATTCCCCGTGACCCGAAAACCCCATGGACCATCGCGGCGCCCCCGCCGGGCAAGGGTTACGGCTGCGCGCTGCTCATCCAGGAGGCGAATGCAGGGCCAATCCTCGCGGGAGCCTACTGTCCCCCGCCCGCGGACGCAGCCGCTCTCAACCCTCCGAGCGGTTGAGGCGAAGGTCGGGTTGTGACAGGAAACCTGACCAAGCGGCGACAATTCCTGAGCCGCCGCCCCCTTCCATTCCTCGCGTCGCCCGTTATCTAGGAGGCGGAAAGCGTAACATTCGACTGTCTCGTCTGGCGCGTAACCCGATGCAATGCGTCCGGAAACGCGCCAGAACCTTGTTGGAGAGTGACTTGGGATACGACGCTGAAACCCTGCCGAAGACGGTAACCGCCGAGACGGTCACATTCGTGCGTCATTGGACGGACGAACTTTTTTCCCTTCGCGTGACGCGGCCGCCGTCATTCCGATTTCGCTCGGGCGAGTTCGTGATGGCCGGCCTCATGGTCGACGGCAAGCCGCTCCTGCGCGCCTATTCTGTTGCAAGCCCCGCCTGGGATGAGGAAATCGAACTTTATTCGATCAAGGTGCAGGACGGGCCGCTGACCTCGCGCCTGCAGCACATCGAGGTCGGCCAGCATATCCTTCTCGGCAAGAAACCGACAGGAACGCTGGTGCTTGACGCCTTGCTTCCCGGCGCGCGCCTCTGGCTGTTGTCGACTGGCACCGGCGTTGCGCCGTTCGCCTCCATCATGCGCGAACCTGAGACATACGAACGCTTCGATCAGGTGATCCTCACCCATACCTGCCGCAATGTCGCTGACCTCGCCTATTCGAAGGGTCTTGCCGACGGCCTGAAAGATGATCCGCTCGTGGGCGAGTTCGCCGACAACTTCATCTATCACCCGACAACAACGCGCGAGCCAACCGCGCGCATGGGGCGCATCACGACGCTGATCGAGACGGGCGTCTTGTTCAGCGATCTCGGCGTTCAGCCGTTCAATCCGGCGACAGACCGGGTGATGATCTGCGGCTCGATGCAGATGCTCGCCGACACCAAGGCCCTTGTCGAGGCGGCGGGTCTTGTTGAAGGCTCAAACGCCGCGCCCGGCCAATTCGTCGTCGAGAAGGCGTTCGTCGGCTAAGTTTCATGCCGGGCCAACCCTTGGCCGGCGAATAGCCCGTTAACCATCTGGCGACGCGATAGTTCTTGCTTTTCTCCGCAGGAGCGTCCACATGCACCGCAGCGGTTGCGACGGGCTCCGTTTGTCGGGGTGCGCCCCTTTAATCTCCATCGCAGGCGCTTTCCCCTGGTCGCGTCGCCCTCTCTGAGAGGGCCGACGAGTCGAGCGGGAGCCCGGAACAGGCCAACGGCGCGAAGCGCCTGGGACTTGAGACGGGCGCGACAGCGCCGAGATGCGATCGGATCATCTGCCCCGGCTCCAATTGAGAGACGCCGGATCAGCCCGCCGCCGCTTTGTCGTTCATCATATCGTCTGCCGGCCCCAAAGCGCTTGGGGCGCGGTGCATGAGCGCGCTGCGACCGAGGCGGAAGCCGCCCGGCGAGCGCGCCGCGAAAGGAATTCGCCTTGACCTTACAAACTCAAATTCACGCCGCTGACCGCGACGCCGCGCCGGCAAATGTCGGCGCCGTTCCGGCGCCTCCAACCGCGGCGGCGGGCGTGAGCTTCGCCGCTCTTGGCTTGTCGCCCGCGACCGTTTCGGCGCTAGCGCGCATCGGCATGACCGCGCCAAAACCCATTCAGGAAATGGCGATCCCGGCACAACTCGCGGGCAATGACGTTCTCGGCCTTGCACAGACCGGTTCGGGCAAGACGGCGGCTTTCGGCCTTCCCATCGTCGAGGGCATTCTCGCCCTCAAGGGCAAACCGGCGCCGCGCACCACGCGCGCGCTGATCCTCGCACCCACGCGCGAGCTCGCCGTTCAGATCGAAGAGCAGATCGTCAAGTTCGCCCATGGCGCGCGCCTGTCGACCGCCATTGTCCTTGGCGGCGCCTCCCGCGGCGGGCAAGCCGCCAAACTCCGGCGCGGCGTCGACGTAGTCGTCGCTACTCCCGGACGCCTGCTCGACCTCATCGAAGAAGGGTGCCTCAGCCTGTCGGAAACGCGCTGGTTTGTCCTCGATGAGGCCGACCGGATGCTCGACATGGGCTTTATCCCCGATATCGAGCGGATTTTCAGCCTAACGCCGTTCACCCGGCAGACGCTGTTCTTTTCGGCCACGATGGCC
>CAZSBU010000283.1:0-3000 GCA_964605055.1 uncultured Caulobacterales bacterium | reverse complement strand
CTACCGCAGGCCCGCGTCCGCCGAACTCCTACACCACCGCCTGGGACACCAACGGCACGGACGGAATGTCATTTTTCCGTCTGAAAGCAACAGAGCGGCTTGCGCGCATTGAGTACGACGTTGACGCTCCAACGGGCTTTGAGCGTTTCTACGACACGGATGGCCGCATCCTGGTAAGCGCGCTTGATGCTATCGACGCGGCCATTGGCGAGGCGGATTGCACATTCGCGTTTTCCGAAACCATCCTGCGGTTGCGCGCCGTAGCCGACGGAGGCGAATACACCATCTATCTGCCTGAGCTCGGTGCGCAAAATTCGTTCAAGACGACTGAGCTTGGATCAGGTCCGGTCGTGTGAAGCTCCCCGTCCGACCTTACTCATATCCGCTACCAGCAATAAGCTCGGCGTTCGTACCGGGCTTATTGCGGTATCCTCAGTACGACCCCCTCAACCCCGACGCAAACTACTTCTACCCATATGTCCTCTATTCGCCTGGACATGCGGAGCTTGATCCGAACAAATGGCACAAGGAAGCCCCGATACACAATCGGAACCGAACCAGAACGTTCCTGATGGCGGATAGCGCAGGGTTTCAGGTGATCGAGGGGAAGGGCTCTGTTGCTGGCGTAGACTGGACGAGCAAGAAGCAAGCAAACCGAAAACGTCTTGAGATATTGCGATGGATCGAAGCCGTCGCTGACGTAGCGCCAAATCTGGATATCCCTCTCGCTGCGCTGGAACACGAGAATATCTATCAATCTCGACAAGATTGCCTTGATTGGACACTGCGACATTGGGACTTCTTCGCTTCCCACGGTAACAGGCAAGCGCCGACCGAATGGCTTAATTGTCTTCATGGCGATGACGTTAACTTTGGCATCAAGTGGCACGATGCCGTCAAAGACTATCCAGCAATAGGATGGGCATTCGGCAGCAATCTGAAACTTAACCTTTTCAACACATTGTGGATGATATTGTATTTGCGTGATATCGGACAGTTGAGAGAAAAAAAGCAAATTCACTTCTTTGGTATCATGCATGACCGTGCCGCACTTGTCTACACGCACCTTCAAAAAATGATACAGAATAGTATAAATCCGCAGCTGGTCATTAGCTTTGATGCGGCATCAATATTTTTACAGGCTACACATAGAACTATTTATGTCGGTTCCCGCCCAAATACCAATCCAAGACAAAAACAAATTGTAGATATTGAGAAAATAGAACATGAGAGTTCAGATTGGAAAGCGTACCAGTGGACAAGCGACTACTATTGGAAGGTAATGTCAGAAAACCTTCAGCACAATATAGAGGCAATTTTAGACGCACACGTATATGCATTTCTGGGGGGAAAAAAAGATAGAGGAAGGTATTTTTTTAAACTATGGGAGGTGGTTGATATAATGGACGAGGCTTGGCACAACCAGCAGTGGGACACCGTATTGGCCAAACACAAGCAGACTTTAGAAGGGTTCTTCAGATGACGAAGCGCGCCAAATTGATCGAGGCTCTTGCTAGTAGGATTTCTTCGCTTACGATTAACTTAGACCTTGTAGACCTTGTCGAAGGAGAAGGGGATGAGTTGCACTTTCTCAATGACGCGGTGGACCTAATCAATATATTAGGGGTTGCGGTAGGAGATAAAGATCCAAAAGCTGGTAAAGCGATGGAAATGGTCCAATCACTTGACACCGAACCGCGCGATGTCATTCACGATATGCTTGAAATCTGATTCGTAGGCGGCGAGTCGTATCAAGTGTATTGCAGATACGTTTTTAAAAAGCAAGATGTACCCACAAGGACGCCCCGCGCATTATTGCTGCGGGGCGTTTGTTTTGCGCTGTGCGCTTAGGATTTCGCTTTGCGCGGCTTGCTCGTTGTGATCGCTTTCCTGATCTGCTCATCCAGCTCTCCGCTGTTCACAGCAGCAGCGACGGTCTCGATCGTCTTTGGCAGGGTTTTGTCGTCGCCTGCGACGATGTCGGTCATGCCGTCGCCCAAGTCGAGCACGGACGCACCGACGCGCAACCGCAAACGCACCTTGCCTTCGGCATCACGGGTATACCACTTGCGCTTCACTTCCGGACACGGCTTACCGTCCAGCATCGCTCGGGCGGACGTCAGTTGACGATCAAGGTTCTTGAGGAGCTTTGCCTTCGCCGCCTCGAACGGGTCGGACTTGACGGGAGCCGGACGAGGGGCAAGAACGAGCTTCGAAAGGTTTGCCATAGTATGATCTCCGATAGTGGTTGTTACTGAATGCAACTTATAGGAGATCGTTGGCCAATTCCTACCGAAATGGCATCAAGAAAAATCGTTGCATTTTCAAGGAAGGGGATTGGATCGGAGAACAATATTTTTTAATTGGTGAAGAATGCCGCTACGGCTGTAGCGCGAATTTTCTGACTATTTTTTTACGCCAGTTCAACCGCCTGCCGCAACATCTCGTCGTTCACGTCGATGTAGCGCTGGGTGGTGCTGAGGTGCTTGTGGCCAGCCAGCGTCATGATGACCTTGGCGCTGACGCCGCTGTGGGCGAGCTTGGTGATGAACGCGCGCCGGCCGCTGTGGGACGAGCCGCCCGTGATGCCCGCACACTTATATAATGTGCCGAACAGCTGGCAGAGCGTGTTCGCCGAGAACGCAGTGTGCTTCTGCGTCGCGAGCAAGGGTGCGTTGGGGGCCGTGACCGCTGATGCCGGCCGATAGCGAGCGAGTTCCTTCGCGAGCTTGCTGCCGACGAAAACGGTTCGCGCCTCGTTGCCCTTCGTGTAGCTGGCCTTGAGAATGATCTGGTCACGCACCCGGCCGTCGCCCTCGAACACGTCGCCGACCTTCAACGCCGCGATCTCGCCCACCCGCAAGCCAGCGAGATAGGACAGCATCACCGCCAGCCGATTGCGGCGGCTATAGCGCGTCGTCTCGATCACGGCGAGCAACCGTTTCGATAACGTATCGTATTTTTCGCACAATATGGAGTGGGTGGTGGCGCCCGGGTTTG
>CAZSBU010000282.1:0-3001 GCA_964605055.1 uncultured Caulobacterales bacterium | reverse complement strand
TTTCCGCGGCCATCGGGTGGCGCGTTCGTGTCTGCGCCAGCCAGGCGGCGTAGAACGGCTCATCGATGCAGGCCGTGTCCGGTCGGGCCCCGAAACTGCGCATGAGCGTCGTCGAAAGATTTCTCGGGCCCGACCACATCGCGATCCGTATGGGATCCTTGGCGAAAGTCATGCAACGGGCGTCAGGCTGCGTGCGATCAACGCGCCGTAAAGGCCGCGCAAACGCTGCGTGACCGAACCATCGACGCGCTCGATCGTTCGTCCGTCAACGGCGCGAACCGGCGTCAAGCCGGCGAACGTGCCAGTCACAAACGCTTCATTCGCGCTATAAACGTCAAATAGCGAAAATCGCTTCTCGAATACCGGCATATCGGTTTCGCGGCACACACGGATGATATTGGCGCGCGTAATGCCGCCGAGGCAGTATTCAGGCGGCGATGTCCATACCTCCCCATCCCGGACGATAAAGAAATGAGTCGAGTTGCAAGTCGCGACAAAACCCATCGGGTCGAGCATCAAGGCTTCATCCGCACCGGCTTTGTCAGCCTGGATGCAGGCCAGAATGCAATTGAGTTTCGAATTCGAGTTCAGCTTCTGGTCTTGTTCGGCGGGTCCCGTACGTCGAACGTGCGCAGTGAAAAGCGTAATGCCCCTGGCCGCAACGCCCGGAATAGGGCGCTTATACTCCGGGATGATGACGATCGTCGCCGAGCCGATGGTGAAGCGCGGCGCTTGGTAGGGTGATCGCTTCACGCCGCGCGTCACGATCAGGCGGATGTGCACGCCGTCGGTCATCCCATTCGCCATCAGGCAATCGCTCAGTCGCCGGATCAGTTCGGCTTTGGTCAATCCGATCCCGAGATCAATCGTTTTCGCGCCCGCATATAGCCGCTGCAGGTGCTCGTCGAGAAAAGCGATCCCGCCGCCTATGAGGCGCAAGCCCTCCCACACGCCGTCGCCCAAAAGAAAGCCGCTGTCAAAAACTGAAACGACCGCTTCGCGTCGCGGCTTCAACTCGCCATTCACTGAAATAAGAATGTCAGCATTGCGCGGATCATCAATGAAATCATGAACGCCTTGATGATCCCGGCCGGTAACGTCTGCGGGAGCAGGTATAGAAGGATCGGTCACGCGATCTTGCCTTTGCCTACAGGAGAAAGTCGGGAACTATCAAGTTGGGGACTCTATCGTGACGCGCGTCGGGCGGAGGCACAAGTTCTCGCCCCCCTCAGTTTGATTGCCAGCCGTGCGTCGTAGTTTTCGATGAACCGTCCTGTCGATGTGTTGATGTGCGTCAATGGGCTGCCTGACGGATGTGCTATCTACTCGTCGCCGGCGCACGTCGCTGGCGTAATCGAGCAGTGCGTGATTGGTGGGCGCAAATTGTTGATAAACATCATAAATGACTTGCGTACGGAGCATGCGGCCAACAGGGCGCTGCTCGTGGCGATTGAAGAGAGGCTGACGAGCGAAGCCTACAGTGAACCAGTGACAATGTTACGGCGATGGGATGTGAGCGCTATGTTGCCTGAAGAGATCAAGAACGCGCCAGACGACGCCCACCACTATCGCGAACGGCGGCTGTTTCGCACTCTGTGCGCGCGCCTTGGGCGGCCTCGGTTCGACGGTTCCGACCTCGACGTTCGTCATGAGAATCTGCGCCGGCGCCGGTTCAATGCAATGGAGGCGAGCGACCGTCGCCGCGAAGCGGTCAGGCGCGCGCAAGAGTTTCTCATCGCACTTCGAGAGCAAATGGATTTTGAAGAGCAGGAGCTTTATCCTCTGCTCGAAAGGTTTCTTACAGCTGAGGACTGGAGCTTGCTGGAAGAAGAATTCTCCGCTTACAGAGAATTGCAACGTGGCGCGTGGGAGCATGCCAGATAATTTGCCCGCCTGTTTGGGCGCGCATGGCCGCTTCAGTTACTTGGAGACCTGAAAGAAGTTCAGGGAGCAGAATTTACGTGCGCGTAGTCGCTCAATATTTCCGGCGCCAAGACCCGCATACGCCGTGCGGCCGGCATTGCGATCGCGCCAGCGCTCTTTAGCTCGGCGATGCAGCGGCACACGGTTTCCGGCGTGAGGCCGAGATGTTCGGCGATGTCTCGCCGGCTCATTATCAGGACAACTTCCTCGCCCTTCCGTCCACAGCCGAGGCTGCTCAGAAAACGCGCAACGCGCTGTAGGGCCGACATGCACCCAAGCATAACGAGGCGTTCTTCAGCCTCGATCTGTCTCTGCGTCAGCCGCTCGATCAGTTGCATCGCGCGAGGGGGCGTTTCCGACGCGGATTGCAGGTAAAGTTTGTAGGGGTAACACCGCAACTTCGTTCGACCCATCGCCTCGGCAGAATGGGCCTCCACGCCATTTTCGGAAAAGCCGAATATATCGCCGCTCACGTGAAACCGCGTGATCTGGCGCCGACCGTCATGCAGGGTGGCGTACTCTTTGATCGCCCCGGTAATAATCTCGTAGACAAACTCGGCGTCATCGCCTTCGTCATAAAGCGTCTCATGATCCGTCATCACGCGGATGGAGCTGAGAACGGGCGCTTTCACGCTTTCAACGTCGTAGTCGCCTTGAATTGGGATTATGTCGGACCGGCTCATCACAGGGCACCTGTTTGGCTGAGAGTGGGTGGCTACCGGAACGCAGGCGGCGACGGCGAACGCGCAAACATCAGACGATTTCGCTGCCAACAACACTAAAATTATTATGGAGTTCCAGCGCGCAAAGCCGCAACCGGAAAGTGAATGCGCTAGGGGGCGTAGAAATACGCACGCGCGCGCTGAGAAAAATTGAGAATGAACGTCAATCTTACTTGCTGGTCCAAGCGCTGCGCTTGCCGGCGCGTTGATCGGGCTACCAACCCTGTTGGCTATCCTTGTGGGGTTAGTTCTTGCGCGCCGGCATCCGCGAGCGCTGCTGGCGCTGCCCCGCCGAGGCCCATGGCGGCGTTCAGATTGGCGAAGGCGGCCCCCGCATCGGCGCTGGCGGCCACATA
>CAZSBU010000281.1:0-3007 GCA_964605055.1 uncultured Caulobacterales bacterium | reverse complement strand
CGCCGATGCCGGTGCTGATGGTCATGTAGACCGCCGGATTGGCCCCTCGCGCCGTATTCTTTACGGCGGATCGGTCAAACCGGAGAATGCGCCGGAGATTCTCTCACTTGCAGATGTTGATGGAGCGCTCGTTGGCGGCGCGAGCCTGAAAGTAAGTAGTTTTTTGCCGATTATCCAAGCGGCGGCCCGCCGGGACTGACCCGGTTTTCATTATGGGCGTCAAAACCAGGGCGGGCGTAAGAGAAGAATGGAGGTTCCGTGAGCGCCAGTCTGCTGCTTATCGGCGTAACGCTCGCTGCCGCGCTCGGCCTTGCGGGATGTGCGAGTTGGACGGCTGAGCGCCGCGTACCGCCCCTTGGCTCGTTTCTTGAGGTTGACGGCGAGCGGCTGCATCTCATTGACACCGGTCCTGCTGACTTAGATTTGCCGCCCGTTGTCCTAATTCATGGCGCAAGCGTAAATCTGCTGGACATGCATATGGCGCTGGGCGGCCGCCTCGCCGAGAACCGGCGCGTCATTGTGATTGACCGACCAGGGCGTGGCTATTCGAGCCGCCCAGCCGACGGTGCCAAATTGACGGCGCAGGCCAGGCTCATCCGCGCCGCTGTTGTGTCGCTTGGCGTCGAGCAACCGATTATTGTCGGGCACAGTCTCGGCGCCGCCGTAGCGCTCCGTTACGCGATTGATTTCGATGACGAGGTCGCCGGGCTCGGCTTTCTCTCAGGCGTCAGTCACGAATGGCCGGGCGGGGTCGCCTGGTACAACAATGTTTCTGGCTGGCCCATTGTAGGTTTTGCCTTTCGTCGTTTGGTCCTGCCGCTTTACGCGCCCATCGCTGCCCGCCGGGCGGTTGAGAAGTCATTCAGGCCTGACGATGCGCCCGCGAACTATTTTGACGAGGCCGGTCTCGAGCTTCTCTTCAGGGCAGGCGATTTTCGAGCAAACGCCGCCGATCTCCGCGCTCTGAAAGACGAAGTCAGGGCGATGCGACCCCACTATGCAGATTTACAAGTTCCGACAGTCATCATGACAGGTCTTGCCGACCCGACGGTCAGTCCGCGACTCCACAGCTTTCCGCTCGCGCAGGAGTTGCCAAACGCCAAGCTGATCACTTTTCCCGGACGCGGGCACGCACTACATCACGCCGAGGCGGAAGCAATCGTCGAGGCTATCAACGCTTTGTCCGCTCAAGCGCAAAAGGCCGCTGAATTGCAGAACGATTTACGTTCGAACGTTGCGCAATAGCGACAAGACGACCTTTCCCGACTATCCGGTAAATAATAACGTCCCCGTCAGGATCGGATTCGCTGTCGGTCAGAATTTATTGAGGTGGGGCATGAGAGTAGTCGGACGGATATTTTTTGGACTGATCGTCCTTGTGGTTATTGCCGCGCTGGCGGCTTTTACGGTGTTCTGGTGGCGCCCGGTCGGCATTAACAACCTGATCAACAAACAGACGATCCAACTGGCGCTGAAGGGTCCGGAGGTGATCTCCCAATTGGGGTTCATCGACAACACGCCGCTGGATTTCCATAGCGGCAAACTGTCGTCGTACACCAAGGAAGAGGAAGAAAGGCAACTCGCACAAATCGCGAAGTTTCGGCAGCAACTCGATGCGTACGGTCCAGAGGGTTTGAAAGGTCAGGATCGGCTTACTTGGGAAATCATGGCGTGGTTCTACGACGACATCATCCGGCAATCCGAATTTGAGTACGGGGCCATCCGGGTGAATCAGCTTTCAGGGCCAACCGTCGACATGCCGCAATTCCTCACCGACATTCATCAGGTGGTCAGCGAGAAGAGCGCGCGTCGTTACCTATCGCGCGTGCGCGAATTTGGCCGCGTGCTCGACGAAACGCTTGCGCGGGTGAAGGACGATCGCGCGAACGGGGTGATCCCGCCAGACTTCATCATCGACAAGTCGATCGCCGTCATGGAAGCCTTTCTCGAAGGCGGCGTCGCCGGCAATCCGCTCATCACCACGTTCGAGGAACGTCTTGGTAAGATCGAGAAGATGACGGATGAAAAGCGCGCAGCTCTGGTCGCCGAGGCCGAACGCGCCGTCGCCGAAGAAGTCGTGCCGGGCTATGAAGCGATGATCGCATTCATGCAGGAAATCCGCGCCGAGGCGACCCACGACGCCGGTATCTGGCGTCTGCCGCAGGGTGACAAACTTTATGCCGCCGCACTGAAGTCAAACACGACAACCGACCTGACTGCGGATGAAATCTTTGAGATCGGCATTGCGGAGGTTTCGCGCATCGAAGGCGAAATGGACACCATCCTGCAATCGCAGGGGATCGTAGAAGGGACAGTTGCGGCGCGCATCGATGCGCTCGTGAAAGACCCGGCGCACCATTTTTCAAACACGGATGAGGGTCGCGAGCAAATGATCGCATATCTCGTCGAACTCAATGACGAGGTTATGCTTCGCGTACCGGAATATTTCATCACCATCCCGCCGCAGCCTGTGGAGATCCTCCGCGTGCCGGAATACTCGCAGGACTCAGCGCCGGGCGGTTACTACCAGCCGCCGGCGTTGGATGGCTCGCGACCTGGCCGGTTCTACATCAATCTGAAGGATACCGCTGACAATCCCCGCTGGACTTTGCCGACGCTGCTTTATCATGAAGCGGCGCCTGGACACCACTTCCAGCTTTCCGCCGGTCAACTCGTGAAAGGCGTTCCGTTTTTCCGCAAGATTTATCCGTTTACATCTTATGCCGAGGGCTGGGGCCTTTACGCCGAGCGGCTCGCGTTAGAAATGGGAATGTATGCGGATGATCCGCTCGGCGATCTTGGCCGCCTGCAAGCGGAAATGTTCCGATCGGTCAGGCTCGTCGTTGATACCGGGATGCATCACAAGCGCTGGTCGCGCGAGGAGGCGATCGCCTACATGCGCGAGAAGACCGGCATGACAGAGGCGGAGGTAACGCGCGAGATTGAGCGTTATGTCGTCTGGCCGGGGCAGGCGACCGCCTACAAGACGGGGCAACTCGCCTTGTTG
>CAZSBU010000280.1:0-3009 GCA_964605055.1 uncultured Caulobacterales bacterium | reverse complement strand
CCGCCATAACGGCGCCATGGCGGCGAGGCGGCCGCCGATGAGGTCCCAGTCGAGCCAGTCTTCCGGCTCCATCGGTTCGGTGAACCCACAAAGACCAGCCTGATGCGAAAGGGCCTCGGCGACGGTGATTGCGGCTTTGCCCTTGGCGGCGAATTCCGGCCAGTAATCAGCGACCGGCGCGTCATAGTCGATCCGCCCCTCGCTCACCGCCTCGGCGATCAGGACGGCCGTTACCGCCTTGCCGGTCGAATAGACCCCGGCGAGCGTCTCCTCATCCCAAGGCGTCAGGCGCTCGCGGTCGGAAAAACCGCCGCGCAAGTCGACGACCGTCTCGCCCTCGATCGTCACGGCGAAAGCCGCGCCAAGCTCTTTCCCTTCCGCGAAATTCGCCGCGAAGGCGTCGCGAACGGATTCAAGACCTGGCGACGTTGCGCCGTCGATGGGATATTCGCTCAAGGCAAGGCTCCAGATTTTCCGCGGGCGTTGCGCGTCGCGCGCCGCCCCTTTAATGCGCGGGCGTTATCGCTATTTTATCGCCTTGCGCCAAGCTCATGGTGCTCCAGGCTTTGACGCCCGCAGGAAAGGCACACCGCAATGTCCCGACAGGTTCGCATCGCCGTCTTGCAGGCCGCCTTTGGCGAGGATTTGGCGGCGAACATCCGCACGGTGGAAAAGCTCGTTCGCGACGCCGCGCGCGACGGGGCCAATGTCATCCTCGCGCCGGAACTGTTTCAGGGCCCGTATTTCTGCAAGACCGAGGAGACGCGGTTTTTCGCCGACGCTTATCCGTACGAGACCCACCCCGTCGTGGCGGCGCTCGCCCCGCTTGCGGCAGAGCTCGGCGTCGTGTTGCCGCTTTCGATCTTCGAAAAGGCGGGGCCGGAATATTATAACTCGCTCGTCATGGTCGATGCGGACGGCAGGGTGCTGGGGCTCTATCGCAAGAGCCATATTCCCGATGGCCCGGGCTATGAGGAGAAGTTCTATTTCCGCCCTGGCGACACGGGCTTTCGCGCCTGGTCGACGCGGTTCGGACGGATCGGCGTCGGCATCTGTTGGGACCAGTGGTTCCCGGAGAGCGCCCGCGCCATGATGCTCGAAGGCGCCGATTTCCTGATGTATCCGACGGCGATCGGATCGGAGCCGGAAAACGCCGGGCTCGACACGGCGGCCCGCTGGCGCCGCGCCATGGTGGGGCATGCAGTCTCGAACGTCGCCCCCGTGGCCGCCGCCAACCGCATCGGCGACGAGGAGGGTCAGGTGTTCTATGGCGCCTCGTTCATCTGCGACGATGGCGGGGAAATCGTCGCCGAACTGGGGCGAAAAGATGAAGGCTTTGCCGCCGCCAGCTTCGATCTCGAGCGGATAGCGGAAACCCGCGCGGGCTGGGGCTTTTTCCGCGACCGCCGGACGGACCTTTACCGTCCGATGCTCGGCGGGCGCAAATAGGCGCGCGAGGCGTTACGTCGCTTCAGCAAAGTTTCTGCGGCTATTTAACCGCGTCTTTATCCCGTCTTGGCACACTGGCCGTTCGCAAGAACCGTAAACGGCCAGAATTTGAAAAAGGCTTGCCGAGGGGAAACGCTGACCATGTCGCACCAGCAGCCGAACGCGGGCAGCCCGGGAAATACGCCGCCATCGGACAGAATTGATCCGGCGCGCGCCGCTGCGGGTCTCGCCAGATGGCGCCGCGCGCTCGCAGACGCGATCGGACAGGACCCCGGCGCGGCGATCGACGAACCCCGGCGGCTTCTCGCGCTCCTGAAAGTTTTTGGCGCAACCCAGCGCCTTGCAGACATGTGCATGAAGCACCCCGCCTGCGCGTCGCAGGCTTTGATCGACGGTCCGAGCGCGGTCCTCGCCGAAGCCGCGCGCGACCTGACCGCGCTCGCCGGCGGCATTGGCGGACCGGACGCGCTCTACGGCGCGCTCGGGCCGATCAAGAATCGCGCTGACCTCGCCGTCGGCCTCGCTCTGCTGACGGGCGAGTGGTCGGCGGCGGAAGCGGCGGCGGCGCGCGGCGACCTCGCCGAGCGCATTATCGAGACGGCGCTCGCCTGGCTCATTCGCGGCGCGGTTAATCGCGGCGAGCTGGCGGTCACCGGCGAGGGTCTTGCCGAGAGCGTCTTCGCGCTCGCGGGCGGGGACTTCGCGCATGAAGACCTCGGGCCCGTTGGGCCGCTCGAATTCGCCGTCGTTTATGACAACGCGCGTTTCGCCGCCGAAGGATGCCGTACAGCCGAGCGCGCATTCGTTCGTATCGGCGCGGAACTGCGCGAAGCGCTTGAAGGCAAGACGGGCGATTACCCGCTCTATTGCATCAAGACGCCGCTGGGCTCGGGCGTCAGCGGAGCGGGGTTTGTCGAATCGCGCGCGCGCGTCGCCGTCGGCCTCGCCGATGCGCAGCAGAACGCGCTGAAGCGCTGGCTCGCGACCGCCCGCGTCGTCGCCGGCGACCGCCGCTGCGGCGGCGAATTTCTTGAAGCGTCCGAAGAGGCGATCTGGGGCGCAGGCTCGATCCTTGGCGATAAAGCGCGCGCCGATCTGCAACAGCCCTCGCCCGATCCGCGCGCGCCGTTCCGGGCCGCCGCGAACATCCTGCGCTGGAGCCTTGGCCGCTCGCGGCCGATCTTCCGCACGGCGCCGGCGCGTCAGGTGTTCGAGACCGCGGCCCGCTCGGGCGTCATCTTGCATGATCTCGCAGCGCGGCTTTCGGCCGGCGCCGATCTCGCCCAAACGATTGTCGACCGTACGCAGATGATGAAGGGAGTTGTCTCCCTCGACGTGACGCGAACGGATGAACAGGCCGCGCTCGCGGCCTTGTGCGGGTTCAACAGTTTCGAGTTTCTGGCGGCCGCCCGCGACGGGGTGCGCGCTGAGGCGCAGAATGCCGTGCTGCGGCTCCTGGAGGGCTCGCGCGGCGAGTTCGAGCGCTTCCGCGCAACCGATCGCAGTCCTGACGACATCGACCGGCTGGAAGATCTTGGCTTTGGCAATGGCGCCGATCTC
>CAZSBU010000279.1:0-3009 GCA_964605055.1 uncultured Caulobacterales bacterium | reverse complement strand
GGGCAGCTACGACGACTTCATCCAGACCGACGCCGCAATCAACCGGGGCAATTCCGGCGGGCCGTTGTTCGACTTCAACGGCAAGGTAATCGGCGTCAACACGGCGATCTTCTCGCAGACCGGCGGCTCGGTCGGCGTCGGCTTCGCCGTGCCGGCCGACCTCGCGCAACTCGTCGTCGGCCAGCTTCTGGAATTTGGCGAAACGCGCCGCGGCTGGCTTGGCGTCAATATCGACGAGATTACGTCAAAGCTCGCAACCGAAGTCGGTCTCGATCGTCCGCGCGGCGCCGTCGTCACGCTCGTTCGCCCGAACAGCCCGGCCCAGCAGGCGGGCGTTTTGCCAAACGATCTAATTCTAGAATTCAACAAGCGGCCGGTCACGAAAGTTCGCGATCTGACGCGCGCGGTAGCGGAAACGCCGATCGGGACGACCGTCCCGATGGTTGTGTTGCGCGACAAGGCGCGCGTGACGCTGAAAGTGAAGGTCGAGCGGCGCGAAGAACGCGTGCTCGCCGGCCTTCCCGGTGGCGGGGAGGCCTTGCCGCAAGGCGCGCTTCAGGGCTCAGGGCTCACCTTGCAACGGGCGAGCCGCGAAGTGGCTGAGGCGTTCAATCTTCCAGCCGAGATCGAGGGCGTCGTTGTGACCGCCGTCGATCCAGACAGCCAGGCGGCGCAGATTTTAAAGCCCGGCGACGTCATTCTGGAGATTGGTTGGGAACGCATGACCCGGCCCGAGGCGGCGGTGCAGAAACTCGATAAGCTCCGTAACCTGAACAGCGGCCCGGTGCAGATCTACATTCAGCGCGGCGACCTGTTGTTCTACGAGTCGCTGCGCCCCTGATCCTGGCCCGTTGCAAGCGCATTCTTCGCTCGCGCATCGTTGGATAGATCATCCGCACCGGATGTTCCAGCGGCGCCGCGTTGACGTTTCCGGCGAAGCGCAAGGCTCGCGATCAGCGCTGCGCCGCCCATCGCAGCCATCAATCCGTAGGCCGCTGAAGCGCCCGCGCGTTCGAAGGCAAATCCGGCTGCGACGGTCGCAAGGCCTGTTACCCCGCCAATCGCCGTGGTCGACAAAATCGTCATAGCCGAGTTGATCGACTCCGGCGGCACGCGGCGCGCGACATAGGCCATTGCGCCGAGAAACGCCGTCGCAAAAGTGGCGCCATGCAGCGCCTGAAGGAGGAATAGCGCTGCCACTGGCGGGTCGGTCGCGGTCAGCGACCAACGGACAACGGCCGCGCTGGCGCCGATGGCGAGCAGCGTTGTCGGCCGGGCCCGCGCCAGCAGCGTGCGTCCGCGCGTCAGCACAAGGATTTCCACCGCAACGCCCGTCGCCCAGAGCGCGCCGATCGTCTCGGGGCTGATGTTCAGGCTGCGCCAGTGGATGACGGAAAAAGCGTAATACGCCGCGTGACTGCCCTGCACGAGCGCCGCCGCCGCAAGAAACAACAAGAACCGCCGATCGCGCAGCAAACCGGCGCCGCGCGCGTCGACTGCCGCTGTCGGCGCCGCGACGCGTTCGGGGGCCGGCATGGCGAGCGAGAGGAGGGCCGTTCCGATTGCGCCGGCGGCGATGAAGGCGACTGTCGCGCCAACCCCGAACTGGCCTAGAAGCGCGCCGCCTAAAAGGGTCGCGCACAGGAACGCGCCCGATCCGACGGCGCGGATACGTCCATATTTCAGTCGCCCGGCGCGATCGCCGGCAAGCGCGCCGGCGTCGGTCAGCGGGGTCAAAACGCCGAGCGACCAGATCAGCAATACGGCGAAAAAGGCGATAACAGGTTTTCCGGGGGCCAGAAGAAGCCCGATCCCGGCGATGGCGAAACTGAGCGCAATAAGGCGCACGACGCGGCGGGAATCCCGAACCCGGTCCGCCCAGCGGCCGACCGCGGGGCCGAGCGTTATCCGCGCCAGAACGGCGGCGCCGGTCAGGAGGCCAATCTCGCGGGGCGTGAAACCCTCCGACTGCAGCCAGCCTGGAAGAAAAGGCGATTGCACGCCCAGCACCAGAAACTGCGCGGCATAGAAAAGCGCAAAAAACGCCCCCGCCGGGCCGACGCGGATCATAGTCGAAATACTCCCGGCTGAACGGCCTTCAATCGATAAAGTCCGTCTGAGGAATGCCCTGTAAATAGAGCAATCCCGTCAGGTCGGCGTGGCGCAATGATGCCTGCGCCGCCGCCGCCACAGCAGGCTTGGCGTGGAAAGCGACGCCCAGCCCCGCCGCTCCCAGCATATCGAGATCGTTCGCGCCGTCGCCAACCGCGATCGTTGCGTCCGGACCAACGCCTAGGCGCGCGGCGTGTCGCAGCAGCGCCTCCTTCTTGGCGGAGCGCCCCTTGATGGGCATCCCGACGGCGCCAGTCAGGCGTCCATCTTCGATCAGCAATTCGTTCGCCTCATGAATGTCAAAACCGGCGGCGGCGGCGACGCGCTGCGTGAAAAAAGTGAACCCGCCGGAAACAAGCGCGCAACTCGCGCCATGGGCCTGCATGGTGCGAACGAGCGCGCGCGCGCCGGGGTTCAGGCTGATCCGCGTATCAAAAGCTTCCAGTAGGGTCGCCTCAGGCAACCCGCGCAGCATGGCGACCCGCTCGGTCAACGCCGCCTCGAAATCGAGCTCGCCGCGCATCGCCCGTTCCGTGATGGCGGATATCTCGGTCCGCAGACCGGCGAAATCGGCGATCTCGTCAATGCATTCCTGCCCGATGATCGTCGAATCCATGTCGGCGACAAGGAGGCGTTTCAGTCGGCCGCGCGCCGGCGTTACGCAGACGTCAATCGGCGCGTCGCCGATCGCTTTGGTGACGGTTGCTGCGATCACATCGCTCGCGCCGGGGTGACGCACGTGCATTTCCTCGGCGACGCCGGGAGCGAGCGTCCGGCGGCGCAGCCCAGTCGGCGCAAGCGTCTCCGCCGCCGCCATCGCGCGCGCCATCGCCGCTTCGTTGAGCGCCGGCTGATCGGGATTGCAGATAAGGACGATTACGCTATCAGACATTCCGA
>CAZSBU010000278.1:0-3013 GCA_964605055.1 uncultured Caulobacterales bacterium | reverse complement strand
AAAGCGCCGCATAATCGGGTGACTGGAATTGTTCGCGCCATGATCGTCGGACGGCGTCAGCGAAAGCGGCGCGATCGCCGCTTACCGCCGCTTTAGTTTTTGAAAACCAGCGGACTGATTTTTGAAGAAGATATTCCGCGGTCGCTGCGATAAGATCAAGTTTGGTCGGAAAATGGTGCTGCAATGCGCCCGGACTAATCCCGCAGCGTCGCACGACCTGCAGGATCGACATTCGATGATAGCCGTCATCGGCAATGCAGCCCGTCGCGCCTTCGCAAATTCGCGCGCGCATCGCAGCGCTCTTCTGCGCCTGCCTGCCTTCGGGTTCGTCTGCGGAAATCTCTTGATTTTCGGGCGCGCCGGTCATACCACAAAACAATATAAACATACTCTTTTGTCAATCGAGTTGGGCGGCGACTTCAGACGACGCCACTGACAGACGCTTAGACAACAAACGACGATCGGGACGGAAGGTGTTGATAAATGGCGATTTTTAAATCGCAGATTGATACCGGGTCTGATGCGTTCGCGACGAACCTCGCAGCCCATCTCGCGTTGATCGAACACTTCCGGGCCCTTGAGCGACGGATCGTTGAAACCTCGGCAAGGTCCGCGAAAAAATTCGCCGAGCGCGGACAAATTCTTCCTCGCGAGCGAATCGCCCGCTTGCTCGACCGCGGAGCCCCGTTTGCCGAGTTGTCGACGCTTTGCGGCTATCGCATGCACGATGACGATGGCGAGCATAATATCTTCGGCGGAGGCGGTATTTGCGGCATTGGATTTGTTGCCGGTGTGCGTTGCCTCGTTACGGCGTCCGACAGCGGCATCAAAGGCGGCGCTGCGACTCCAATGGGCGTTCACAAAGCCCTCCGCGCGCAGGAAATTGCTCTTCAGAACAAGCTTCCATTCGTACAATTGATTGAAAGCGCTGGCGCCAATCTTTTCCGCCAATCTGACATGTTCGTCCCCGGCGGTCAGACATTCGCCAATCTGGCAAGGCTTTCGGCGGCGGGGTGTCCCGTTATTTCCATTGTGCACGGATCGTCTACGGCAGGCGGAGCTTATCAGACAGGGCTTTCCGATTATGTCGTCGCGATACGAGGCCGGACGAAGGTCTTCCTGGCTGGTCCGCCGTTGCTAAAAGCGGCGACGGGAGAAATTGCGACTGATGAAGACCTCGGCGGCGCGGAGATGCATTATCACGTGTCTGGAACGGCCGATTACATGGCCGAGAATGACGCTGACGGCATCAGAATCGCGCGCGAAATCGTTCAACGTCTTGATTGGGCGCGATTGTCGGAATCGGGGCCGCAGAAGCGGGAATTCGCCGAGCCGCTCTACGACCCGGAGGAAGTTCTTGGCGTCGTTCCAGCGAATTACCGCACGCCCTATGAAGTACGCGAAACCATCGCGCGCATCGTCGACGGTTCTGACCTCATAGGCTTCAAGGACGGGTTTGGCGCGCCAACCGTTTGCGTTCAGGCGGCGATCGGCGGCCACGGCGTCGGAATTATCAGCAATAACGGCCCGATCGACGCCGATGGCGGGGCAAAAGCTGCTCAATTCATTCAACTCATGTGCCAGACCGATACGCCCGTCATATTTCTTCAGAACACGACCGGATATCTTGTAGGGACAGATGCGGAACAGCGCGGCATCGTCAAGCATGGCAGCAAGATGATCCAGGCCGTGACGAACATGACATCGCCGAAGATTACCATGCATATTGGCGCTTCGTTCGGGGCCGGGAATTACGGCATGTGCGGGCGGGCATTTGGTCCGCGATTTATTTTCGCCTGGCCAAACAATCGCATTGCGGTCATGGGCGGGGAACAGGCGGCGAAGACGATGCGTATCGTCGCGGAGGAGGGCTCGCGCAAGCGCGGCGAGGAGCCGAACGCTGCTTACCTCGACGCCATGGCCAAGACCATCATCGACAAATACGACGAGGAATCAACGGCGCTGTTCGCCACCGCGCGCCTGTGGGATGATGGACTGATCGATCCGCGCGACACGCGCCGGACGCTGACATTCTGTCTCGACACGATCGCTGAAGCGGCGGCGCGCCGTTTGCGACCGAATACCTTTGGCGTAGCGAGGATGTAGAGACTGACGCCCGCGCCTATTTTCTATCCGGACAGTTAAACATGACGCCGGGAAAGTTTTTTGGAGAAGAAACGCCATGCAAATTACAGCGGAACACGAACAGCTTCGTCAGACGTTGAAGCGCTACATCGAAACGGAGATCAATCCGCATGTCGATGAATGGGAAGAGGCCGAAATTTTTCCGGCCCATGAGGTCTTCAAGGGGCTTGGCGATCTCGGTCTCCTCGGCGTGACAAAGCCGGAAGCGTATGGCGGGATGGGGCTCGACTGGTCCTATGGCGCGGTCGTCGCCGAGACCCTCGGCCACATAAATTGCGGATCAATCCCCATGGCGATCGGCGTACAGACGGATATGGCGACGCCCGCGCTTGCGCGGTTTGGCTCGGATGCGGCGAAGGAGGATTTTCTCAAACCCTCGATCAGCGGCGATTACGTTGCCTGCCTTGGCGTGTCGGAAGTCGGATCGGGCTCGGATGTGGCTTCCATCAAGACGACAGCTCGCAAGGATGGCGATGATTACGTCATCAACGGCGGCAAGATGTGGACGACCAACGGTGTGCAGGCGGACTGGATGTGTCTGCTCGCCAATACCTCCGACGACAGCGCGCATCGCAACAAAACGCTCATCGCCGTGCCGCTCAAGGGCGACGATGGCAAGCATCGAAGAGGCGTTGAGATCGCGCGCAAGCTGAAAAAACTCGGCATGCGGTCCTCCGATACTGCGCAATTCTTTTTCGAAGACCTCCGCGTGCCGCAGCGTTATCGTATCGGCGATGAAGGCGCCGGGTTCATGTACCAGATGCTGCAATTTCAGGAGGAGCGGCTATGGGGCGCGCTTTCTGGCCTCGTTGCGATGGACAAGACGATAGATGCAACCATCGACTACACCCGCGAGCGCAAGGCGTTT
>CAZSBU010000277.1:0-3025 GCA_964605055.1 uncultured Caulobacterales bacterium | reverse complement strand
CGCCGATGACGTTCATGATGCGGCCGAGCGTTCCCTCGCCCACTGGCACCGAGATGGCGCCGCCCGTATCGGTGACCTTCTGACCACGGACGAGCCCCTCGGTCGAGTCCATCGCGATGGTGCGAACCGTGTTCTGGCCGAGGTGCTGGGCGACCTCAAGCACGAGGCGGTGCTCGCCGTTTTTGGTCTCGAGCGCGTTCAGGATCGACGGCAAATGCCCATCGAAGGAGACGTCGACGACGGCCCCGATAACCTGGCTGATGCGGCCTTCTTTGCTCATGATTTATCCCTTCAACATCTATTCCGTTATCGGATTAATTCGACCGCCACCGGCAATTCAAGGCTCGCCCAGGCGCGGTCTGCAGTCAGGACAGGCATCTTCAGGCGCGCCCCGGCGGCGACGCAGAAGCGATCGCCGAGCGATAGATCTTTCAGTTGGCCAAGCCGCGCCACCAACGGCGCGTCGTCTTCCGCGGGCCGGTCAATCGTGAGGCCAACGCCCATCAGCCGGGCGGCGACCCCTTCAATTGGTTTTCCATTGCGGACGAACTTCTGCAGCACCTCCGCAAAATTAACAACCGACATCACGCCATTCGATATGGCCGCGCCGACGCGGTCATAGCCGCGTTCTGCGTGCAGAAACGCAAGCATCGCGGATGCGTCGATGACAATCATCGGGTGTCTTTTTCCCATTCGCGGCGCGCTTCTTCGCGGCGCTCGGCGATAAACTCGTCGGCAACCCCCTGCGGCGGCGAACCGCCGTAAAGGCTTCCGACATAAGACTGCAGGTCCTGCAACGCCGCTTTGTTGTCGACGGAACGGCGGCGCTGCGCAGCGCTGGCGGCGAGCAGTTGACGCACGTGTTCTTCGACGCTGCGTCCCATCTCCGCGGCGGATATCCGCAGCGCTTCATGCACCTCGTCCGGGACTTGTCTGACCGTTAACGTTTTCATACTCGTACATTTAGGGATTGACAGCATTGCTGTCAATGCTAGCAAATCAAACGATTTTCAGAGTGACCGGAATATTCCCGCGCGTCGCCTTGGAATAGGGGCAGACTTGGTGCGCCGCGTCGACGAGGGCTTTGGCGTCAGCCTCCGACATGCCGGGGATATGCACTTCGAGCACGACATCGAGACCGAAGCCGGTTTCGCTGGCGGTAATGCCCACATCCGCGGCAACCGTGGACTTCGATACGTCAATCTTCTGTTGCCCGGCGACGTAATTCAGCGCTGAAGAGAAACACGCAGAATAGCCGAGCGCGAAGAACTGCTCCGGATTCGAACCGGCGCCCGACCCCCCGAGCTCCTTCTGGATCGCCAGCGCAAACCAGACGTTCGATCCCTCGATCGTCGTCTTGCCGTCGCGCCCGCCTTGCGCCTTCGCTTTGGTTCTTGCTTGCGCCATCGTCTGTCTCCCTAAAGGGCTTCCGCACCCGAGATGATCTCGATCAGCTCCTTGGTGATCTGGGCCTGCCGCGCGCGGTTATATTGCAGCGTAAGCCCGTTGATCATTTCGCCCGCATTGCGCGTGGCGTTGTCCATCGCCGTCATGGACGCCGCCTGTTCCGAGGCGACGTTTTCCAACAGCGCCCGGAAGATCTGCACAGCGACATAGCGCGGCAATAGCGCCTTGAGGATTTCCTCCTCGTCGGGCTCGTATTCGTAGATCGCGCCTTTCAGGTCGGCGCCCGTTTTTCCTTCACCCTGAGGAGCCCCGCCCCCCCGTCCTTCGAGACGCTCGCTCCGCTCGCCCTCAGGATGAGGGGACGGGGCGTCACGAAGGGCGCCGGCGCGCGCTGGAATGATCTGCTGCGCCGTCGGCTCTTGGGAGATCACAGACTTCAGCGTGCCATAAAACAGCGTCGCAACGTCGAACTCGCCTGCTTCGAACATCGCAAGCACGCGATCGGCGATCGCTTGCGCCTGCGCGAAACCGATCTGGCGCACGTCGAGGAAATCGCGGCGGTCAATGATGAGATCGCCATAGAGCCGCTTCAGCTGATCGGCGCCTTTGCGGCCGACGCTCATGATTCGGACTTTCTTCCCCTCGCCCTGCAGCCGCACGATATGCTCGCGGGCAAGGCGCACGATCGAGGAGTTGAAGCCGCCGCACAGGCCCTTGTCGGCGGTCGCGACGATCAGGAGATGGGTGTCGTCTTTGCCTGTGCCGGCGAGGAGCTTCGGCGCATTGGGATTGTCCTTCGCCCCGGCGGCGAGGTTGGCGAGCACGCGCTCCATCCGCTCCGTATACGGACGGGCAGCCTTGGCGGCCTCTTCCGCGCGGCGCAGTTTCGCGGCGGCGACGAGCTGCTTCGCCTTGGTGATCTTCTTCGTCGACTTGACGGAAGCGATCCGGTTTTTGAGGGCTTTAAGGGAGGGCATAGATACCTAGGTAGCGGATTTGGTGATTGTCGCCTGATCGAGCTTTTCAAACGCAGCTGGGATCAAAGCTGGATCACATTTCGCAAGCTCGAAATTCGATGCAGCTAACTCGGATCGACGATGATCATTTCCGGTGAGGTCAACCGGATAGTCACCGGAATAACTCAGCGAATACAACGCTACAATCCTCGCTGCATTCTGACAAAAAACGCTGCGATCAACGGCATTATTCGGATGTCCACAGCTAGCCATAAAAAGAGTTAAAACCACTGCAAACACCCGAGTCATAAAGTTCTACGCAAACTGCTTCGCGAAGGCGTCGAGCACGCCTTCAAGCTTCTTCTCGCTGCTCTCGTCCAGTTTGCCGGTGTCGCGGATCGCCTTCAGAAGATCGGCGTGGTCGGCGTGCAGCTTGCGCAGGAACTCCTTCTCGAAGTCGCCAACCTTCTTGGTCGGGATCTTGTCGAGATAGCCGTTGACGCCGGCGAAGATCACGCAGACCTGCTCCTCGACCTGCAGCGGCGAGAACTGGCCCTGCTTCATCAGCTCGGTCAGGCGGTCGCCGCGCGCGAGGATGCGCTGGGTCGTCGCGTCAAGGTCGGAGCCGAACTGTGCGAAGGCGGCAAGCTCGCGATATTGGG
>CAZSBU010000276.1:0-3033 GCA_964605055.1 uncultured Caulobacterales bacterium | reverse complement strand
AGCGCCGGCTGATCGGGATTGCAGATAAGGACGATTACGCTATCAGACATTCCGATGCCGGACGGTTTTGCTAGAAAGAGCGCGTTTATTGCAGGGCCGACGGCGAGCGGCAAGTCGGCGCTCGCGCTGATGCTCGCCGAGGCGACGGGCGGCGAGATCGTCAACGCCGACGCTATTCAGGTCTACGCCGACCTCGACATTCTCTCGGCGCGCCCGGCTGCTGACGACCTTTCGCGCGCGCCGCACCATCTTTATGGCTTCGTCGACGCCGCGACGCGCTATTCGGCGGGACGCTGGGCGCGGGCGGCGCTTGACATCATCGCGAGCGTTCACGCACGCGAGCGCCTCGCCATCGTCGTTGGCGGCACGGGCCTTTATTTCCGCGCACTCGAAGGCGGACTTGCGCCCGCGCCCGACGTGCCCGCCGCAATAAGCACGGAGGCGCGGGCGCGCCTTGATTTGATCGGCCTGGCTGCATTCAGGGCCGAGGTGCTCGCGCGGGACCCCGCAATGGCGCGCCTTGCGCCCGCCGACACGCAGCGGCATTTGCGCGCCTGGGAAATATTTGAAGCAACCGGCCGGCCGCTTTCCGAATGGCAATCCGCGGCGCCTGCGCCTTTCGCTTCAGCCGTGGCGCGGCTCATTCTCGATCCGCCGCGCGAAGAACTCTATCGACGGATTGAGGCGCGGTTTGCGGCGATGGCGGCAAATGGCGGTCTGGAGGAAGCGCGCCGCCTTGCCGACCGGAGGCTCGATCCGGCCTTGCCGGCGATGAAGGCGGTCGGCGCCGTTGAACTCATGCGTTGTCTCGATGGATCGCTGACGCTTGGCGAGGCGCTGGCGCTTGGCGCGCAAAACACCCGTCGGCTCGCCAAGCGGCAGACCACTTGGTTTCGCAACCAGACTGCCGACTGGCCAAGAGAATCAGAGATTGATCGGGGCCTGGCCGCACTGATTGCACAACTTGAAAAGTCTGAAATTTCAGAACGCTAGGGCGTCGTCCATTGCATTCACATTTGTGTGCTTTTATCACATTTCCTCAGGCCTGACGGTTTGGGGAACGGCCCGGGGCGCGCTGAAGTCAACCGATCGGTACGGACATCCGCAAGGCTTTCCCCATCCGACCGCAGACGATTGTGGCGCGCTTTGGCTGATACCGGTGCGGGCGCGGACGCGGCGAGGCTTGAAGTTCGATGTTTGAATTCCTCCGGCGTCTCGGGAGATTCCTGAACCGTATGGACGCAAAAGCGGCGACGTCGCTGCTCGTCTCAGCGGTTCTGTTGTTTTTCGTCGGGCTGATGTTTTTCTTCGGTCAGCGCTGGCTGCACCTCGACGAGTCGGGCGCGCTCAGCGAAATGATGATCCGGGCGGCTGATTCGCCATGGGCGATCCCGGCCGTCATCTCGGTATTCGTCCTCCTGGCGCTGACAGGATTTCCTCAGATCCTGTTGATCACGGCGACCATTTTGACATTCGGTCCGCTCAACGGCGCTGTCTATGCGTGGCTCGCGACCATGATCAGCGCGATCTTCACGTTCTGGCTCGGCCACATGTTCGGAGGCGTATGGGTGCGGCGGTTCGGCGGGGAGCGCATTCAATCGCTGATCGACTTTCTTGGCCGGCACGGCGTGCTGGCGAGCGCGCTGGTGCGGGTCGTCCCTTCCGCCCCGTTCATTGTCGTCAATGCGGCGGCCGGGGCGGCGCATATACCGCTCTGGAAATATGCGGTCGGGACCGGGCTCGGAATTGTGCCAAAGATCGGCTTTGTCGCGACGCTCGGGGCTTTGACCCCTGAACAGGCCGATCTCGGCAGGGGGATCGACGGCTTGGTAGAATTCTTTACCCGGCGCGATCCGATGGCGCTCGCCGTGATGGCGGGCGTGATCGGGGCATGGCTTGGCTTTCTGGTTCTCGTGCGCTGGCTATTCGTCCGCTTGCGGCAGCCGCGCGATGGATTTTAAAAATCGGGCTGGCGCCCCTGATTACCCGCACACGTCACGGGAATCTGCTTATGTATGCGCTCGACAGCCGAGAATTCCGTTTGCGCGGGCCTTCCGGCGGTATTTGTTGACGATTTTGGAACCGATTAACGTTAAAGATCGTCGCGCAAACAACAACCGGCGATAGGAACCGTCCATGCTCTCCACTCTGTTTGGCATGCTTTCCGCGGACATGGCGATCGACCTCGGGACGGCCAACACGCTTGTCTACGTCAAAGGCCGCGGCATCGTTCTGAACGAGCCTTCAGTGGTCGCCATCGAGACCCGTCAAGGCCGCAAGATTGTGCGCGCCGTGGGAAACGAGGCGAAGGATATGCTGGGGCGCACGCCCGGAGAGATCGAGGCGATCCGCCCGATGCGCGACGGCGTTATCGCTGACTTCGAAGTCGCCGAAGCGATGATCAAGCACTTCATCCGCAAGGTTCATAACCGGCGGTCTTTCGCCAGCCCCCGTATTGTCGTCTGCGTGCCTTCTGGCGCGACCGCCGTCGAGCGACGCGCAATCCAGGAATCGGCCCTTTCGGCAGGCGCACGCAAAGTTGAACTGATCGAGGAGCCCATGGCGGCCGCTATCGGCGCGGGCCTTCCCGTCACGCAACCGACCGGCTCGATGGTTGTCGATATCGGCGGCGGCACGACCGAGGTCGCCGTTCTGTCCCTCGGCGGCATCGTCTATTCGCGCTCGGTGCGCGTTGGCGGCGACAAGATGGACGAGGCGATCATCGGCTATATTCGCCGCATGTATAATCTCTTGATCGGCGAGGCTTCAGCCGAGCGCATCAAGAAGGAAGTCGGCTCGGCCATGATCCCGACCGAAGGCTCTGGCGTGACGATCCAGATCAAGGGCCGCGACCTGATGCACGGCGTGCCAAAAGAAGTGCGCATTGGCGAGGCCCAGGTCGCCGAGGCGCTTGCCGAACCGGTAAGCCAGATCATAGAGGCGGTGAAAGTCGCGCTTGAGGCGACGCCGCCGGAACTCGCCGCTGACATCGTCGACAAGGGCATCGTGCTGACGGGCGGGGGCGCTCTCTTG
>CAZSBU010000275.1:0-3053 GCA_964605055.1 uncultured Caulobacterales bacterium | reverse complement strand
GCCAACCTGACCGAGCATTTCAAAGATCACAAGAAGGACAACCACTCGCGCCGGGGTCTACTGAAACTCGTCTCGCAACGGCGAAGCCTTCTCGATTACGTTAAAACGAAAGACGAAGCGCGCTATCAGTCATTGATCGAGCGCCTGGGCTTGCGCCGGTGATCGCGTCGCAGGGGAGACGTCGCGCGTGAAGATACAGGGCGTTTCGGCTGTTATCACGGGCGGCGCATCGGGACTTGGCGGCGCGACCGCTATTGCGCTCGCTGACGCCGGCGCGAGCGTTGCTATCTGGGATATGAACGCCGAAAAGGGCGTCGCCCACGCAGCGCGTCTGGGCGGCGTCTTCTGCGAGACAAACGTCGCCGACGAGGCGAGCGTGACGGCAGCGCTGGAAACCACGATCTCCGCCATCGGCGCGCCACGCATCCTTATCAACTGCGCCGGGATCGCTACGGGCGAGAAAACCGTTGGCAAAAACGGGCCGCACCGCCTGGACGCATTCCGTCGCGTCATCGACATCAACCTCGTCGGGACGTTTAATTGCATCCGGCTTGTCGCGGAGGCGATGGAAAGGCTGGATCCGCTCGAGGACGGCGAACGCGGCGTCATCGTCAACACGGCTTCGGTCGCCGCTTTCGAGGGTCAAATCGGACAAGCAGCGTATGGCGCCTCAAAATCAGGCGTTGTTGGCCTGACGCTGCCGGTAGCCCGTGACCTCATGAATGTGGGCATTCGCTGCAATACCATAGCCCCCGGTATATTCTGGACGCCCATGATGGCGGGCATGGACCAAAAGGTCCAAGACGCCCTCGCCGCCATGGTTCCGTTCCCGAAACGCCTTGGAAAACCAGAAGAATTTGCCTCGCTAGCGATGGAAATCTGTCGCAACACGATGCTCAACGGGGCCGTCATCAGACTAGACGGCGCAATCCGGATGCAGCCCAAATAGGGTTTCCGGTGGTCCGCTCTGAACAGAGCGGGCTTTGATCTGCCCGGCCGGCGCGGCTCGGAACAGACCCGATCAGAAAACCGCGCCGCCGCCTTTACGACCCGCGCTGTTTGTCCATTTGGACCCCCGCCGCGGGTCGAAGGCGGTTTTCTGCCGGTTTCCCATGGGGGAGGCCGGATGTCCGTTGCGCTGGGACGATCCGCGTCCCGCGTCACCTGAAGAAAGAGAGACTATGTTTACGATCACGAAGAAGTCGATTGAATGGGGCGGCCGAACGCTGACCCTGGAGACCGGGCGCATCGCTCGTCAAGC
Source organism: uncultured Caulobacterales bacterium (assembly GCA_964605055.1). Lineage (GTDB taxonomy): Bacteria > Pseudomonadota > Alphaproteobacteria > Caulobacterales > Parvularculaceae > Amphiplicatus. The sequence continues at coordinate 1,792 of CAZSBU010000275.1, read as the reverse complement.
CGATGGCGCGGTGCTCGCCACTTACGGCGAGACCTCTGTTCTCGCCGCCGTTGTCGCCGCAAAACAAGCCGATCCGAAGTTCGACTTCTTCCCCTTGACTGTCCATTATATGGAGAAGTTTTACGCCTCCGGCCGCATTCCCGGCGGCTATTTCAAACGCGAAGGCCGTCCCACTGAAAAAGAGACGCTTACGTCTCGCCTGATCGACCGTCCGATCCGCCCGCTTTTTGCGAAGGGGTTCAAGAACGAGGTGCAGGTTGTCGCTACGGTGCTCTCTCATGATCTCGAGAATGATCCTGATATAGTGGCGTTGATCGCGTCGTCCGCCGCGCTGACGATCTCTGGCGTGCCGTTCCTCGGACCCATTGGCGCAGCGCGCGTCGGCTATATTGACGGCCAGTATATGCTGAACCCGTCGATCGACCAGATGCCAGACACCAAACTGGACCTCGTTGTCGCGGCGACGTCGAACGCCGTCATGATGGTTGAATCCGAAGCTTCTGAACTCTCAGAGGAGACCATGCTGGGCTCCGTCGTCTTCGGCCATCAGGCGTGCCGGGAGGCGATCAACCTCATTATCGATTTTGCCGAAGACAGTGCGAAAGAACCGTGGAATTTCACGCCCGCTGATTACGCGGAGCCCGCGGGGCGGATTCGCTCGCTCGTTGCTGACGAGCTGCGCGCCGCCTACGCCGAGCAGCGCAAGCAGGCTCGCGTGGAAAAAGTGCAGGCAGCGAAGGCGAAAGCCGTCGAGGCGCTGTGTAACGAAGAAGACCCGAACGCCCTGCCGAAAGCGACCGTCGGGTCGCTTTTCAAGGAAGTTGAGGGTGACATCGTCCGCAACGACATCCTGTCGACGGGGCTCCGGATAGACGGCAGGGATACCAAGACGGTCCGACCGATCGTGGCTGAAGCCGGCGTGCTGCCCCGCGCGCACGGATCTTCCTTGTTCACGCGCGGCGAGACGCAGGCGCTCGTGGTCGCCACGCTCGGCACGGGCGAGGACGAGCAATATGTCGACTCCCTTACCGGCATGCATAAGGAACAGTTCCTGCTGCACTACAATTTTCCGCCTTATTCGGTTGGCGAAACCGGACGCATGGGCGGCACAGGCCGGCGCGAGATCGGTCACGGTAAACTCGCTTGGCGCGCTCTTCGCGCCGTCCTGCCATCGCAGGAAGAATTCCCCTATGTCATCCGCCTCGTGTCGGAGATCACCGAGTCGAACGGCTCATCTTCAATGGCGACGGTATGCGGGTCATCGCTGGCGATGATGGATGCAGGGGTGCCGGTCAAAAGGCCGGTCGCCGGTATCGCCATGGGTCTGATCCTCGAGGGTGAAAAATTCGCCGTTCTGTCCGACATTCTCGGGGATGAAGATCATCTCGGCGACATGGACTTCAAGGTCGCCGGCACCGATCAGGGCATCACTTCGCTACAGATGGACATCAAGATCGCCGGAATTACTGAGGAAATCATGCGTATCGCCCTTGCTCAGGCAAAGGATGGGCGCATGCACATTCTCGGGGAGATGAACAAGGCGCTTACGGGCGCACGCGAGGAGCTCGGCGAATACGCACCCCGTGTCGAGACCATGCAGATCCCGAAAGACAAGATTCGCGAAGTCATCGGAACCGGCGGCAAGATCATTCGCGAAATCGTCGAAAAGACGGGCGCGAAGGTCAATATTGACGATGAGGGCCTGATCAAAATCTCATCCAGCGACAAGGCCAAAATTGACGCCGCCTATCAGTGGATCCATTCGATCGTCGCTGAGCCGGAAGTGGGCGCA
>CAZSBU010000274.1:0-3075 GCA_964605055.1 uncultured Caulobacterales bacterium | reverse complement strand
AACCCACCGAGGATGACGACGCCCGCCAGCGCAATCGCCACAACGCGCAATGCTTTCATCGACTGGTCTCCTCTCCCCGCTTCATCGATTTCGTCAGAGTAGCCCCGCGCCTTCCGCCAGTTTCTTCAGGCTCGCCTGGGGGCGCGCGCCGTAATGGCTGATCACTTCCGAGGCGGCGATGGAGCCGAGCGCGCCGGCGGCGGCGAGGTCGCGCCCGCGCGCCAGCCCGAACAAGAGCCCGGCGGCGTAGGCGTCGCCCGCGCCTGTCGTATCGACGAGCTTTTCCGGCGGCACGGCCGGCACGTTGATCGCCTCGCCCCGCCGCGGCACGAGAACTGATCCGTGCTCTGACCGGGTGATCACGAAAAGCGGTGCGATGTCGCGCGCGGCCGCAATCATGGCGGCAAGATCGTCAGTGTCGAACAGGGCGGCCGCCTCGCGCTCATTGGCAAGCACGATGTCGACATGGGCGCCGATGAAGTCGAGGAAGTTCGCCTTTTGGCGCTCGACGCAGCTTGCGTCCGACAAGGTAATCGCGGCGCGGCGGGATGCGGCGCGCGCGATGTCGCAGGCCCGCACGAACGCCTCGCGCGCGACGGGCTGCTCGAAAAGATACCCTTCGAAATAGGTGATCGCCGCGCTGGCGATGAGGTCGGCGTCAATGTCATCAGGCGAGACGAGGGCCGCCGCGCCGAGATAGGTCGTCATGGAGCGCTGCGCGTCCGGCGTCACGTTGATGAGGCAGCGCGCGGTCGCCGGTCCGCCAGACAACGGAGCGGTGTCAAATACAACGCCCATCGCCCGCAGATCGTGGCGGAAAATATCGCCCAGTGCGTCCTCGGCGATCTTGCCGATGAACCCGCCTCGGCCGCCGAGCGAGGCAAGGCAGGCGATCGTGTTCGCCGCGGAGCCGCCTGAGATTTCGACGCCCGGCGCCATGTCGTCATAGACGCGCCGCGCAGCCGCCTCGTCGATCAGCAGCATGCCGCCTTTCGGGATGGCGTGCCGGGCGAGAAACGCATCGTCCGCAGGAGCGAGAACGTCGACAATGGCGTTGCCGACGCCAATGACGTCTAGCGGGGCGGCGTCAGGAGCATGGTCAGACATTGCGGGCCTTTTCTTAGTAATTAAAGCATCGGGTTTGGAGGATATGAGCGGCGAGGACCATGGCCAAGACCAGAGGTCAGAACGGATTCTGATCGTTAACCGCTAAACGCTTGATCTCGCAGGCCAGTCTCGGCTCTATAGCCGTTATGACCTCGACAGACCAGACGCGACGACCCGTTTCCTCCATCAGGCGCATCGCTATCGGTGCGGCGGGCTTTTCCGCGCTGTTGCTTTCGGCCTGCGCCACGGGCCCTGCGACCACGGGAGAGCGTTCAGCGCCAGCGGCTGCGGCCGCGAAAGCCGTTCCTGCAAAGCCGGTCTTTGCCCGCGCAGATGTAATAGGTAAGTCTGCGAAAGAGATCGATGAGCGGCTTGGCCCGCCGCAACTGACGCGCATCGAAGGGCCGGGCGAATATCGCCGTTACGCGCTCGCCGCGTGCAATCTGGTTGTTATTCTTTACCCGGAGGAACAGGCCGGGCCGGGCCGGGAGGCGCGCAGCACCCATGTCGAAGCGGCGGCGAAGCGCGCAAACGATCCAAGACCAGACCTCGACGCGTGCCTCGCGGCGGGCAAGCCTGTTGAGGGCTAGGCGCCCAAGGCGGCCTTTTGCGCAAGGCGCGCCTGACGGCGCCACTCAAGACCCGAGGCGACAACGGCAAAGAGGCCGAGCGCCGCTGTCAGTACGAACACATAGGCATAGCCGCGCGCGGCGATAAGTTCGCCAAGCGCGCCGCGCCCGAGCGAACCGATCAGCATCGTCAGCGAAGCGAAAAGCGCGTATTGCACGGCGGCGTAGCGTGGATTGACGATCGACGACAGGTAGGCGACCGACGCGGCGCTGGCGAATCCAACGGCCAGGTTTTCGGCGGCGATCGCCAGCATCAGGCGCGCCAGCGCTTCGTTCATCGTTACGTCAAGCGTCAGAAAGGTCGCCAGAGGTTGCAGGCCGGCAAGCACGGGATACAGTCCAAGCGTGCGCATCACCGCGTCTACGCTCGATCCGCCGAGCGCCAGATCCGCGAAGATGAGGTTCGTCGCCGCTGCCATCACCGCGCCGACAAACAGGCAGGGCATACGGCCGAAACGAAGGATCGCCGCAGCGCCGACCGCAATGCCGAAGAAGGTCATGAACGAGCCAAAGACTTTCGAGGCGATGGCGACCTCGTCATTGGTGTGGCCCAGCGCCCCGTTGGCGTCCCCCATGTAAAATGGAAACGCGAAGGCGCCCCACACCAGATCGGCGAACCGATAGGACAGAATTAGCGCGAGGACGAGAATAGCGCTCACGCCAAGCCGGCGCACCACATCCGACATCGGGGCCAGAACCGAGGCGTAAATTGCATCGAGCGCGCCCTGCATCGGCCAGGTCGCCGATGCGCGCGCGTCGGCCTCCCGCCCCTCAAGCCGCAGCATGTACGCCGCGACGGCGACCGGAAAGATGACCGAGGCGATGATGATCAACGGTCCCTTTTCAATGGTGAACGCCCGCGCATTCGCCATGTCGGGCGCATTGAGCGCGAGGGCCATGAACCCGAAGAGCGCGGCGAAAGACCAACCCCAGCCGAGCAAGACCGGCGTCAGGGCGATGTTGCGCCAGCGCGGCGGCAGAGCTTCGCTCTTCAGGATGAGCGCCTTGCGCCGCACAGGGCCGTCGGGCGCCAGAAACACGCCGGAAACGGCGACGGTCATCAATACGGCAAGCGCGACGAACGTATCGTTCCAGCCGATCCGCGCCGCGACCATAAGAGCGCCGGCGCCGCCGAGAATGGCAGCGAAGCGATAGCCGATCTGATAGACGGACGAGAGAAGGTCGAGCGGCGTCTCCTCATCGGCAACTTCGATCCGCCAGGCGTCGATCAGAATATCCTGCGAGGCGGATGCGAACGTGCAGGCGACAGCAGCAAGCGCGATGAGCCCAATCTGGGTTTGCGGCGAGGCGGTCGAGATAACGCCGAGCGCGGCGACAA
>CAZSBU010000273.1:0-3158 GCA_964605055.1 uncultured Caulobacterales bacterium | reverse complement strand
ACGACAGCTCCTTGCCACCGTGCTGGACCGCCGTGTCCCACCAGCTGATCGCTCCCGCCGTGCGATACCGCGCCCCGTCCTGATGCGGAACAATTAAAGCCAGCGCCGCAAGCTGAACCCGACGTAACGCCGCCCCAGCCGCAGCGCCGCGCAGCGGGCGCAAAGCCAGCTGACGCCGACAGCAGGAACGGGGCCCGATCCGCCGAACCGATACGCCTGCATGCCGAAAAATCCGGCGCGCCAAAGTCTAACGCGAGCAGAGCGTCGCGCAGCGAAGAGCCGATCGAGATGCGCAAGGCTGCGCGCGATCAGCAATCAGCCGATAGCCCACCCCCGGATGAGCGAGCCGCCGACGGACGCACCAAGGAAGGCGTCAGCTGGCGCGAAATCCTGACCGCGACCGACGACGCCGAACCTTTGGATCTGGGGAAGGCCGAACGCGTTGCGGCCGACAATGGATCGCGTGGGGCGGGCGCGCCGCCGCAGTCAAATCAGCGCGCGCAGCAGAAAACGCCGGACGCCGCCGCCGCCGTGCGCATCATTCAGGATCTGCAGGCGTTCACGCTCGATCTTGAAACGCGGCTCTATGGCGCGCCGCCGCCGGCGCTGCTCGACCGCTTCGAACGGGGCGACCGCAACGTTTTCGCCAACCGGCTATTGCGGCTGAATGAGGCTGACGTCAAACGGCGCATGCGGAGCGAATCGGCGCGCGACCGCTCTTTCGAGAAAGCCATCCATCAATTTCTGCAAGGGTTCGAACGCCTCCTGGAAGACGCGACCACCTCGGAGACCGCAGACGAGGAACTAGAAGAATATCTCTCCTCGCCGCTTGGCCGCGTTTACCTGCTGATCGGCGCGACGGTCGGCTATTTCGCCTGAAGATCGGCGGCGCGTTCCGTCCCTGCTTCGGCTGTGCGCGCAGCCTCGGCCTGTTCGCCGGCATCCAGCGTCCAGGCGACGATCTCGGCGATCACCTGCCTGCTTCCCTCATTGAGGGCGTCCGCCGCGTCGCGGGCGGAATCGCGCCCCATTGGAACGCGCGCCTCGAACAGCCGCGCCGCATAGGCGCGCCCGCGCGCATCGGCTAGTCGCGCATGAACGGATGTAACGGCCGTTCGCTCGCCGTCGGCGTAATCCGCATGGAAATCACGTATATCCGTCTGCAGAATGAATTTTGAATGGGGCTGCTCGCCGCGCGAGGCGACTGCGGTGATGCGGCCGGAGTTCTGGAAGCTTCGCACGAGCGCCGACGCAAACAGTCGCGGCGCGCGATCGACCCATTCGGCGCTGGAGAAGTATTCGATCCGCGATCCCTCGCGCATCAACACGATCATCGACGTGTCATGGGCGCGCGTCGCCGACGGGTCGTCGACGCTGAGGCTCCACGTTACGGGCGTCTGTGCGGCCGCCTCCATCGCGACCGAGCTGAGCTGATAGCGGTCCGAGGCGGGTTTGCCGTCGGGCAGCACCGAGATGCAGCCCTGAGCGCACAAGATGAGGAAAATAGATCCAAGCTTTTTCATTTCTCGCTCGCTTCATAGCGCGGCGTCGATTCGCCAAGGAGATAGCCGCGCGGATCGCGGTCGATTTCACGCAGAACCTGATTGAACGTTCGGAACAACTGACGCGCCTCGACAACGGCCGGGCCGATCTGGGCGAGACCGTCTTCAGTGAAAATGGCGATAGGTTCGCGGTTTTCAGCCACGACAGCGCGGATATCGGCAAGGAGCGTGCGCGCCTCGCGCAAGACAAGGTCGGTTTCTGCGAGCGTCGCTGGCGCGTCCTCCGCCAGCAGGGCGTCAAGGTCCGCCGCAATCTTGTCGAGGCGGCCTGAAAATGCAGCGAGATCGCGCGAGATAATTGCAGCGTTCGCGAGCGTCGCGCCAATGTCGTCTTTACGCGCCGCAACTTCGCCTGTAACGATGGCGAGATCGGCAAGCGCCTTGCTTACGGCGTCAGTGTTCTCTTCATTCAGCAGACGGTTGATCGAGGCGACGATGTCGCCGCTGCCTGCGAAAAGCGCCGCGAGTCCTGAGGTGTCCGCTTCGATTTTCGGCACACCGCGCACGTTCTCCTTAAGAAGCGGTTGATCCCGACTTCCGCCGACAAACTGAATGATGGCGAGGCCCGTGAATCCGACGAGTTCGAGTTCGGCACGTGTATCAGTCTTGATCGGCGTGTCGTTGTCGACGCGCACCCGCGCCACAACGATTGAGGGGTTGTCCGGATCGATGTTCAGTTCCCGGACTTCACCCTTCTGAATGCCGTTAAACCGCACGGCGGCGCCAACCGAAAGCCCTGATACGCGTTCGCGAAAGACGACGTCATATTCATCGAATTCACGCTGGTTCTGTCCGAGCCAGATAATGAAGATGAACGCCATGGCGATCGCGATCAGCACGAAACCGCCGATGAGAACGTAGCTAGCCCGGGTCTCCATGCGCCAACGCCCCTGTTACTCGGCTGCGGTCGCAGTGCGCCGCTTTGCGGCTGACAGCGCCGTACGCCCCCTCGGTCCGCCGAAATATTCAGCGATCCACGGATGGGGCGACGCTCGAACCTCGTCGAGCGGTCCGACGGCGATCACCTTTTTCTCCGCAATGACCGCGACCCGGTCGCAGGTCGAGTAGAGCGTGTCGAGGTCGTGCGTTACCATAAACACCGTTAACCCTAAGGATTCCTTGAGATCGAGGATCAGTTCGTCGAATTTCGCGGCTCCGATCGGATCGAGTCCAGCCGTCGGCTCATCGAGAAAGACGATTTCCGGATCAAGAGCGAGCGCGCGCGCAAGGCCAGCGCGCTTCTGCATGCCGCCTGACAACTCGGACGGGTATTTAGCCCCGGCGTCCGGCGGCAGGCCAGACATGGAAATCTTCAGCGCCGCAATCTCGGTCGCCAGAGCAAACGATAGATCGAGGTGCTCATTGATCGGCGCCATGACGTTTTGGGTCACGGTGAGGGAGGAGAAGAGCGCGCCGCCCTGAAAGAGAATGCCCCAGCGACGCTCAATTACACGGCGCGCCGTCTCATCCGCGGCGTAGAAATCCTCGCCGAAGATCTCGACGGTGCCTTCTGAAGGACGCTTCAGCCCGACAATCGCGCGCAGCAGCACCGACTTGCCGGTGCCCGATCCGCCGACGACGCCGAGGATTTCGCCG
>CAZSBU010000272.1:330-3198 GCA_964605055.1 uncultured Caulobacterales bacterium | reverse complement strand
GCGCACGGTCGTCGAGAAAGCGGTCCGGATCAGCGTCTGCGCCTGCTCTTCGACAATGGCGATGAGACGCGCCCAGAGAAGCTGAAGCCGGATCGGATCGCTGGCGCTCATATCCGCCCCTTCCGTATCAGGACGAGATTGCCAGCCTCATCGGCGAGGGCGTCGAAGGCGCCGGTGACGACGGTCGTTGTTTGACTCTCAACGATCAACGCCGGCCCATTGACGATGTCGCCAGCGCGCATGTCGGCGCGCGCCACGACGGCGTGCGCAACGCGCTTGCCATGCGCTGCGTCAAACGCCTCGCGCGTCTCGATGATGGTTGCAGGGGCAATCGCCTGCGGCGGCGTAACAAGCCGAGCTTCGGGAGCGGGGGCGGCGAGCTTCAGCGACCACGACATCGCCTCTATCGCCATTCCCGGAATTGTGCGCCCGTAAAGCGCGGCATAGGCGGCCTCAAACGACGTCTGCAATTCAACTGCGGTCAGCGCAGCGCCGCCGGCGCCAATGGGCGCCGCAATCTCATGCCCCTGCCCCGCATAACGCAGGAACGCTGCGCGCGTCTCGATTATCGGCGCGCCCGGCGCCGCCGCGCGAACGATCTCTTCGGCCTCTGCGCGCATATCGGCGAAGAGCGACAGCACGCGTGCGCCGTCGAGCGCATCGAGCCGCATGGGCAGACTGCGGATGATCTCATAGGCGGCGGGCGCCATGAGGAAACCGATCGCCGAACCGACGCCTGCGCCCTCCGGCACGACGATGCGATCAATTCCCAGTTTTTCCGCGAGCCGCGCAGCGTGCAGAGGCGCCGCGCCGCCGAATGCTACAAGCGCCCCGGCGCGCACGTCTCTTCCCTCTTCGCTTGCATGCGCCCGCGCCGCAGCGGCCATGTTTTCGTCGACGATCTCGGCGACGCCGTGCGCCGCCTCGTCCGTTGAAAGATTTAACGGAGCGCCGACGCACTCGGCGATGACGCGACGGGCCGCGCCAGTATCGAGCACAATGGCCCCGGCCGCGAACCGAACGGAATCGACGCGTCCAAGGACAATATCCGCGTCAGTGACAGTGGGCGCCGCGCCGCCTCGTCCGTAGGCGGCCGGTCCCGGCTCCGCGCCAGCGCTTTCCGGGCCGACAGCGAGTCGCCCGAGCCGATCGATCGAGGCGATCGACCCGCCGCCCGCCCCGATCTCAATCATCTCGATAACGGGGATACGCAGCGGCGTGCCAGAACCCTTCTTGAAACGATAGGAGCGGTCGCATTCGAACACGCGCGCGGTCGTCGGCGCGCCATTGTCGATGAAGCAAAGCTTGGCCGTCGTGCCGCCCATGTCGAACGATAAAGCTGTTTCAAGGCCAATACTGCGCGCAACCGAAGCCGCGAGGATCGCACCGCCTGCAGGACCGGACTCAATGAGGCGCACGGGAAATCGCGCGGCGGCCTCCAGTCCGCACAAGCCGCCGCCAGAGGTCATCAAAAGGAACGGGCAGGAAAATCCGCCCGCAGCGAGCGCCGCCCCGAGCCGGCGCAGATAGCGCTCCATCAGTGGGCGGACATAGGCGTTGGCGACGGTCGTCGTCTGGCGCTCGTATTCACGTATCTCTGGCGCGACTTCCGAGCTGAGACTGATCGGCAGATCGGGCCGTGCGCGCGAGACGATCTCGGCGACGGCGCGCTCATGCGCCGGATTGGCGTAGGCGTGGAGAAACGCTACGGCGAGGCTTTCGACGCCTTCGGCCTCGATAATTTCGAGCGCATCCGCCACTGTTTGCGGCGCAAGCGGAACAAGCGGCGCGCCGCTCGCGTTCATCCGCTCACGAATGGGCAGGCGCAGCCACCGAGGAACGAGCGGCGGCGGCCGGTCGATCATGACGTCATATTGTTCGAAACGGTTTTCGTAAGCCATTTCGAGGCTGTCGCGATGGCCTTCGGTGACAAGGAGCGCGGTCTTGGCTCCGCGTTTCTCGATCAGCGCATTGGTGGCGAGCGTCGCTCCGTGAATGACGACGCCGATATCGGACGGCGACAGCGCAGCCTCCGCCAGCGCGCTCGCGACGCCCGCCATTACGCCTTCCTCCGGCGCGCGCGGCGTTGTCAGCGTCTTGAACGTAAAGCGCGCGCCGTCTGCGCGCGCCAGCGCGATGTCCGTGAACGTGCCGCCGATATCGACCGCAAGGCGCGCGTCAGTCATCTGCTGGCGGCTCTTTTGTCGCGTCAGAAGCGGAAACCGGCACGGTATAATTCAGCGCGAGGCGCCCGCCGTCCGCATAAACCGTCTGCCCCGTGATGTAACTCGCCATGTCGCTGGCGAGGAAAAGGACGATCTGCGCGATCTCGTCCGGCTCGCCGAGCCGGCCCATCGGCGTGCGCGCCAGGACGCGCTCGCGCGCGGCCGCGTCAGTCATCACCGTCTGCAACAGCTCCGTCATGATCGAGCCCGGACCGACGGCGTTGACGCGCACGCCATAGGGCGCGAGCCCAAGAGCTGCCGTTTTGGTGAGCTGATTGAGGCCGCCTTTCGACGCGACATAGGCGAGCTGGTTCGGGATCGACAACACCGCGTTGACCGACGACACGTTAACGATCGCCCCGCCGCGCCTTCGCGCCCCGGCGTTCCCATCCGCCTCGATCATCCGGCGCGCGACCATCTGGGTCAGGATGAACACCGAGCGCAGATTGACATCCATCGCCCGGTCCCAGTCGGCAGGATCGAGATCGAGAATGCCGCCGGGCGCGGTAATCGCCGCATTGTTGACGAGCGCATCGATGCGCCCGAAGGCGTCGACGGCTTGCGCGACGAGACGGGCGCAATCCGTATCGCTCGCGACATTGCATGCTATGGGACGGCAATCGGCACCTGTCTCGGCGGCGAT
>CAZSBU010000272.1:0-320 GCA_964605055.1 uncultured Caulobacterales bacterium | reverse complement strand
TCGGGCATCGTAGGCTTCGGCGGTCGCCTGCGCGATAGCGCCCGCTTCGTCGATGTCAGCAATGACTACGCCCGCGCCCGCCTGCGCAAAGGCGCGCGCGCAGGCCGCGCCGATGCCGCGCGCCGCGCCTGTGACGATGACGGCGCGACCGGTGAAGTCGAGTATGGCGGCGGCTGGCATCGTCACAGATTTTCCTCGACGGCTTTGCGCGGCAGGCGCCAAGCACCGCGCAGGATCGAGACTAAAAGAGAAATTGGAGCGGGTGGCGGGAATCGAACCCGCGTATTCAGCTTGGAAGGCTGCTGCACTACCATTGTGCT
>CAZSBU010000271.1:2699-3234 GCA_964605055.1 uncultured Caulobacterales bacterium | reverse complement strand
TTATCGAGCCTATTGACCGCCACGACGGCTATCGCAACCAGCGCGCCCGCCGCCAGAATTTCACTACGCATGCACAAAGCCCGTGACTGGCGCCGCACGCCGCGGCTGACCTTACAAAACTGTCACGATGCCGGTTAACGAACCCTCCCCAGAAAACGGTAAATGGAATCTGATCATGAAGCGTCGCCCGCGCCTGCGCGCAGGTCTTTCAGACCAAGCACATCCTCCATGTCGTAGAGCCCCGGCGCGCGGGCCGACGCCCATATCGCCGCCGCCACCGCGCCACGGGCGAACAAGGCCCGATCAAAAGCGCGGTGCGACAGGACGACCGCCTCGTCTTCGGCGACGAACGTGACCGCGTGATCCCCGACGACGCCGCCGCCCCGGCTCACGGCGAAGCCGATATCGCCCTCCCGGCGGAGGCCTGCCCGACCAGTGGCGGCGCCTGCAGCCTTCGCGTCCAGCAAGACGCCGCGCCCACCGGCGGCGGCGCGCGCGAGCATCAGCGCCGTGCCGGATGGCGCGTCGATCTTGC